>NZ_JBHXNY010000011.1:0-163201 GCF_042719275.1 Nocardioides sp. NPDC058538 | reverse complement strand
GGGGGGGGGGGCCCCCCCCCCCGGGGCCCCCCCCCCCCCCCACGCAGCTGACGTCTCGGCCGACGGGGGTGACTTCTCGTCAGGACTCGGTGGCGTAGCGGGCGCCGATGGACTCGCGGATCATGTCCATCTGGCGCATCAGGCTGAGCGTCTGGCTGTGGGGCACCAGCGGGGACTCCAGGAGGCCTTCGCGCAGGCAGCGCTGCACCTCGACGATCTCGTTGCCGTACGCGGCGCCGATGACGGGCTCGTCGCCGACGATCTCGACGGGCTCGTCGCCGTTGGCGGGCTTGAAGACCGCCGAGGACGGGTGGTGGAAGTCGGTCAGCTCGACGCGGCCCTGGTCGGTGGCGATGGCCGCCGAGCGCGAGGAGTAGGAGGTGACCGAGGAGACCATGGTGGAGAGCTCGTTGCCGGCGTACTTCCCGGTCATCACGAGGTCGAGGTCGAAGGTGGCGCCGTCGGCACCCTCGCCGAGGTTGGCCTGGGCGGTCAGCGCGCGGGCCTCGCCGAAGAGCAGGTGGGCGAAGGTGAGCGGGTAGATGCCCATGTCGAGCAGCGCGCTGGCCCCGAGCGCGGGGTCGAGGAGACGCTGGTGCTGCTCGGGGTCGGCGACGAAGCCGAGCTCGGCGTGTACGTGACGGGGGACCCCGAAGCGGCCCGACTTCACGTCCGTGACGAGGCGCCGGATGATCGGGTTGGTCGCCATCCACATGGCTTCCATGAGGAAGAGCTTCTTGGAGGTGGCCAGGTCGACCATCTTCTGGGAGTCGGCGGCGTTGAGCGTCAGCGCCTTCTCGCACAGCACGTGCTTGCCGGCTTCGAGCATGAGGGTGGCGTGCTCGAGGTGGTGTGAGTGGGGGGTGGCGACGTAGACGACGTCGACGTCCTCGTCGGCGGCCAGCTCCTCATAGGAGCCGTGTGCGCGGACCGGGCCGTTGGCGGCGTACTCCTTCGCGAACGTCTCCGCGGACTCCTTGCTCCGGGAGCCGACGGCCGTGAGCCGGCCGTCGGGGACGAGCATCAGATCGGTGGCGAGGGAGTGGGCGATCCGGCCGGTGCCGAGAATTCCCCACCTGATCGGGTCAGAGTTGGTGGTCACGCCTCGACTCTAGCCACTTGGGCGGCCCTAGTGGGCGTTGGGCGGAAGCACGCTCTTGGTGTGGCTGCCCTGCACCGCGGCGAGCTCCTCGAGGAAGGAGTCTGCCCAGTAACGTACGTCCTTGGAGGCGACCTGCTTGCGCATCGCCCGCATCCGTCGGGTCAGCTCCTTCGGCTCGGCCTTGTACGCCTCGAGCAGCGCCGCCTTCATCCCGTTGATGTCGTAGGGGTTGACGAGCCAGGCCTGGCGCAGCTCCTCGGCCGCGCCGGCGAACTCGGAGAGGACGAGGGCGCCGTCGTTGTCGTAGCGGCAGGCGACGTACTCCTTCGCGACCAGGTTCATGCCGTCGCGGTAAGGGGTGACGACCATGATGTCGGCGGCGCGGTAGAGCGCGGCCATCTCGGCGCGGGGGAGCGAGGTGTGGAGGTAGGAGATCGCGGGACGGCCGATGCGGCCGAGGTCGCCGTTGAGGCGGCCGACGAGGCGGTCGATGTCGTCGCGCAGCTTGCGGTACTGCTCGACACGCTCCCGCGACGGCACCGCCACCTGGACGAAGATCGCGTCCTCGACGTCGAGCTCGGTGTCGCGGAGCATCTCGCCGTAGGCGCGCAGCCTGGCGTAGATGCCCTTGGTGTAGTCGAGCCGGTCGACGCCGAGCAGAATCTTCTTCGGGTCGCCGAGCTGCTGGCGGATCTCCTTGGCGCGCTGATTGACGCCCTCGTCGTGGGCCATCTCGTCGAAGCCGAGGAAGTCGATCGAGATCGGGAAGGCGGCCGCGTGCACGGTGCGCCCGTCGGGGAGATAGACCAGGTCACGGTGGGTCTTGTGGCCGACGCGCTGGCGCACCAGGCGGACGAAGTTCTGGGCCGCCTGGGGCAGCTGGAAGCCGACCAGGTCGGCGCCGAGGAGGCCCTCGAGGAGCTGGCGGCGCCAGGGGACCTGCTGGAAGAGCTCGGCCGGTGGGAACGGGATGTGCAGGTAGAAGCCGATGCGCAGGTCGGGGCGGAGCTCGCGCAGCATCTGCGGGACCAGCTGGAGCTGGTAGTCCTGCACCCAGACGGTCGCACCCTTCGCGGCGACCTCTGCGCACTTCTCGGCGAACCTCTGGTTGACGCGCTGGTAGCCGTCCCACCACTCGCGGTGGAACTCCGGCTTGGCCACGACGTCGTGGTAGAGCGGCCACAGGGTGCCGTTGGAGAAGCCCTCGTAGTGCTCCTCGATGTCCTGCGCGGTCATCGTCATCGGCAGCAGGTGGAGCCCGTCGTCCTCGAACGGTTCGAGGTCCTCGTCGATGCCCCCGGGCCAGCCGATCCAGACACCGTCGTTGGCCCGCAGGACCGGCTCGAGGGCGCTGACCAGGCCTCCTGGGGAGCGTCGCCACGCCTTCGTTCCGTCCGGCATCTCCACACGATCCACGGGGAGCCGATTGGCCACGATTACCAGGTCAGCCTGCACATCTCCGACTGTAATGGACCCGGGCCAGGTTCGGCGCGGAGTCGTTCCACCCGTGACTTACGGCCCCCCGGTCGGAATACCTGTCGAGTAACACGCCGGGAGGGTGAACCACAGCGGTGTAGTTCGGCGCGTTAGGGTGTGGTCAGATGCAGACGACACCGGGGGACGAGGAATGAGCGCTGTCAACGTGCAGGTCACAGGCCCAGGCGAGGACCCCGCGAGCCTCAGCGAACGCGACAAGCAGATCCTCGACTTCGAGCGTCAGTGGTGGAAGTACGCCGGGGCCAAGGAAGCGGCCGTGCGCGAGGCGTTCAACATGTCCGCGACCCGTTACTACCAGGTGCTCAACGCCCTCATCGACAAGCCGGAGGCTCTCGAGGCCGACCCTCTGCTGGTACGCCGCCTGCGGCGGCTCCGCGCGGCCCGGCAGCGTCAGCGCTCGGCGAGACGGCTCGGTTTCGAGGTCTGAATGACCGGCTGCGTACGTCCTTCGAAGGGTGAGCGTGGCGTCGCGCTCCCCACACCCGTCATCGCGCTGAGCGTGGTGGCCGTCATCGCCGCGGTGATCATCTTCTGGATCACCGGTGGCGATGGCGACGAGGGCAAGGAGATCGCCCAGGCCGGCGGCAGCCCATCGGCCTCGCCGTCGGCCTCACCGAAGGCGGCCAAGGCCGAGGAGAAGAAGCCGCCGAAGGCCGAGCCTTCGCCCGTCGACCGAGCCAAGGTCAGCGTCGAGGTCTACAACCAGTCGAACATCGCCGGTTTGGCCGGCGACGTCGCAGCGAAGGCGACCACGGTCGGTTGGAACGTCGTCGGCGAGGACAACTGGATGGGTTCCGTCCCGGAGAGCACCGTCTACTACCCGCCCGAGATGAAGCGCGAGGGCCAGCAGCTCGCCGATGACCTCGATATCAAACGCACCCATCTGCTGGTCGAGGGCTCGATGAAGGGCGACCGGCTGACGGTGGTTCTGACCGGGGCTCTCTGAGGCTTTCCGGCCGTTCTCGACGATGTGTGATCTGACACACGGCGGCGCCCGCCCGGTCGGCCCCGAGGTCGTTGGCGTGTCACAGTTGAGGCATGGCCGAACCCCAGCCTGATGGCACCGCAGGAGAGCAGAAGTACGCCGCGATCGCGGCTGCTGCCGCCGAGACCCTCGTCGGTCTCGACTTCGACGGCACGCTCTCCCCGATCGTCGAAGACCCCGCTGCGGCTCGGATCCATCCGGACGCGGCCTCGGTCCTGATCGCGCTCGCATCCCGGGTGAAGGCGCTGGCCATCGTCACCGGCCGTCCGGCCGGACAGGTCGTCGAGCTCGGCGGCCTGGCCGCGATCGCCGATGCGCTCGCGGAGGAGGGCAAGGAGCTGTACGTCTTCGGGCAGTACGGCAACGAGCGCTGGAGCGGTGCCGACCGGGTCGTCGTCGGACCGCCGCCGCCCGAGGGACTGGCCGCCTTCGAGGCGGCGCTGCCGGCGGTGCTCGCCGCCCACGGGGCACAGGACGCCTACATCGAGGAGAAGGGTCTCGCCGTCGGTGTCCACACCCGCCGGTTCCCCGACCCCGACGGCGTCGCCGCACGTCTGCTCCCGCCGCTGACATCGCTGGCGGCCGAGCATGGACTGGTGATCGAGCCCGGCAAGCAGGTCATCGAGGTGCGTGCCCCCGGCATGCACAAGGGTCACGCGATCGACACGCTGATCTCGGAGGTCTCGCCCGGCGCGATCCTGTTCGGCGGCGACGACCTGGGTGACATCGAGGCGTTCGAGGCCGTGAGGGCCTGGGGAAAGACCACCGGGTCGGCGACGCTGCTCGTCTACTCCCACGCCGGCCCCGACCGGGGTCTGCTCGCGGAGCTCGCCGATCTCGAGGTGCAGGGGCCGGACGGTGTGCTGGAGCTGCTGCGGCGGCTGACTGACGACGCCGTCCGCTGACAGCGAACACGATAACCGGAGGGAACATCCGGTTGCTCCCGGAAGTTGAGCCAGTATCACTCAACTCTTCTAGGAGGGTCCGCAAATGGACAAGCTTCCTGTGCTGTTCGTCTCGGATGCCGTGGTCCTGCCGGGGATGGTCGTACCGATCGAGCTCGACGAGGCCGCTCAGGCCGCGATCGATGCCGCCCGGGCCGGCTCGGAGAGCCGGCTGCTGGTCGCGCCGCGGCTGGGGGACCGGTATGCGACGTACGGCGCTGTCGCCACGATCGAGCGCGTCGGCCGGTTCCGGGGCGGTGAGCCTGCGGCGGTGCTGAGGGCCGTCGGCCGCGCGAAGATCGGCTCCGGCGTGACCGGACCCGGCGCAGCGCTGTGGGTCGAGGTCGAGACCGCCACCGAGACGACCACGGAGCACGCGAAGGAGCTGGCCGAGGAGTACAAGCGGCTGGTCGTCGCGGTGCTCCAGCGTCGCGAGGCCTGGCCGGTCATCGACCAGGTCAACCGGCTCACCGAGCCGTCGGAGATCGCCGACACCGCCGGCTACGCGCCTTATCTCGACGACGACGCCAAGCGCGAGCTGCTGGAGACGCCGGATGTCACCGAGCGCCTCGAGAAGGTGATCGCCTGGGCGAAGGACTACATCGCGGAGTCCGAGGTCAGCGACAAGATCGCCGAGGACGTACGCGAGGGCATGGAGAAGACGCAGCGGGAGTTCCTGCTGCGCCAGCAGCTCGCCGCGATCCGCCAGGAGCTCGGCGAGGGCGAGCCCGAGGGGTCCGATGACTACCGGGCCCGCGTCGAGGCCGCCGACCTCCCCGAGGCCGTACGCGAGGCCGCGCTGCGCGAGGTCGACAAGCTCGAGCGTGGTTCCGAGCAGAACCCCGAGACCGCCTGGATCCGCACCTGGCTGGACACGGTGCTGGAGCTGCCGTGGTCGGTCCGGACCGAGGACTCGACCGACGTGGTCGCGGCTCGTGAGGTGCTCGACGCCGACCACCACGGCCTCGACGAGGTCAAGGACCGGATCGTGGAGTACCTGGCGGTGCGGACCCGACGTGCCGAACGGGGCCTGCAGGTCATCGGCGGCCGTGGATCCGGTGCCGTGGTGCTGCTCGCCGGCCCGCCAGGGGTCGGCAAGACCTCGCTGGGTGAGTCGGTCGCGCGCTCGCTCGGACGCAAGTTCGTCCGGGTCGCGCTGGGCGGTGTCCGCGACGAGGCCGAGATCCGTGGTCACCGGCGCACCTATGTCGGCGCGCTGCCGGGCCGGATCGTGCGGGCCGTCAAGGAGGCCGGCTCGATGAACCCGGTCGTGCTCCTGGACGAGGTCGACAAGGTCGGCTCCGACTATCGGGGTGACCCTGCCGCCGCGCTGCTCGAGGTGCTCGACCCGGCGCAGAACCACACCTTCCGCGACCACTACCTCGAGCTCGACCTGGACCTCTCCGACGTCCTGTTCATCGCCACGGCCAACGTGGTCGAGCAGATCCCGTCGGCGCTGCTGGACCGGATGGAGCTGGTCACGATCGACGGCTACACCGAGGACGACAAGGTCGCCATCGCCCGTGACTTCCTGCTGCCCCGGCAGCTCGAGCGCGCCGCGGTGACCTCGGAGGAGGCCACGGTGACCGACGACGCCCTGCGTGAGCTGGCTGCCAACTACACCCGTGAGGCGGGCGTACGCCAGCTCGAGCGGCTCATCGCCAAGGCGCTGCGCAAGGTGGCGACGCGGCTGGCGACCGGTGCGGAGCACGTCGAGATCGGCCTGGACAACCTCAAGGACCTGGTTGGTCGGCCGCGGTTCACGCCGGAGTCGGCGGAGCGTACCTCTGTCCCGGGGGTCGCCACCGGACTGGCCGTCACCGGGCTCGGTGGGGACGTGCTCTTCATCGAGGCGTCCTCGGCCGAGGGGCAGGCAGGGCTGAACATCACCGGCCAGCTCGGCGAGGTGATGAAGGAGTCCGCGCAGATCGCGCTCTCCTTCGTCCGCTCGCACGCTGCCGAGCTGGGCGTCGACCCGGCCGTGCTCGACCGCTCGCTCCACGTCCACGTGCCTGCGGGTGCGGTTCCGAAGGACGGCCCGAGCGCCGGCATCACGATGGTCACCGCGCTCACCTCTCTCGCGACCGGTCGCCCGGTGCGCAGCGAGGTCGGGATGACCGGTGAGGTCTCGCTCTCCGGGCGGGTGCTGCCCATCGGCGGCCTCAAGCAGAAGCTGCTCGCCGCCCAGCGAGCCGGCCTGACCGAGGTCTTCGTGCCCCAGCGCAACGAGCCCGACCTGGACGAGGTCCCCGACGAGGTGAAGCAGGCCCTGAAGATCAACCTGGTGAGCGATGTCAGGGATGTCGTACGTGGCGCCCTCGCGGCTGCCGAGGAAGGGGCCACCACACAGAGCACGGTTGCCGCTGCCTGACCGGATCGTTCCGGATGCTGCCCGCTTGATGCCTCGTGCGTCGAGCGGGCAGCTCGCATCATGGACGCATGAGCGAGCGCAAGCGAGTGACCATGAGCAATCGAGCCCTTCTCGTCATCGACATCCAGGAGTCCTTCCGGCAGCGGGAGTCCTGGACCCAGACCCTGCGCCGAGCCGGGGGAGGTGCTCTCCGCACAGGGGCTGCCTCTGACGGCCACCGCGGACTGGCCCGATCTCGACCCCGGTGACCTGCTCGTCGTGCCGGGCTGGCGGGCGGCGTACGACCTCGTCGCCGGCCCCCGGCTCACCCGCGGAGCGCCGAGCGGCTGCGTGCCCATCATGCCTGGGGGCGAGGTGGCCAGCGGCTCCGCGCTCGCTAGACCCCGATGTCCAGATGGTGGACGACTGGTCCGCGGAATGGAACCCGGGTGTGTTTGGCAGCGGATACCTGCCGTACGATCGCTACTGCTCATCGAGAGGGACTGAGGGAACGGCCCAGTGAAGTCCCGGCAACCGACCACGAGCCTCCTCCCGACCATCGGGTAGGGCGTGGGAGCAGGTGCTAATTCCGGCCCGGCGCGAGAGACGTGATCGGGGAAGATGAGGAGGAGGTTTCTCATGAGCGCTGCGACCACGGAGACGAAGGGCCTGCGCGAGGGTGCGTTCGGCAACGCCTCGGCGCTGTCGTGCCGGGAGTGTGGGCACCAGATCGAGCTCGGACCGCATTACGCCTGTCCGGAGTGTTTCGGGCCACTGGAGGTGGCCTATGACTTCCCGGCCGTGACCCGCGAGGAGATCGAAGCCGGACCCCGCAACATCTGGCGTTACAAGGCGCTGCTGCCGGTGCCCGACGACATCGAGCAGAGCCCGAACACCGAGCCCGGCTTCACCCGGCTCCTGGACGCGAAGAACCTCGCGCGTGAGCTCGGCATCGAGAAGATCTGGGTGAAGGACGACTCGACCAACCCGACCAACTCCTTCAAGGATCGCGTGGTCGCCTGTGCCCTGAGCGCCGCTCGCGAGCTCGACGCCAAGGTCTTCGCCTGCCCGAGCACCGGCAACCTGGCCAACGCTGTCGCGGCGGCAGGAGCGCGAGCCGGCATCCCGACGGCGGTCTTCATCCCGAGCAACCTCGAGCAGCCCAAGCAGGTCAACTCCGCCGTCTTCACCGACAACCTGATCGCCGTCGACGGCAACTACGACGACGTCAACAAGCTGGCCCAGGAGATCGCCGCGGAGGAGGAGGGCTGGGCGTTCGTGAACGTCAACGTACGTCCCTTCTACGCCGAGGGCTCCAAGACGCTCGGCTACGAGATCGCCGAGCAGCTCGGCTGGCGTCTGCCCGACCAGATCGTCATCCCGGTGGCCTCCGGATCCCAGCTGACCAAGGTCGACAAGGCCTTCAAGGAGCTGATCAAGCTCGGCCTGGTCGAGGAGAAGCCCTACCGGATCTTCGGGGCCCAGGCCACCGGCTGCAACCCGGTCGCGACCGCGTTCAAGGCCGGCGTCGACGCCATCCGCCCGGTCAAGCCCGACACGATCGCCAAGTCGCTGGCCATCGGCAACCCGGCCGACGGCATCTACGTCCTCGACGCCACCCGCTCCTCCGGTGGTGCTGTCGAAGAGGTCACCGACGACGAGATCCGCGCCGCGATCGTGCTCCTGGCCCGCACCGAGGGCATCTTCACCGAGACCGCCGGAGGCACCACGCTCGCGGTCACCAAGAAGCTCGTCGAGACCGGCGCCCTCGACCCGAGCCTGGAGACGGTGATCATCAACACCGGCCACGGTCTCAAGACGCTCGACGCGGTCAGCGGCATCGTCGGCCCTCGCGCCACCATCGCCCCCAACTACGACGCATTCGAGGAAGCCGGGCTCTCCCAGGCGTAAGGGCCGAAGGAACCTCGCGTTCACCCACGTGCGCTACAGATAAGGAATGTGAGCAGCGCGAAGACGAGTGAAGAGGCCAGATGGCTCGGCATGGTCGCCGCGACCGCCGGGGTCGCCGGCGCAGTCGGTGTGGTGGGGGCGGCGGCTGGTGCCGGGTTCGTGACGTTGCTGAAGAGACAGGCGGCGCACGCGCGTGACGTGATCGGCAAGCCCCTGGGCGAGGAGGCGATCGACGCCGACAAGGTCTACAAGAAGACCTACGGAGGTACGCCGGTCGAGCTCCTCGTCCTCGGCGACTCGATCGCCGCCGGGCTGGGCGCGGAGACCAGGGGTGGCACCCTCGGCGCCCGGCTGGCCAAGGGCACGGCCAAGGCGCTGCTGAGGCCGGTGCGGCTGCGTACGGCAGCCGTGGTCGGGGCCGAGACCTCGATGGTCCCGGCCCAGCTCGAGGGGCTGCCGGCGACCTACCGGCCCGACGTCGCAGTCCTCATCGTCGGCGGCAACGACGTCACCCACCGGGTGCCGCAGAAGGACTCCACCCGGGTGCTGGGGGAGGTCATCGACGCGCTGCGCGAGCGTGGTGCCGAGGTCGTGGTCGGGACCTGTCCGGACGTGGGCGCGGTGCGACCCCTGCCGCAGCCGCTGCGCTCGCTCGGACGCCGGATCGCCAAGCAGCTGGCCGAGGGCCAGCGGGAGACAGCACTGGCCCGCGGCGCCCACGTCGTATCCCTCTCCGAGGTCGTCGGCCCGTTCTTCATCACCAACCCCGACGAGATGTTCGCCATCGACCACTTCCACCCCAGCGCGATGGGCTACAAGCGCACGGCCAAGGCGATGCTGCCCTCCGTCCTCGCCGCCCTCGGGCAGGTCCAGCAGGTCCCCTTCGGACACCACCTCCCCGAGCCCTTAGGAAGCAGCGGCGACCCGCTCGTCGACGATGGTCCAAGCCTCGGCTGAGACGCCCGGGTGGGCGCTGCGGTCGATGCCGCCAAGTGCCTTGGCGAGGTCGGCGACGGTCGTATCGACAACCCGCCGAGCGCGTCGTTCGGGCAGACCCCATGAGCGGCCCTCCGCGACCACGTCGTCGATGGTGACCTCGTCGACGAGGAACTTCCCGTTGACGTCCAACGCGAACCGCCGGTTGTCCCTGCGGTGGTGGAGATGCATGGAGATGTCGTACGCCGGGCTCAGGGTCACGCTCCCATCAGCCCGACGGATGAACGAGATGTTCTTCGCGTGCATGTCGGTGTTGCCGACGAGGTGGGAGAACGTGACCAGCCGCAGGAGGTCGTCCGGGTTGCCGCCGTCGAGGCGGAGTACGTCGGCGGCGTGTCGCAAGGACGGCATCTTCGAACCCCACTGGAACTTCCGGTTGGGATCCAGGGTGTTCAGCCCGATCGCCTGAGCTAGATCCTCCTGATGGATCCGAGGATGCGGCCCGTCGAGGTCTCTGTCGTAGCGGGAGACCGCGATGGCACGTACGTCCTCGAACTCCAGGATCTTCGCGTCGACGCTGGTCAGGCCGACCATGCGGGCCAGAGTCAGAGAGGCGACCTCGGTGTCGACGACATCAGCGATGCCGGACTCCGTCGAGCCGCCTCGCTTGACGATCCAGGTCGACGGCGCTCCGTCCTTGCAGGCGAACCAGCCGCCGTCCTCGTGGTGGACGGCGATCTTCGGGACCATTCCCGGAAGGCTGATCGACTCAACCGCCGTCCCGAAGGCGCTCGCCGGCGAGTGTTCGTCCGCGTGTTGAATTCGTTCGGCGAGCTGGTCCTGCGTCAGTGGCACGTATCGCCCTTTGGAGGTGGGGTCATCCGCCCCTTCGGTGACGAAGATGGCCGCGCCGGTCGTGTCGCGTCCGTACGACCGGATCATCGCGAACGAGTCGTCCGGCGGGACGCCCGCACTCATCGCATGGTTGGTCCGGGCGTTCCCCTCTGGGAGAAGTCCGTCGAGATAGTTCTTGACCAGTGCGGGAACCGGCACGTCGCCGATCGTCAGCTTTGCCGACAGTAGGCGCGTCCCTTCGGGCCAACGTTCCTGCGACTCATCGGTCCAAGACAGGGTGAGTCGGCCGTCGTACGCCTCGGACAGGGTGGCGATCCGTGTGCCATAGACCCAGATGTCGAGCGGATCGCGCATCAGTGCTGGCCCTCGTCGTCGACCTGGGCATGGATCTCGATGTGTGCCCCGAGCTCTCGGAGCAGTTCGAAGATGCGCGTGGCGTACAGGTTCGGCTTCCCGGCCTCGAGCTCATAGATGTATCGCCGGGAGATGCCGAGTGACTCTGCGAGCTCGTCCTGAGTCACGCCGCGCTTCGCCCGAAGGCGTGCGAGGGCTTGACCGAGCGCTTCAGGTGACCGTGCGGTGAGCTGATAGTCCGCCACGGTGCCTCCTATGGGCTGATATCGACTCGTTCGATGAATGCGAGGATATCAGCCCATAGGCGCGGCGGGCGGATATCAGCCCATGCGGCGGCGTCTAGTTGTCGGCGTCGGTGCCCGTCTCGTCCGGGGTCTTGCCGCCGGTGCTGAGCATGTCGGCGGTGAGGCCGGTGGCGGCGCGGTAGTCGACGGTCCCCGCAGGCGTACGCGGCACCGACTCGACGAGCAGGACGAGCTTGGGCTCGTGCGACTCTCCGAGGCGGTCGCGGGCGTGCTTGCGCAGGGCGGCGGCGGTGGTCTCCGTCGACGGGGACAGCTGCACCAGCGCCGCGACCTGCTGGCCCCAGCGCGGGTGGGGCATGCCGAAGACGGCGGCGTCGACGACGTCCTCGTGGGCGAGGAGCACGCCCTCGATGGTCTCGGGGTGGATCTCGAGGTCACCGGTGCGTACGAGCGTGGCGGCCCTGCCGAGCAGGGTGATCGAGCCGTCCTGCTCGCGACGGGCGAGGTCGCCGGGGAAGGTCCAGCGCCGGTTGTCGATCAGCTTGATCGCGGTGGCCGAGCGGGCGTTGTCCTTGTAGTAGCCGAGCGCGGCCGGGCCGGAGCGGGCCAGCAGACCCTCGACGCCGGGGGCCGCCGGGGTGAGATCGGGGTTGAAGACCTCCACCTCGGGACCCACCATGAACCGCGCCTCGCCGGGCACGAGTGCCGAGCCGTCGTCGGCCCGAGAGCCGGTGACGCCGGTCTCCAGGGTGCCGTAGGAGTCGACGATGACCCGGCGGGCGAACGCGTTGCGAAGCACGGAGAGGACACCGTCGGAGAGCGGTGCCGCGGTGTTGGACACGCCGGCGAGCGAGTGCAGGGGCCAGCGCTTCTTGCCGGTCAGTCGGGCCTTGGCCACCGGTCGCGCCTGGGCGTCGCCCAGCAGCGTGATCGCGGTGGCGCCGGCCTGCTCGGCGAGGTCGAGGAAGGCCTCCGCCGAGAACGACGCAGAGGTGTCGAGCACCGCAGTGCCACCGGCGACCAGCGCCCGCAGGAGCAGCAGCTGGCTCTGCCCGTGCAGCAGCGGACCGCCGGCGAGCAGGACGACACCCGAGTCGCGAGCGGCCGCCTCGGCGGCGAGACCCTCGACCGATGGGATCGGCGCGTTGCGGCGGACCGTGTTCAGCGCGGCCCAGATCAGGTCCTCCTGGCGCCAGACCGCACCCTTCGGGGTGCCGGTGGTGCCGGTGGTGAAGATGATGTGCCAGTCGCCGGGCGTACGTCCGACGCTCGGCCGCTCCTTGGAGGCCGCCGCGACCTTGGCGTCGTAGTCGGGTCCCAGGACGACCCGGTGGTCCAGCTTCAGGTCGAGCTCGTCGAGGTCATCGGTGAACTCGGGGGAGACGATGGCCGCGACGCAGTCGGTGGCGGCGTACGTCCTTGCGAGCTCGTCGCGCCGGTAGGCGTGGTTGATGTTGACCGGAATGGTGCGGGCCTTGAGGCATCCGTAGAGGGCGTCGACCCACTCGATCCGGTTGGTCGCGTGGACGGCGACCTGGGCACCCGGCTCGAGGCCGACGCTCAGCAGGTGGTTGGCCAGGCGCGTGGCACGTTCGTCGATCTCGGCGTATGAGTAGGCGCGGTCGGTGGTGACGACTGCCGTGCGGTCGGGGATCGCATCGGCCATCGCTTCCAGGATGTCGGGCAGTGTGAGGGGGATCACGGCGGACACAGAGACGTAGGCTTTCCAGGGGTAGGGCCGTACGGCACCGAACCGTACGTCGGATCAGCCGGTCGTCACGTACGCGCCTCGAGCAGCTCGGCGGCGACCGTAGCGCTCGCACGATAGTCCACCTTGCTCACGGGCGTGCGGGGGACTCGCTCCACGAGCAGGATGTCCTTGGGCACCTTGTAGGCGGAGATGAGGCTGCGGCAGTGCTCGCGGAGCCCATCGGTCGAGGTCACGGCGCCGTCGCGGAGCTGCACGAGAGCGGTGACCTGCTGGCCCCAGCGCTCGTGCGGGGTGCCGACGACCGCAGTGTCGAAGACGTCGGCATGACGCAGCAGAACCGACTCGACCTCTTCGGGGAAGACCTTCTCGCCGCCGGTGTTGATGCAGCCCGACCCGCGGCCGAGGACGGTGATCGAGCCGTCCTCCTCGCGCCGCGCGAAGTCGCCCGGGATCGACCAGCGCTGCCCGTCGACCTCCTTGAACGTCGCCGCGGTCTTGACCGGGTCGTTGTAGTAGCCCAGCGGGATCGATCCGGTGCGCGCGAGCATGCCGGTCTCGCCAGGCGCGCACGGCTTCATGTCGGTGTCGAAGACCTGTACGTCCATCCCGACCTGGAACTTCGGCGCGGCCTGCGCGCCCTCGTTGCCCTCATCGACCTGCATGCCGGTCGCTCCGGACTCCGAGGCGCCGTAGGAGTCGAGGATGTAGCGGCCCGGCAGTGCCTCCCGGAGCTGGGTGCGGACCCCTGCGGAGAGCGGCGCCGCGCCGTTGGAGACGGCGAACAGACTGCTCAGGTCCCAGCGCTCCGGCTCGCGCAGGATCGCCTCGGCGACCGGGCGGCCCATCGCGTCGCCCAGGAAGGTGAGGGAGTTGACCCCGGCGGCCTGGACCAGGTCGAGGATCGTCTCCGGCGACCAGGCCGGCTCGGTGTAGAGCGAGACCGTGCAGCCGGCGACATGTCCGTTGCCCATGATCCACTGGCTGCCGCCGTGCATCATCGGACCGCAGGCCAGCAGCACCATCGGCGACTCCTGTGCCGCAGCCTCCTGGGCGAGCTGCTCGACGGTGTCGAAGGGAGCGCCGAACCGGCTCGCGTTCATCGCGGCGCGGATGATGTCCTCCTGGCGCCACACGACGCCCTTCGGCATCCCGGTGGTGCCGCCGGTGTAGATGACGTAGCGGTCGTCGGGGCTGCGCTCGATGTCGGGGCGCTCCTTGGACGCGGCGGCGACCGCGGCGTCGTACTCCTCGCCCATCACCAGCGTCGGGATGCCCAGGCCGAGGGCGGCGACCGCCTCGACGTGCTCCGGTCCGATGATCGCCGCGACCGCGTCGGAGTTGCGGTAGAGGTGGTCGAGCTCGTCGTGGAGGTACTTGTGGTTGATGTTGATCGGCACCGCGCGCGCCTTCATGCACCCGTAGAAGGCGTCGACCCACTCGATCCGGTTGCGGGAGTGGACGGCGATGTGGTCGCCGGGTTTGATGCCCTGCCCGAGGAGGTGGTTGGCCAGCCTGGTCGCGCGCTCGTCGACCTCGGCGAAGCTGTAGGCGTGTTCCATGGTGAACGCGGCGGTGCGGTCGGGGATGGCGTCGGCCATCGCCTCGAGGATGTCAGGGAGAGTGATCGGGGTCACATCACCGAGTGTGGCAACTAGAACGTTCTCGTCTAGCGATTGGGGTGCAAAACCTTCCAACGCGTCCCGTCGCCGGACGAGGTCGGCCCGCTCCGGCCCGTGAGTGCAGAGCGCGATGGCCTCCGCGTACGCCTCGATCGCGTCGTCGCGACGCCCCGACCGCTCCAGCAGCTGGGCACGTACGGCAGGCAGCCGGTGCCCCGGGAGAGCGACCGATTCCAGCGCCGCGAGGCCGGCCTCGGCGCCGTTGGCCTCGGCCACCGCGACGGCCCGGTTGAGACGTACGACCGGGGTGTCCTGGAGCGCGAGGAGCTCGTCGTAGCGCTCGACGATGCGCTTCCAGGCGGTCGTCTCGGAGCTGGGAGCGAGGGCGTGCTCCGCGGCGATCAGCGCCTGGAGGAGATAGGGGGCAGGGGCCGCGTGGGCGAGCGGGGTGAGGATCGCGAGGGCATCGGCGATCTCGTCGGTCCGCCAGCGTGCGCGGTCCTGGTCCGGGAGCAGCACGAGAGCGCCGGCAGGCCCGATCCTGGCCGCTCGGCGCGAGTGCTGCAGGAGCATCAGCGCAAGAAGGGCGTCGATCTCCGGGTCCGGCTCGGGGAGGATCGACCGAAGGACGCGGACAAGCCGGATCGCCTCGCCGGCCAGGTCGCTGCGTACGACATCGGGACCGGTGCCTGGAGCGTAGCCCGCCGTGAACGCGAGATAGGCGACCTCGGCGACGATCCCGACCCGGTCGGCGAGATCTGCGGGAACCTCGAAGGAGGCGCCCGCGAGGCGCTTCCGTGCCCGGGTCAGCCGTGCGGCCATCGTCGCCTTCGACTGCAGGAAGAGCCGCCCGACGTCCTCGGTGGAGACGCCGAGGACCAGACGGAGGGTGAGTGCCGCGGCGGCTTCGCGGGACAGGGTCGGGTGGGCGCAGAGCAGCACCAGACGCAGCCTCTCGTCGGTGACCTCCTCGCCCGAATCGACCATCACCCGTTGCGCCTCCTGGGTCACCGCCGCGTCCACGGCGAGCAGCGGCATCTTGCGAGCCAGCACCTCCTCGGAACGCATCCGGTCCACGATCCGCCGCCGCGCCGTGGTGAGCAGCCATGCCGGCCCGTTGTCGGGCTCGCCGTCGACGGGCCAGCGCCGGGCGGCCGCCTCGAAGGCGTCGGCCAGACCGTCCTCGGCCAGGTCCAGCCGCCGGAACTGCGCGACGAGCAGGGCCAGCAACCGGCCCCACTCCTCGCGCAGCAGCGTCTCCAGCATCGACGTGGGTCGCCCTAGTCCGCCGCGCGGATCTCGATCGCCGACTCGACCGTGGCGAGCAGCTTGCAGCACTCGGCCAGATCGTCGCGGTCCTCGGACTCGACGACGTAGAGCCCGGCGAGGTGCTCGGCCGCCTCGGTGTACGGGCCGTCGGTGACGCCCGAGGTACGCACGGTCACCGCCGTCGACGGAAGGTCGAGCGCGGCGCCGTGCCTCAGGTCGGTGTGGCCGCGCTCGGCGAGCAGTGCCGCGAACTTCTCGTGCACGGCGAACAACGCATCCCTCTCCTCCTCCGTCTTCGCCTGCCACTCGGCCTCGACGTTGGGGATGAGCAGGAAGTATTTCATGCGGACATCCCCTCGTGCTCGACGACCTCGCGGACCTCGATCGCAGTGTCGCGATCGGCGAGCACCTTGCAGCACTCGAGCATGTCCTCGAGGTCATCGGTCTCGACGATGTAGAAGCCGGTGACCTGCTCGACGGTCTCGGCGAAGGGACCGTCG
Source organism: Nocardioides sp. NPDC058538 (assembly GCF_042719275.1). Classification (NCBI taxonomy): domain Bacteria; kingdom Bacillati; phylum Actinomycetota; class Actinomycetes; order Propionibacteriales; family Nocardioidaceae; genus Nocardioides; species Nocardioides sp. NPDC058538. Next base: position 146,923 of record NZ_JBHXNY010000011.1, on the reverse strand, counting down.
GTGATGGCCACCTCCGCGCCCGTCCCGCGCAGCGTCTTGGCCTTGCTGGAGTGGTGCAGCTCGGCACCCCCTGTGACTTCGTGGCCGCGCTCGGCGAGCAGCGCCGCAAACCTGCCGTGCACCTCGTATCCGGCCGCCTTCTCCTCCGGCGTCGACTCGGCCCAGGAGGCCTCGTTCGCCGGCAGCAGAACCATGTACTTGGTCATTGCCGTCCCCTTCGTCTACTCGGAATGAGTCTGTCACCGGGGATGACGGCTGGAACAAGACCAAATCGACAGCGAGAAAGAACGAAGATGTATGTCATGCGTTCAACTGACCCCGGAAGGCTCCGCGTGTGAGCGAGCGTCAGCGAGTGAACCATCCAAGCTTCACGCGACCGCGTCCGTATCGTGGCGCCTGCGCTACGGAGGTGGTCGTGTGACTGACCCCCTGCTGCGAGGCGAGCTAGCGCCCGAGCCTCGGACCCTCGTCGACATCTTCCGGGCCACCGCGGCCCAGGTGCCCGACGAGCCGGCCGTCGACGCGGGCAACGGGCTGTTGACGTACGCCGAGCTCGAGGAGGCCGCCGAAGACCTGGCCGCCGAGCTCAACGCCGTCGGGATCGGGCCGGGGGACAAGGTCGGGCTGCGGATCGCGAGCGGCACCACCGACCTGTACGTCGCGATCCTCGGGATCCTCTGCGCGGGTGCCGCGTACGTGCCGGTCGACGCCGACGACCCCGAGGAGCGGGCCCGGCTGGTCTTCGGTGAGGCGCAGGTCGCCGCGGTCGTGACCAACGACCTGCGGGTCACGACCGCGACCCAGGTCCGGGAGGCGCGGGAGCCGGAGGAGCCGTCGACCGAGGACGACGCCTGGGTGATCTTCACCTCCGGATCGACAGGCACCCCGAAGGGGGTCGCGGTCACCCACCGCAACGCCGCGGCGTTCGTCGACGCCGAGTCACGCCTCTTCCTCCAGGACGCCCCGATCGGGGTCGGCGACCGGGTGATGGCGGGACTCTCGGTCGCCTTCGACGCGAGCTGCGAGGAGATCTGGCTGGCGTGGCGCTACGGCGCCTGCCTGGTGCCGGCGCCACGGGCGCTGGTGCGTTCGGGAGTCGACGTCGGTCCGTGGCTGGTCGCCAACCAGATCACCATCGTCTCGACGGTGCCCACACTGGTCGCGCTGTGGCCGCCGTCCTCGCTCGACAGGGTCCGGCTGCTGATCACCGGCGGCGAGGCGATCCCGCCCGAGCTCGCCGCCCGCCTGGTCACCTCCGACCGGGAGGTGTGGAACACCTACGGTCCGACCGAGGCGACGGTGGTGGCCTGTGGTGCCCGCCTGACCGCCGAGGGACCGGTACGGATCGGCCTCCCGCTCGACGGCTGGGACCTCGCCGTCGTCGACCCTGTCACGGGCGTCCAGGTCGCCGAGGGCGAGACCGGAGAGCTGATCATCGGCGGCGTCGGGCTGGCGCGCTATCTGGACGCGGCCAAGGACGCCGAGAAGTACGCGCCCATGCCCACTCTCGGCTGGGAGCGCGCCTACCGCTCCGGCGACCTGGTCGTCAACGACCCCGCGGGGCTGCTCTTCGGCGGGCGCGCCGACGACCAGATCAAGCTCGGCGGCCGGCGTATCGAGCTCGGCGAGATCGACAGCGCCCTGCTGCAGCTGGACGGGGTCGTCGGGGCCGCGGCGGCGGTGCGGAGGAGCGCCGCGGGCAACAGCCTGCTGGTCGGCTACGTCACCGTCGACGACACCTTCGACCAGGCCACCTCCGTCGCCCGGCTCCGGGCCGACATGCCGGCGGCCCTGGTGCCACGGCTGGCAGTGGTCGACAGCCTCCCGACGCGTACGAGCGGGAAGGTCGACCGCGACGCTCTGCCGTGGCCGCTCGCCTCTTCCGCGGGTTCGGGGGAGGGGCTCAGCGACACCGAGGCCTGGCTGGCCGGGTTGTGGAACGACGTCCTCGGTGCCGAGGTCACCGGGCCGGCGGCGGACTTCTTCGACCTCGGCGGCGGCAGCCTGACCGCGGCCCAGATGGTCAGCCTGATCCGCGAGCGCTTCCCCGAGGTCGCGCTCGGCGACATCTACGACCGACCGAAGCTCGGAGCGCTGGCCACCTACATCGACGAGATGGGAAGCTCCGCCGCGCTCTCCGAGCGCGAGGTGCCGGCCGTACGCCTCAAGACCCAGGTCGCGCAGGTGGTCGCCACGATCCTGCTGCGCTGCCTCGCGGCACCGCGGTGGCTGACCTGGATCGCGCTCGGGACGACGCTCGCTCAGCCGTGGGCGCCCTGGCTGCCCTCGCTCAGCTGGTGGGTCCTCGTACCGGCCGTCCTCGCGTTCCTGACCCCGCCGGGCCGGATGCTGCTCGCCGCCGGCGCGGCCCGGCTCATCCTGCACGGCGTACGTCCCGGGGAGCACCCCCGCGGCGGCAAGGTCCATCTCCGGCTCTGGCTGGCGACGCACGCGGTCGATGAGCTCGGTGCCCACGGTCTCGCCGGGGCACCGTGGATGCTCTGGTACGCCCGGCTGCTCGGCGTGCGGATGGGCAAGAACGTCGACCTGCACAGTCTCCCGCCGGTCACCGGCATGCTCACCCTCGGCAAGGGCTGCTCGATCGAGCAGGAGGTCGACCTCTCCGGTCACTGGATCGAGGGTGACGTGCTTCATCTCGGTGAGGTCGAGGTGGGCGAACGGGCCCGCGTCGGGGCGCGCTCGACACTGCTGCCGGGCGCACGCGTCGGCGACGACGCCGAGGTCGGACCCGGTTCGGCGGTCTTCGGCGTGGTGCCGGCGGGCGAGTTCTGGTCGGGTTCGCCGGCCGTACGCGCCGCCCGGGAGGCGCGTGGCCCGTGGCAACCGCCCGAGGCGCGAGCCCGGGTCTGGATGCTCCTCTACGGCATCGCGGCCGCCGTCCTCGCTCTGCTTCCCGCGGTCGCCATCGGCGTCGGTGTGCTCGTCGGCGTCGCCCTCGCCGGCGTGCCCACCTCCTACACCGACGTCGGGACGCTGCTGGCCTGGAGCCCGGTCGCGGTGGCGGCCGGATTCGCCACCCTGGCCGCGCTGATCTGGGCGGTGGTGCGGCTCGCCGGTCTGGCGATCGCCCCCGGCGTACATCCCGTACGCAGCCTGGCCGGTGTCGCCGTCTGGTCGACGATGCAGGTGCTCGACGAGGCCCGCACCTGGCTCTTCCCGCTCTACTCCTCGACGCTGACGCCGCTGTGGCTGCGGGCGCTGGGCGCGAAGATCGGCAAGCACGTCGAGGCCTCGACGGTCCTGATGATCCCCGGTCTGACGCAGGTCAACGACCAGAGCTTCCTGGCCGACGACACCCTGATCGGCGGCTACGAGCTCGGCGGCGGCTGGCTGCGTGTCGAGCGGGTGAAGATCGGCAAGCGGGCCTTCGTCGGCAACTCCGGCATGGCGGCGCCCGGCCGCAAGGTGCCGAAGGCGTCCCTGGTCGCCGTGCTCAGTGCGGCGCCGCGCCGCAAGCGCGCGCAGAAGGGGGAGAGCTGGCTCGGCTCGCCGCCGGCGCCGCTGCGCCGGGCGGCAGGCGAGGCCGACTCGGGACGTACCTATGACCCGCCGGTCGGGCTCAAGATCGCAAGGGCGCTCGTCGAGCTGACCCGACTGGTGCCGCAGACGCTCGCGGTGCTGCTCTACGCCGGGGTGGCCTACGTGCTCGTGCGGGTCTGGGAGGCGACCGACCTCCTCGTCGCGATCCTGGTCGCCGGGCCGGTGCTCGCGGCCGCCGGAGCGGTCGCCGCCGGCATCACGGTGGCGGCGAAATGGCTGCTCGTGGGCCGCATCCGGGCCGGGTCACACCCGCTGTGGAGCTGGTTCGTGTGGGCCAACGAGCTGGCCGACACCTTCGTCGAGGTGCTCGCCGCGCCCTGGTTCACCGGCGCCGTTTCCGGTACGCCGGTGCTCAACCTCTGGTTCCGCGCACTCGGCGCGCGGATCGGCCGCGGCGTCTGGATCGAGACCCACTGGCTCCCCGAGACCGACCTCGTCGAGCTCGGCGACGGCGCCACGGTCAATGCCGGCACCGTCGTGCAGACCCACCTGTTCCACGACCGCGTCCTGGCCCTCGACGAGGTCGTCCTCCGGCGTGGTGCCACGCTCGGGCCCAACTCGGTGATCCTGCCCGCCGCCGCCATCGGCCGGCATGCGGTCGTCGGCCCGGTCTCGCTGGTCATGCGAGGGGAGAGCCTCCCCGACAAGACCCTGTGGATCGGCAACCCGATCGGCCCCTGGGACCAGGCGGACCCCTAACATGACCGCCGTGCCGAAGCTCCCCGCAGCCGACCCCTACCTTCCTGGTCACGGGGACCTGTCGTGGAGCGCGACCCACTACGACCTCGAGCTCACCTACGACCTGGTCGGCAACCGGCTCGCGGGCACGGCGACGATCCGCGCGGTCGCCGTCGAGGACACCAACCGTGTCGTCCTCGACCTCGCCCACCTGCGGGTGCAGAAGGTTGCGATCGACGGTCGCCCGCCGGCCAAGTGGTCCCACCACGACCACCGCCTGGTCCTGAACCTCCGCTCGCGGATCGCGGCCGGCGAGGAGTTCGTGGTCACGGTCAGATACTCCGGCAAGCCCCGACCGGTGGTGCTCTCGCACCACGGCGACGCCGGCTGGGAGGAGCTCGACGACGGCGTCATCGTCGCAGGTCAACCGCATGGTGCGCCGACCTGGTTCCCGTGCAACGACCGTCCTTCCGACAAGGCCCGCTACGCGATCAGCGTGACCACCGCGCCGGGCTATGCGGTCGTCTCCAACGGCGAGCTGACCTCCCGCGTACGCCGCGGCAGCGGGGAGACCTGGCGCTACTGGCAGGCCGAGCCGATGGCGACCTATCTGGCCACCGTGCAGATCGGGCGCTATCGGATGGTCGACATCGCGACGACCGAAGGGCCGGGCGGCCGGGTGCCGATCCGGGCCGCGTACCCGGTCGACGCCACCGCCGGGTTCGAGGCCTCCTTCGGGCGCCAGCGGGAGATGATGGCCTACTTCGCCTCGGTCCTCGGGCCCTACCCGTTCGCCTCCTACTCCGTGGTGGTCACCGACGACGAGCTCGAGATCCCGCTCGAGTCGCAGTCGCTGTCGACCTTCGGGCGCAACCACCTCACCGGCGAGTGGTCGGAGGTACGCCTCGTGGCCCACGAGCTCGCCCACCAGTGGTTCGGCAACGCGGTGACCCTGCGCGAGTGGCGAGACATCTGGCTGCACGAGGGTTTCGCCTGCTACAGCGAGTGGCTGTGGTCCGACGCCGCCGGGGGTCGCGCGTGCGGCGAGCACGCCCGTCACCACCACCGCCGGCTGAAGGCACTGGCGCAGGACCTGGTCCTCGCCGACCCCGGTCCCGCGGACATGTTCGACGACCGCGTCTACAAGCGCGGAGCGTTCACCCTGCACGCGCTGCGGCGTACGGTCGGCGACGAGTCGTTCTTCCGCATCCTGCGCACCTGGGTGGCTCGCTTCGGCGGCGGGACGGTCGACACCGCCGACTTCGAGGCCCTCGCGGCCGAGGTCAGCGGCCGCGACCTCACCCCGCTCTTCGACGCCTGGCTGCGCCGGCCCGCGCTGCCGGATCTGCCCGCCTGAACAGTCGCTCCGCTGGTCGAGCCGACTTCCCCCGCTGGTCGAGCCGGATTCGTGAGGAACGAGCGAATCCGTGTCGAGACCAACACGATCCCAGTCGCGCTCGATGGAGACCGTGTTGGTCATCTCGACAAGCTCGATACACCGCTCGACACGCTCGGCCGCAGACGGCCTCACGGCTCGACCAGGGGGCGCTGACCCCGGCTATCCTCGGCGACGTGCCTGAGCTGACCTTCCGTGACGCGACCTTCTCCGACGTGGAGGCCCTGGTCGGGCTGATCGAGTCGGCCTACCGCGGCGACGCCTCGAGGGCCGGCTGGACCACCGAGGCCGACCTGCTCGCCGGCCAGCGCACCGACCCCGAGGGCGTACGCGAGGTGATCACCGCACCGGGCTCCCGGCTCCTGGTGGTCGAACGCGCCGCCGAGATCGTCGCCTGCTGCCAGCTGCAGAAGCGCGAGGCGTACGTCTACTTCGGCATGTTCTCCGTCTCGCCGAGGCTGCAGGGAGCCGGCGTCGGCAAGGCCGTCATGGCCGAGGCCGAGCGGATCGCTCGCGTGTGGGGTGCGGAGGAGATCCGGATGACCGTGATCCGTCAGCGCGAGGACCTGATCGCGTTCTACGAGCGGCGCGGGTTCGGGCGTACGGGACGCTTCGAGCCGTTCCCCTATGGCGACGAGCGATTCGGCCGCCCGCTGCGTGACGACCTCGAGTTCGCCGAGCTCGCGAAGGCTCTCTGACCGTCGCCATCCTGGGATTTCTTGCACTCGCAGGGGTCGAGTGCTAAACATGAGGCTGGCACTCTTACCATGAGAGTGACAACAACCGGACCGGTGACGTTGAGGCGTCGCGAGCGGCAGGGAAGGGTTCTGCCGGGAGTGGCGTCGTCCGTCGCGGGCAACCCATCGGACCGGATCCAACGAACTTCCCAAGTGAAGGATCGCAGGAGCAATGCCGAAGCTCATCGCTTTCAACGAGGAGGCCCGCCGGGGTCTGGAGAAGGGTCTCAACACCCTCGCCGACGCCGTCAAGGTCACCCTCGGTCCCAAGGGCCGCAATGTCGTGCTCGAGAAGAAGTGGGGTGCCCCCACGATCACCAACGATGGTGTTTCCATCGCCAAGGAGATCGAGCTCGAGGACCCCTACGAGAAGATCGGTGCCGAGCTGGTCAAGGAGGTCGCGAAGAAGACCGACGACGTCGCCGGTGACGGCACGACGACCGCGACCGTTCTCGCCCAGGCGCTGGTCCGCGAGGGCCTGCGCAACGTCGCCGCTGGCGCCAACCCGGCCGGCCTGAAGCGCGGCATCGAGGCGGCCGTCGACGCCGTCTCCGAGCAGCTGCTCGCCCAGGCCAAGGACATCGAGACCAAGGAGCAGATCGCTGCTACCGCCTCGATCTCCGCTGCTGACACCACCGTCGGCGAGATCATCGCCGAGGCGATGGACAAGGTCGGCAAGGAAGGCGTCATCACCGTCGAGGAGTCGAACACCTTCGGGCTCGACCTCGAGCTGACCGAGGGTATGCGCTTCGACAAGGGCTACATCTCGGCCTACTTCGTGACCGACCCGGAGCGTATGGAGACCGTCCTCGACGACCCGTACATCCTGATCGTCAACTCGAAGATCTCCAGCGTCAAGGACCTGATCCCGGTCCTGGAGAAGGTCATGCAGACCGGCAAGCCGCTGGTCATCCTGGCCGAGGACGTCGACGGCGAGGCTCTCTCGACGCTGGTCGTCAACAAGATCAAGGGCACCTTCAAGTCCGTCGCCGTCAAGGCTCCGGGCTTCGGTGACCGCCGCAAGGCCATGCTGCAGGACATCGCGATCCTCACCGGTGGTCAGGTCATCTCCGAGGAGGTCGGCCTCTCCCTGGAGACCGCCGGCATCGAGCTGCTCGGCCAGGCCCGCAAGGTCGTCATCACCAAGGACGAGACCACCATCGTCGAGGGTTCGGGCGACCAGGGTCAGATCGAGGGCCGGGTCAACCAGATCCGCGCCGAGATCGAGAAGTCGGACTCCGACTACGACCGCGAGAAGCTCCAGGAGCGCCTCGCCAAGCTGGCCGGCGGCGTCGCCGTCATCAAGGTCGGCGCGGCCACCGAGGTCGAGCTCAAGGAGCGCAAGCACCGCATCGAGGACGCTGTCCGCAACGCCAAGGCTGCTGTCGAGGAGGGCATCCTCGCCGGCGGTGGTGTCGCGCTGATCCAGGCCGCCACCGCTGCCTTCGAGAAGCTCGAGCTCGACGGCGACGAGGCCACCGGTGCCTCGATCGTCAAGGCCGCCATCTCGGCGCCGCTGAAGCAGATCGCCATCAACGCCGGCCTCGAGGGCGGCGTCGTGGCGGAGAAGGTCGCCGGCCTCCCGCAGGGCCACGGCCTCAACGCCGCCACGGGTGAGTACGTCGACCTGCTGGCCGCGGGCATCATCGACCCGGCCAAGGTGACCCGCTCGGCGCTGCAGAACGCCGCGTCGATCGCCGCGCTGTTCCTCACCACCGAGGCCGTCGTGGCCGACAAGCCGGAGAAGGCCGCCGCTGGTGGCGACCCGACCGGTGGCATGGGTGACATGGGCGGCATGGGCTTCTGAGGCGCAAGCCGAAGAAGCGATCAGCACAGCTGAGCCCGTCTCGCTAGCTCCACCAAGAGGGCCTCTCCTTCGGGAGAGGCCTTCTTGCGTTTCGGCGGGGGTGTGCCTTGACGAAGGAACCGCGCGCCGCCCCAGGACCGCCCGGCTACGATCGACGACATGGGCCCGAAGGCGGCGTCGGCACTGGTGCTATCGGCCATGCTTCTCGCCGGATGCGGCGGTGAGCCGGCCGCTGCGCCACCGTCCCGGTCGGCGACGCCGACGACCCCGGAGAGCTCGGCCCCAGCCAGCCCCTCCCCGAGCCCGTCGGAGACGCTGCCGCCGGTGACCGACAAGGTCTCGCTACCTCAGCTGATGCGGGAGGACTTCCAGGGCGGCGAGGTGAAGGTGCTGCGGGAGTCGGGGAGCACGGATGCCTACCGGCGCTTCGAGATCAGCTACCCGAGCGGCCGGCTGACGATCACCGGGGTGCTCTTCCGGCCGCGGGGCACCGGTCCGTTCCCTGGGGTGGTCTTCGCGCACGGCCACATCGACACCGACATCTACGTCACCGGGCAGGGGCTGCGGCGGGAGCAGGACCGGCTGGCGCGAGAGGGCTACGTCGTACTGCACACCGACTACCGCGGTCACGCCGGATCGTCCCCCATCCCGGAAGGAACCGAGGAGGACGAGAGCCGGCTCGGCTACACCCGCGACACCATCAACGCCGTCCAGGCGATGAAGCGACTTCCGTACGTCGACCCCGACCGCACCGCGTTGCTCGGCCGCTCGATGGGCGGGGGAGTGGTGATGAACGCGCTCGTCGCCCAGCCGGGGCTGGTGCGGGCGGGGGTGACGTACGCGTCGGTCTCCTCCGACATCGTCGACAACGTCAACCGGTGGGCGGTGCCGTCGCGGCCCGACGAGGTGGCCCGGCTCTACCGGCAGCACGGCGATCCCGAGACGGAGCCGGCGTTCTGGGAGGGCCTGTCGGCGCGGACGTACTTCGACCGCATCGAGGTCCCGGTCCAGATGCACCACGGGACCAATGACGAGTCCTGCCCGATCAGGTGGGCCTACACCACCCGGGACCTGATGGAGACCGCGGGCGTACGCCAGCGACTGTGGGTCTACCCCGGGGAGCAGCACGCCTTCGGGCCACAGTGGGACCTCTCGATCCGGCGGGTCGTCGGGTTCCTCGATCGTCATCTGGCATGACCTGACCAGGCGATGAGAAGGGGCCCAGCGGCCCCATTGTTTTGGGGACTTTCGACACTGTTTCGACAACAGCTCGGTAACGCAACATTGGTGCTCCACACAGTGGCCGACTGCGGGGAAGCGTCTGGATCTGGGGGGCTTTGAAGCCCAAGGGAATATCCGGGTGAGGTTCTGCAGCGGCGGGCGGGGTCAGGGCTCTTCGAAGCCAGGGCCCCGCCTGCGTGTGTCAACGTGCAGGCGGCCGACGGGGTCCACGGATGGCGCCCAGTGATGAGGCATGATGTTGGCATGAGTGTCGACCTCGGACCGAAGACCGGGATGCAGCCGCGGTCACCGTGGCGTTGGGTCGCGGCCGTGATCGCCGCCGCTGTCGTGCTCGTCGCCATCGTCGCCTCCTTCGGCCTCCTCAGCTCCGACGACACTGCTGAGGACCCGGGCGCCGCACCTCCGTCGCCGATCGCCACGGTCACCGAGACCGCACCGGTCCCCTCGTCGTCCGCTCCCGCTGGAGGCGCCGGCGCGACCGAGCTGACCGTCGTCGCGGACGCCGCCCGATGCATCCCGCCGACCTCGAAGTGGCTCTCCCAGAACGCCGCGCTCGCCTTCGAGGGCACCGCGGAGAGCGTGACCGAGAGCGAGGCCGTGCTGCGGGTGAAGACGTGGATGTACGCCGACGGAGTCGGTGGCACCGACACCGTCCGGATCACGCTGCCCGCGCCGAGCACGATCCCGATGCCCGAGTTCGAGAAGGGCAAGAACTACCTGGTCGCGGCCAAGGGCGATGCCAAGGTCATCGGCTGTGGCTACAGCGACGTCAAGAGCGCGAAGCTGCAGAAGCTCTACACCGCCGCGTTCAAGTGACGGCGGTCGCCGGCCTGCTCCTGGCCGCCGGCGCGGGGCGGCGGATGGGCATGCCCAAGGCGCTGGTCGACGACTGGCTGGTGCGGTCGATCGAGGTGCTGCGCGAGGGCGGCTGCGACGATGTGCTCGTCGTGCTCGGCGCCGCGGCCGACGAGGCGCGGGCGATGCTCCCGGCCGGTCAGCGGGTCGTCGTCGCCGAGGACTGGGACGAGGGGATGGGGGCTTCGCTGCGGGTCGGCCTGGCTGCTCTCGGGTCGGATGCCGAGGCTGCGGTTGTTCACCTCGTAGACCTGCCGGACGTGGGGCCTGACGTGGTCGCTCGGGTGGTCTCGACAGGCTCGGGGCCACCGCGTTCAGACCCCGGCTCGACCGCGGGGCTCGTGCGGGCGGCGTACGCCGGGGTTCCGGGTCATCCGGTGCTGATCGGGCGCGACCACTGGGCGGGGGTCATCGAGGCGGCCGTCGGCGACCAGGGCGCCCGGGGCTACCTGAAGACCCATGACGTACGTCTGGTCGAATGCGGCGACCTGGCCGGCGGGAACGACGTCGACCGCCGCTGAACGAAATTCGTTCGCCCTCGTAAGAGGTTGTCCAACCCTGAGCCAACGCTTCGCGTTCTAGGCTCAGGTCATGGACCTGACGCCCCGGGAGATCGCCGACCGGCTGGCGGCGACCGGATACCTGGCCGACCCGGAGCTGGCGACGGTGACCTTCCTCGCGCTGCGGATGCAGCGGCCGCTGCTGCTCGAGGGAGAGCCCGGGACCGGAAAGACCGCACTCGCCGAGGCCGTCGCCGAGGCGCTCGAGCTGCCGCTGGTGAGGCTGCAGTGCTACGAGGGGATCGACGCCACCCAGGCGCTCTACGACTGGGACTTCGCCCGTCAGATCCTCCACCTGCGTGCCCTCGAGGCGGCGGGTGGTGCGGGGGAGGTCGAGGAGGCAGAGAAGTCCCTCTACGACGAGCGGTTCCTGCTCGCCCGCCCGGTGCTGGCCGCGCTGCGTCAGGCTCCCTCGGTGCTGCTCGTCGACGAGGTCGACCGGGCCGACGACGAGTTCGAGGCGTTCCTGCTCGAGGTGCTGTCCACCTACCAGGTGACGATCCCGGAGTTCGGGACCGTCGCTGCCACGGTCCCACCGGTCGTCGTCCTCACCTCCAACCGCACCCGCGAGCTCCACGACGCCCTCAAGCGCCGCTGCCTCTACCACTGGATCGACCACCCGGGCCTGGCCCGCGAGATCGAGATCGTACGCAGCCGGGCCCCCGAGGTCGCCGATGAGCTCGCCCGCCAGGTGGTCACGGTGGTCCAGCAGCTGCGTGGCGCCGAGGGCGCGAACGCCCTGCTCAAGCCCCCGGGCGTCGCCGAGACTCTCGACTGGGCCCGCGCCCTGCATCATCTCGGGGTGTCCGAGATGGACCTGGAGAGCGCCGCCGCGACGCTCGGCGCGCTCGTCAAGCACCGCGAGGACGCCGACCGCGTCCGGGCAGCGCTGGACCGGCTGCTGGCATGAGCGTGCACGACGGCCCCGAGATCCTGCTCGGCTTCACCCGGGCGCTCCGTGCGGCCGGGGTGCAGGTGACCCAGGACCGCGCCCACGGCTTCCTGCAGGCGACCGCGATCGTCGGGGCCGGTGACCCGACCGCCACCTACGCCTCCGGACGGGCGACGCTGTGCGCCGGCCCCGACGACCTGCGCCGCTACGACCAGGTCTTCGAGGCCTGGTTCGGGTCGAGCGCGACGCTGCCGGGGCCACAGGGCCCGCCGCGTACGGTCTCGGTCACCTCCACGCTCCCCGAGACCGAGCCGCAGGAAGGCGAGGGGGAGGGCGAGGAGACCGACGACCTGATCAGGGCACGGGCCAGCGAGATCGAGACCCTGCGGCACCGCGACGTCGCCGACCTCGACCCGGCCGAGCAGGAGCGCTTGGCGACCCTGATCGCGCGGCTCCGCCCCCGGGCGCCACGACGGAGGACGCCGCGGCAGGACCCCTGGCGGCGAGGGCGCGTCGATGCCCATCGCACGCTGCGTGCCAGCCTGCGGCACCTCGGGGAGCCGGCCGGGATCCACTACCGCAGGCGTGGCGAGCGGCCGCGTCGCGTCGTGTGGCTGATCGACGTGTCCGGCTCGATGAGCTCCTACGCCGACGTGCTGCTGCGGGTCGCCCACCGGGTGAGCTCGACGACCGGCAGCGGCTCGGTGTTCACCATGGGCACCAGGCTCACCAACGTCACCCGCGCGCTGCGCCACCGCGACCCCGACCGCGCACTCGTCGCGGCCGGCGAGACGGTGCCCGACTGGTCGGGCGGGACCCGGCTCGGGGACAATCTGCAGGCGTTCCTGCGGCGACACCAGGGCCTGGCCAGAGGCGCCGTGGTGGTCATCGCGAGCGACGGCTGGGAGCGCGGCGACACCGCGCTCCTCGAGGAGCAGGCGGCGAGACTTCACCGTCTCGCCCACCGAGTGGTGTGGGTCAACCCACACCGTGGCAAGGTTGGATATGAACCACTGCAGCGAGGCATCGTCGCGGTGCTGCCGCACGTGGACGACTTCGTCGCCGGACATTCCCTGGCGACGTACGAGGATCTGGTGGAGGTGATCGCGCGTGCGTGACGTGCTCGACGATCTGATGAAGTGGTGGGAATCCGGCGAGACCGTGGCGGTGGCCACCGTGGTGGCGACGTTCCAGTCAGCCCCCAGGCCGCCGGGCGCCTCGATGCTCGTCGGACCCGACGAGAGTGCGGTCGGCTCCGTCTCCGGCGGCTGTGTCGAAGGCGCGGTCTACGAGGTCGCCCGCGAGGTCGCCGAGACCGGGGTGCCGGAGCTCAACCGCTACGGCGTCTCCGACGACGACGCCTTCGCGGTCGGGCTGACCTGCGGCGGCATCCTCGACGTCTTCGTCGAGAAGGTGTCCCAGGAGACCTTTCCCGAGCTCGGCGAGCTCGCCGAGGACGTACGCAGCGGCAGCCCGGTCGCCCTGGCGACCGTCATCGAGCACCCCGACCCCGAGATCCTCGGACGCCGCGTCCTCATCCGCCCCGAAGGGGTCAAAGGGTCGCTGGGCAGCGCCCGGATGGACGACGCCGTCCACGACGACGCGCTCGGCCTGCTGGCCCATGGCACCAACCAGACGCTCTCCTACGGCATCGACGGTGAGCGCCGCGGCGAGGGCATGCGGGTCTTCCTCTGGTCCTTCGCCCCGAAGCCCAGGATGCTCGTCTTCGGTGCGATCGACTTCGCCGCCGCCGTCGCCCGCGTCGGCGCGTTCCTCGGCTATCACGTCACCGTCTGCGACGCCCGCCCGGTCTTCGCCACCAACTCACGCTTCCCTGAGGCCGACGAGGTCGTCGTCGACTGGCCCCACCGCTTCCTGAACCAGGAGGTCGAGGCCGGCCGAATCGACCAGCGCACCGTGATCGCCGTCCTCACCCACGACCCGAAGTTCGACGTACCTCTCCTCGAGGTCGCCCTCCGCCTCCCCGACATCGCCTACGTCGGCGCGATGGGCTCGCGCCGCACCCACGACGATCGCCTCGCCCGCCTGGTCGACGCCGGCCTCACCGAGGAGGAGATCGCGCGGCTGAGCAGCCCCATCGGCCTCGACCTGGGCGCCCGTACGCCGGAGGAGACCGCCATCTCCATCGCCGCCGAGATCATCGCCGGCCGCTGGGGCGGCTCGGGCGAGCGCCTGGCCACCACGAACGGCCGGATCCACCAGGACGTGGAGTACCGCTGACGGAGACTCGCCTGGAGGTCGACCGCGATGGAACGAGCTAGAGCTCCTTCTCGTAGTAGAGCGCCCGCGGCCCGGAGCCGCGGCCCTCATGGTTGTCGAAGCCGAACTTCTCGTACAGCGCCCGGGCCGAGGTGTCGTCCTCGCTGGTGCCCAGGTCCATGTACGTCGCACCGCGGGCCTTCGCCTCGTCGATGATCGCCTTCAGCAGGATGGTGCCGAGGCCGTGGCCGCGGCGGTCGGGCACGATGTAGAGCTCGGCTAGGTAGGCCTCGAGCTCGTCGGCCGTGGTCTGCAGGCGGAAGCGGGTGATGCCGTGGCCGACCGCGGGGTCGCCGATCAGCATCACTGTCGTGTCCCCACCCTCGACGAGCCGGCTGAGGTGCCGGGCGAGCTCGTCGGCGGGTGGGGCGGGGTAGGCGTACTCGGTGTTGAAGTCGACCTGCAGCCTGGCCGCGGTCTCGAAGTCGGCCCAGGTCGTGGCTGTGCGCGTCGTCATGCACCCACTGTGTCACCGCCGTGGGAGCCGCGATCGAGCGTGGCGCGAACGGGTACCGCCGAGGGGATCGTGAGGCACGTCACAGGGTGCTACCTTGGCAGAACCCAGCCTCAATGGGCCGAGCTCCGAAGGGGGAGTGATGGTTCGTAGCGATCTGCAGGAGCGCCGCATCAGCGCGGCGCGGGCGTGGACCGCCTTCGTGGAGAGCGGCGACGCCGCCGAGGACTTCGTCAGGCCGGAGATCCTGACCAGCTGGACGCGCTCGGCGACGGCTATCAAGACCGACGTGCGCGAGGCGCCGCTGGCGGACGAGGACGAGACCCGGGAGATGTGGCGGGACTCGCCGCTCCAGGTGGCCGTCGAGAGGGTCGAGGAGGAGCTGCGGTGCACCGCCGACGACGGCGACCTGGTCATCGCGGTCACCGACCCCGACACCCGGGTGCTGTGGACCTACGGCGGCCGGGTGATGCGCCACAAGGCGGAGTCGGTCAACTTCGTGCCGGGCGGCCGCTGGGACGACGAGAGCGCCGGCACGAACGCGCTCGACCTCGCTAACCGCACCAACGCCCCGACTATGGTCTTCGGACCCGAGCACTATGCGGAGGTCGTGCACAACTGGGTCTGCTGGGCCGCGCCGCTGCACGACCCGGTCACCGGAAAGCACCTCGGTGTCCTCGACCTCTCCACGACCTGGGACCGCACCCACCCGATCGGGCTGGCCACGGCCCGAGTGATGGCGCGCCTCATCGAGGGGGCGCTGCCGAAGCTCCCGACCCAGCGGGACGACGAGGCGATCGCAGAACCGGGCCTGGTGCTGACTCTCCTCGGCACCGCGGAGACCTGGCTCGACGGGCAGCGGCTGCTGCTCAACCGTCGCCAGACCGAGATCCTCGCCCTGCTCGCGCTCCACCCCGAGGGCCTCTCGCTGGAGCGGCTGCACGCGATGGTCTACGGCGACCAGGCGGTCACCTTCTCGACCCTCAAGGCCGAGGTCTCCCACCTGCGCCACGCCCTTGGCGGCCAGGTCGCCTCCAGGCCCTACCGCCTGCTGATGCCGGTCGTGACCGACGTCGAGCAGGTCCTCGCCCTGATCCGGCACGGCCGAGTGGCCGCTGCTGTGGAGGCGTACGGCGGTGACCTCCTGCCCGGCACCAACAGCCCGGCGCTGGCCGAGATGGCCGAGTACGTCGCGGTCGCGCTGCGCGAGGCGCTGATCGCCGACCCCCAGCCCGACGCGGTGCTCAGCTACAGCGAGCTGGCTCCCTACGACACCGAGGTCGTCGACGTCTGTCTGCGCCGCCTCGACGGGAGCACTCACCCGGCGTTGCCCCTGCTCAGGGCGCGTTTGGCCGCCAGTCGCTGACCAAGAAGAGGTAACCGGCAGCAGCAGCCAACCGGAGCCCAACCCTGTGCGTCCTACTGTGATCTGGCCCACACAGCTTTCCACTAGAACAGTGACGTCTGGCAGGGAGACAACATGGCCCGGATCAGCATGCGCGTCGACGGTATGAAAGTCACCGACGACGTCGAACCGCGAACGCTGCTCGTGCAGTACCTTCGCGAAGGACTCGGTAAGACCGGCACGGTCATCGGTTGCGACACCAGCAACTGCGGCGCCTGCACGGTCCATCTCGACGGCGACTCGGTGAAGTCGTGCAATGTGCTCGCGGTGCAGGCCGACGGGTGCGAGGTGACCACGATCGAGGGCCTCGCCGACACGGTCGAGAGCGACCTCCACCCGGTCCAGGAGGCATTTCGTGAATGTCACGGCCTGCAGTGCGGATTCTGCACGCCGGGCATGATCATGCAGTCCGTCGACCTGCTCAAGCGCAACCCTGCGCCCAGCGAGGACGAGATCCGTGAGGGCATCGAGGGCAACCTGTGTCGCTGCACGGGCTACCACAACATCGTCCGCGCGGTGCAGTACGCCAGCGGCGGTCTCGACAGGCTCGACCACCGGAGGAATGCCGCCGGCCCGCGCGGCGAGACCGAGGAGGTGGACGCGCTGTGACCGCCGTAGAAGCTCGTCCGGAGCAGCAGACCAACGAGATCGGCCGCGACCGGCGCCGCAAGGAGGACGCGCGCCTGATCACGGGACGGACCCGCTGGACCGACAACATCAACCTGCCCGGGATGCTGCACCTCGCGATGGTGCGCAGCCCGTTCGCGCACGCCCGGATCACCGGCATCGACACCAGCGCCGCGGAGGAGTCCGAGGGCGTGGTGACCGTGCTGGCCGCCAAGGACTTCGACGAGAGCCTCGGCGTCTGCATCAACGCCTGGCCGATCACGCCCGACCAGAAGACGCCGGCCCACCCGCCGGTCGCGACGGACCGGGTCACCTTCGCCGGTGAGATCGTCGCGGTCGTGGCCGCCCGGTCCGCGGCCGCCGCCCGGGATGCCGCCGAGATGGTCGAGGTCGACTACGAGGAGCTGCCCGCGGTCGTCTCCCTCGAGGAGGCGGTCAAGGACGAGGTGCTCGCCCACCCCGACCTCGGCACGAACAAGTCCGCCCTGTGGGTCTTCGACAGCGCCCAGGCCGGCACCGGCGGCAACGTCGACGAGGCGATCTCCTCCGCGAAGAGCGACGGGATCGTCATCGAGCGCACCTACCGCCAGCAGCGCCTGATCCCGGCGTTCATGGAGCCTCGCAGCGTGGTGTGCGACCCGACCGGTGAGCAGATCACGGTGTGGAGCGCCACCCAGATCCCGCACATCCTGCGGTTCGCGTTCGCCGCGACCACGGGCGTGCCCGAGTCGAAGATCCGGGTGATCGCGCCCGACGTCGGTGGCGGATTCGGCGGCAAGCTCCAGCAGACGCCGGAGGAGATGATCGTCTTCGCGATCGCTCGCCGGCTCGGCAAGCCGGTGAAGTACACCGAGACCCGCTCCGAGTCGCTGCTCGCCGCTCACCACGGGAGGGACCAGATCCAGAAGCTGACCCTCTCGGCCACGAAGGACGGTCAGGTGACCGGCCTCAAGGTCGAGCTCGACGCCAACCTGGGGGCGTACGTCGCCATCGTCGGCGGCGGTGTCCCGGTGCTGGGCGCCTTCATGTTCAACGCGATCTACAAGTTCCCGGCCTACCAGTTCAACTGTCAGACGGTGTTCACCAACACCACCTGGACCGACGCCTACCGCGGCGCGGGGCGGCCGGAGGCGACGTACGCCATCGAGAGGCTGATGGACGAGCTGGCCGCCGAGGTCGGGGTCGACCCGCTCGAGATCCGGGAGAAGAACTGGATCAAGCACGAGGAGTTCCCGTTCACGACCATCGCCGGCCTGACGTACGACTCCGGGAACTACGAGGCCGCGACCGCCAAGGCGAAGGAGATGTTCGGCTACGACGAGCTCCGCGCCGAGCAGCAGCAGCGCCGCGCGAACAACGACCCGGTCCAGCTCGGCATCGGCATCTCCACCTTCACCGAGATGTGCGGCCTGGCACCGTCCAGGGTCCTCGGCAGCCTCGACTACGGCGCCGGTGGCTGGGAGCACGCCCAGGTGCGACTGACCCCGACCGGCAAGGTCGAGGTCATCACCGGCGCGAGCGCGCACGGGCAGGGCCACGAGACCGCGTTCAGCCAGATCGTGGCGGACCGGCTCGGCGTACCTTTCGAGGACGTCGAGGTGCTCCACGGGGACACCCAGATCGCGGCCAAGGGCTACGACACCTACGGGTCCAGGTCGCTGGTCGTGGGTGGCGAGGCGCTGGTGCGGGCTGCCGACAAGGTGCTCGAGAAGGCCAAGCCGATCGCGGCCCACCTGCTCGAGGCCAGCGTCGAGGACATGGAGTTCACCGGCGGCAGGTGGACGGTGCGCGGCACCGACCAGGGCATGTCCATCGGCGAGCTGTCCACGGCGGTCTTCGCCGCGCACAACCTGCCCGAGGGGGTCGAGGCCAACCTCGACTCCGAGGCCACCTTCGACCCGGAGAACTTCAACTTCCCGCACGGGACCCACCTGTGCGCGATGGAGGTCGACACCGAGACCGGCCAGGTGAAGATGCGGAAGTACGTCTGCTGCGACGACATCGGCAACATCATCAACCCGCTCATCGTCGCAGGTCAGGTGCACGGTGGTCTGGTCCAGGGCATCGCCCAGGCGCTGTGGGAGGACGCGGTCTACGACGACGCCGGGACGCTCGTCTCGGGGAGCTTCGTGGACTACCTGCTGCCGACGGCCGCCGACACGATCAGCTTCGACATCGACCACACCACCTCGCCCGCGACCACCAACACGCTCGGCACCAAGGGCGTCGGCGAGGCCGGGACGATCGCCTCCACCCCGGCGGTGGTCAACGCCGTCGTCGACGCGCTGCGTCCGCTGGGCGTGCACGACGTGACCATGCCCTGCACGCCCGAACGGGTGTGGCGGGCCATCAACGAGGGCTCTGCCGGCGGCGAGACCACCGGCGCGGCCGCACCGCACTTCGATCCGTCGACGGGCATGTCCGGGAACGTCGACCGCACGGAAGGAGATGTCCAGTGATTCCCGCATCGTTCGACTACGTCGCCCCGACCACGGTCGAGGAGGCACTGGCCGCCCTCGCCCAGTACGGCGACGAGGCCAAGATCATCGCCGGCGGGCAGAGCCTGCTGCCGGTGCTGAGGATGCGCCTCAACGCCCCGGAGTGGGTCATCGACCTCGGTCGCATCGACTCCCTTCGTGGCGTACGCGACGAGGGTGCGGCGATCTTCGTCGGCGCCATGACGCGCCACAGTGACGTCGCGACCGATCCTCTGGTCGCCGAGCACGCCGCGCTGGTCGCGCGTGCCACGGCGACGGTCGCAGACGAGCAGGTACGCCACCGCGGCACCTTCGGTGGCGCGCTCGCCCACGCCGACCCGGCGGGCGACCTCGGAGCCCCGGCCCTTGCTCTGGACGCCGAGTTCGTCATCGCCGGGCCGGCCGGCGAGCGGGTCGTCGCGGGCTCGGACTTCTTCCAGGGGCTCTTCGAGACGGCGGTCTCCGATGACGAGCTGCTCATCGGCGTACGCATCCCGAAGCACACCGGCTGGACGGCCCACTACGAGAAGTTCGTCCGGGTCGCCCACCAGTGGCCGATCTGCGCGGTCGGCGCGACACTGAAGGTCTCCGGCGGCGTGATCGAGGGCGCGGCGATCGGTCTCACCAACATGGGCTCGACCCCGTTGCGTGCCGCCGGCGTCGAGCAGGCGCTGGTCGGCCAGCAGGCCACCGAGGAGGTCGTACGCAACGCCGCGGCCCTGGCCGCGGACGGCGCCGAGCCGCCCTCCGACCTCAACGGCGACGCCGACTACCGGCGTCACCTGGTCACGGTGCTGACCCGGCGCGCCATCACGAAGGCCCTCGGGGGCTGAGGCGTGGACCTGACGCACGAGTTCACGGTTCCGACCTCGGTCGAGGAGACCTGGAACAGCTTCCTGGACATCGGCTCGATGGCCGAATGCTTCCCGGGAGCCCAGGTCACCTCGGCCGAGGGCGACACCTTCACCGGCACGGTGAAGGTCAAGCTCGGCCCGATCGCCATGGTCTATGCCGGCTCCGGCACCTTCGTCGAGAAGGACGAGACCGCCCGCCGCCTGGTCGTCGAGGCCAAGGGACGGGACAAGCGCGGCAACGGCACCGCCGGCGCCAACGCGACCTTGACGATGGCCCCGGAGGGCACCGGCACGAAGGTCGAGATCGTCACCGACCTCGCGGTCACCGGAAAGCCCGCCCAGTTCGGCCGCGGGGTCATGCAGGACGTCTCCGACAAGCTTCTCGGCCAGTTCGTCGCGTGCCTGGAGTCCAAGTCGGCCCCCGCGCCGCTGGTCGAGCCCGACGGTGACTCCGCTGGTCGAGCCGCGAGCGCCAGCGAGCGTGTCGAGACCAACACAGTCCCGTCGAGCGCGGACGGTGACCCTGTTGGTCTCACTGAGCCTGATTCGGCGGGGCCTCCGCCTAGCGGCTCCGGCGGCTCGACCGGCGGGGCGGCCGGCGGGGGCACGGATGCCATCGACCTGGGCGCCACGGTCGTACCGGTGCTGATCAAGAACTACGGCAAGAAGATCGCCATCGGGGTAGCCGTGATCGCGGCGGTGGTGATCGGCTACAAGCTCCTGCGCGGCTGAGACCGGATGGCGTGACGAACCCGTCGCGCAATCCGGATACCTCTCGCGCAACGGGGATAGCGGAGCGCGGTGCGACCTCTCTAGCGTTTTCCGTACGCAGACCCCGCTGCGAGAGGAAACAGAAAAGTGAAGATCGCGGTCATCGGTGCCGGGTTCGCAGGCGTTGCCTCGGCCAAGGTGCTCACCGAGCTCGGTCATGACGTCACCGTCTACGAGAAGGCCCCGGATGTCGGCGGCGTCTGGAGCCGGACCCGTCGTTACCCGGGCCTGACGACGCAGAACAACAAGGACTCCTACACGCTCTCGGACCTGAGGATGCCCAAGGTGTTCCCGGAGTGGCTCAGCGGCGAGCAGGTGCAGAGCTACCTCGAGATGTACGTCGAGAAGTTCGAGCTCGCCCCGATGATCAAGCTCTCCACCGAGGTGCGGAGTGCCCAGCCGGCTGGAGGGGGCGGCTGGGCCCTCACCTCGAGGACCAGTTCCCTCGCAGGGGCCGACGGCGAGACGACCGAGCACTATGACCACCTGATTGTGGCCAGCGGCGTCTTCTCGGAGCCGTTCGCCCCTGCGTACGACGGGGTCGACGAGCTCGAGGCCGCCGGCGGCCGGATCCTCGCGGCGAGCGAGCTGCACGACCTGGAGACCGTCAACGGCAAGCACGTCGTGGTCGTCGGCTACGGGAAGTCGGCCTGCGACGTGGCCGTCGAGATCGCCAAGGAGGCGGCCTCGACCACCGTGGTCGCGCGCCAGCTGCTGTGGAAGATGCCGCGCAAGATCAAGGGCGTCCTCAACTACAAGATGCTGCTGCTCACCCGCCTGGGGGAGGGGCTGTTCCCCTACCAGAGCATCCGCGGGGCCGAGAAGGCCCTGCACGCGGGCGGCTCGAAGATGGCCGGCTCGATGGTCGGCAGCGTCGAGTCGGTCACCAGCGGCCAGCTCAAGCTGAAGAAGCTCGGGCTCCTGCCCAAGGGCCAGTTCACCGACATCGCCCGCTCGACGGTCTCGCTGGCCACCGAGGGCTTCTTCGAGGGCGTCGAGGCCGGGGACATCGCCGTCGAGCGCGACACCGAGATCGCCGCCTTCGTGACGAAGGAGGGCAAGCCGTACGCCGAGCTCGCCAACGGCCGCGCGGTGCCCGCCGACGTCGTGGTGACCGCGACCGGGTTCAAGCAGGAGCTCCCGTTCTTCTCCGAGGAGATCCAGGACCAGCTCACCGACGACAACGGCGACTACCAGCTCTACCGCCAGATCCTCCCGCTGGGCGTGAAGGACCTGACCTTCGCCGGCTACAACTCCTCGTTCTTCTCACCGCTCTCGGCCGAGATGAGCGCCGTCTGGATCGGCTCGCACCTCGCTGGTGGCCACGAGGTCCCGCCGGTGGAGGAGATGGACGCCCACGTCACCGCGCGGCTGGCTTGGATGCGGGACCGCACCGACGGCCACCACGCCCGCGGCACCAACATCATCCCGTTCTCGATGCACAACATCGACGAGGTTCTCGGTGACGTCGGCATCGACGTCAGCAAGCGGGTCAAGGCAGTGCAGTGGCTGCTGCCGATCGACCCGAAGGCGTACGCCTCCATCACTCCCAGACTCGTGGAGAAGCTGGCAGCGAGGAGCTAGTACGGCGAGATGCCGGTGCTGGGTGGGGCCGGCATCTCGTTTCGGGACCGGGTCAGGACCTGGGCTGGGACCTTAGACAGTGATTGCGCCGCGTTCGCGATGACGCGGTGCTGGCTCCGCTACGCTCTTCGGTCAATCGAGCACGCTCCAGGAGCCTCCATTGCCTCGTCCCTTGTTGGGCCGTCACACCGTTGTCGCCACCACTGACGTGGACCAGGCCAGAGAAGCCGTAGCCGAACGATTCTGTGCCCATTACCTCGCGCTGACCAAGGCCGGTTCGCACCTCGACATGGTGCACAACGCCGCACCGCTGGGCGAGGACGTGATGCTCAACTACATGCGCTACGGCGACGAGGTGCGGATCACTCCCGGCACCTTCGACGACTTCTACCTGATCCAGCTCCCGCTGGCCGGCACCGCCAAGGTCAAGGTGGGGGAGCAGGTCGTCCTCGCCGACCGCACCCGCGCATCGATCGGCTCGCCGACCGAACCGGTCGACATGCTCTGGTCCGACGGCTGCGAGAAGCTGCAGGTCTACATCCGGCGCAGCGCCGTCGAGGAGGCGGCCGCGGGCATCGGCGGCTCCGGGCCGGTGGTCTTCGATCCCAGCCTCGACCTCGGCCGGCCCGAGGTGCGTGACTGGCTGAAGATGGTGCGGCTGGCCTACGACAACGTCGAGGCCGGTGGCTCACTGCTGAGCTCTCCGCTGGTGGCCGCGCCGTACGAGCAGGCGCTCATCGGCGGACTGCTGACGATCCAGGCCAACACCTCCCTCGAGATCGTCTCCGAGACCGGATCTCCCACCATCTCCCGAGCCGCACGCATGGCCGTGGACGTCCTCGAGGCCCACCCCGAGCGCCCCTGGAAGGTCGCCGAGCTGGCCCAGAGGGTCGGGGTCTCCACCCGCACGCTGCAGGAGGCGTTCCAGCGCGACCTCGACACCACCCCGCTGGAGTACTGGCGGCGTACGCGGCTGGACCGGGCCCACTCCGACCTGCTCGCCGCCGACGCGACCGCGACCTCGGTCACCGAGGTCGCCGCCCAGTGGGGCTTCTTCCACCTCGGCCGGTTCTCCCAGGCGTACCGGGCACAGTTCCAGGAGCTCCCGTCTCAGACGCTGATGCGCTGAGCATCACCACTGGGGCTCGTCGCTGAACCCGCCGTAGTCGTCCAGGTCGGCGTCGTCGCGTCGGTAGTCCTCGCCGTCGCCGTTGCGCCGGTCGAGCTTGTCTTCCTTCTTGTCCTGGTTCTGCGGCTCCTCGGGCGGGTCTTCCTGCTCCTCGGGCTTGATCGGCACCTTCGGGGTCAGCTTCTCCTTCAGGCGCTCCTCGACGGACTCGCCCTGCTGGGACTGCTCGGGGCCCTGGCCGGCGTCGGTGGGGCAGTCGCCCTCCTTCAGGGTGGCCAGTGCCTCCTCGTAGGCCGCCTTCGCGCCGGGCTGATCGCCGGCGTCCCGGGCGCGGTCGCCGATCGCCTCCTGGGTCAGCGACAAGTTGATGCGTACGGTGCACTCGTGGTCCTCGGGCACACGCTCCAGAGCCTCGCCGAAGTAGGCGACCGCGCGGGCGTTCTCGCCGAGCAGGAACGCCGCGTTGCCGGCGTCGAAGTGGGCGATCCACGGCTGTAGGAAGTTGAGGTCTCGGTTGGCCGAGTAGTGCTCCATCGCGGTCGCGGCGTCGCGTACGTCCCAGGCGTCCCGGCCGCCGCGGTCGTGGTGGTCCATCAGGATCACCTTCCCCAGGAAGGCCAGACCGATCACCACCGGCACGATCCCGGCGAGCAGCAGCGCGCGCCGCACCTGCTCGCGAGGGGTGCGTAGCGGTTGCGGCTCGGTCGAGTCGACAGGTGTCTCGGTGAGCGTCATGCCACCGCCTCCGTAGCGCAAGCGCGAGAATACGGACGCGCTGGCCTGACATCTGTTGCCGCTCGCTGACGCTTGCTCATGACAGCACCTCCTCCGCCTCGTGTGCGCGGCGTCGGTGGCCCCACAGCTCCCACAGCAAGAGTGCCAGGAGCGGGAAGCCGAAGAGCCAGGCCCGGGACGTCTCGCCGCCGGCGGAGGTCTCCTCGGTGAGCATCTCGGAGTCCCAGGTCGAGGCCTCCGTGGTGATCTCCTTGGTCTCCTTCGTCGTGCGGTGAATCGTCTGAAGACCCATCTGACCTGCGATCTCGCGCAGGTTGGCCAGGTCGATCCGGGAGCGGGCGTCCTGGCCGTCGCCGTCCTTGAGGTAGCCGTCCTGGGGACGTTCGTCGTCCCAGGGCATCCGGCCGCCCCCCTCGGTGCCGTAGCCGAGCACCATGCCGCCGGCCGAGAGGTCGTCGACCTCGGCGAACGACTGCTGGTCGACGCCCTCGCGGGTGTTCTCGCCGTCGGAGGCGAACACCACGATCCGGCGCCGCTCGGGGAAGCGCTGCTGATCCCGCTCGAGGGCCTCGACGACCGCATCGCGCGGAGCATCGACCATCGAGCCGGAACCGTCGAAGGCCCGCTCGGCGTAGAGCCCGTCGACCCACGCGTTGAAGGCGGTCGTGTCGTAGGTGAACGGCATCTCGGTGCGGACGACCTCGCCACCGAAGGTGATCGCGCCGAACCGCACCGAGGGCAGCGCCTTCGAGAGCGCCTTGAGGTCCTTCTTGAGCTGCGTCATCCGGGCCTCGCCGCCGGGCGCGTCCTCGGCGACCATCGACCGTGTCCGGTCGACCACGACGAGGACATCGAGATCGGCCGTACGCATCTCCGCCGGCGCCGCGCCCCAGCTCGGCCGCACCAGGACGACGACGGTGAGCAGAACGATCAGCGCGCGGCGTACGAGCGTGAGGATCTGCCACCCTCTGGCGCTCATCGGGCCACCTCGCTCGGTGGCCGGGTCTGTGCGGGCAACGAGCCTCCCGGCGGCGCCGGCCGCGACGACGGGCCAGGGGACAGCCGTCCGGAGCGGACCAGGGCATAGACCCATCCCGCGATCAGCATGAGGACCCCGAGGGTGATCGTGGCGATCGGCCAGCCGGGGGCGTCGCGGATCTGGTACTTCGGCGGCTCGACGACCTCGTCGGCGGAGAGCCGGTCGATGCCGGCCAGGATCGTGTCGATCGAGCCGTCGTCGCCGAGCAGCGAGAAGGTGCCGCCGGTCTCGGTCACCGCCTTGTCGAAGGTGGCGCGCTTGTCCTCCTGGAAGCTGAGGTCGGCGGAGCCGATGCCGTAGAGCTGTACGTCGCGCTCCTTGGCGAACTCGGTGGCCTCGGGCAGCGTGTAGACCGGAGGGCCGCCCTGTGGGTCGTTGTCGGAGGCGACGATGACAGCCCGGCCGCGCTCGGAGTTGGACAGGTCGAAGCGCTTGACGCAGGAGACGATCCCGTCGCTGATCAGGCTCGCCCGCTCCTTGCCGAGGTAGGTGCCGGCGACGTACTCCTGGTCGCCGAGGGCGAAGGCCCGACCGGCCCGGGCCAGCTCGTCCTGCACCCAGCCGTAGTCGTCGGTGAGCGGGAAGACCGTGACCGCGGCGTCGCTCCACAGGACGAGGCTGACCCGCTCGCCGTTGAGGCCGGCGACGAGCTGGGAGTAGGCCTGGGTGACCTGGGTGTCCTCGTCGAACATCGAGGTCGAGGCGTCGAGGCAGAGCACGATGTCGCGGGTGGAGTAGCGGTTCTGGGTGATGTCGGTGGCCTGCGGCCGGGCGATCAGCCAGATGCACCCGATCACCGCGAGCGCGATCCCCGCGGTCTGCCACCAGGACAGCCACCGCTGCTGGGTCGCGAGCTCACGGAACCGGGGGAGCCGCTTGAGCCGCGCGGTGTGGGCGACGAGCACCGCGTCGGCCGGGCGGCGGTGCACCCGGGCGGCGAACACGACGATCGCGGCGATCGCGATGATGGTGAGAACCAGCACGATCGCGCCGAGAACGGGCCATCTCAGCTCCATGTCGTCACCACCTGACGGGCCCGGCTGAGCGCCTCGGGGAAGCGCTCGGCAGCCTTGCCCTCCTCCTCGGAGGCGAAGGCGGGTGGGTACATCACCTCGACGGCCATCGCCAGGGGGCGCGTGCGGGGGTCGCTGCGTACGGTCGCCTTCAGGTCGGCGAGGACCATCTTGTCGGCCGGGATCTGGCTGACCTCGGCGACGTAGTCGCGCACGGTGCGGCTCAGGTGCTGGTGACCGACCCGCGCCGGTACGTCGCCACGGTGCACCGCCCGCTCGATCCGGTCGATCTCGGCCAGGTGCTCGGCACGCATGTCACGCGGCTCGGGCACCCAGGGCGTCTCGACCTCGACGACCGGCCTGCGCTTGCGGGTCAGCAGGATGACCGCGAGGTAGTAGAGCGCCACCGCGGCGAGCAGCGCGAGCGCGAGCACCAGCCACCAGCCCGAGTGGGCCAGTGGCTGCTGGAACTCCTCGGGGACGGAAGAGCCTGTCCCCGCGCCCAGAAGCGCCAGCTGCGCGCCGCCCAGCGCGCACGCCGGCGGCGTTACGACCGCTCGACAGACAAACCCGGTCTGCCTTCGCGGCCGTGCCTTGCCAGCCCACGCGCTGGACGACGCGCAGCAAGGCGCTGGGCACGGGGACAGGCTCTCACCGGCGCGCATGACGGTGCCTCTGCAGGAGATGGAAGACGGCGCCGATGGCGGTGGCGTCGTCCTGGACGCGCTGGTAGGCGATGCCCAGGCGGTCCAGGGTGCCTCGCAGGCCGTGCTCCTCGGCGGCGGCCAGCTCGGCGTACTGAGCCTGGAGGACCGAGTCGCCGGTGAGCCATCCCGGCAGGGCGGAGACGGTGTCGATGTCGACGGTCGGGGCGCCGCCGGCCACGGCGGTGGTGGGGTCGAGGTCATCGATGCCGGCGACCAGGACCTCGTGCTGGACGGTGAGGCGGCGCAGGATCGCGGCCATCTCGTCGCTGACCGAGTGCTCGTCGGTGACGACGAGCAGGATCGCCCGGCGGCGTACGGTGGTGGCGATGTGGCGCAGGACGGCGACGATGTCGGCCTCGGCGGAGTCGGGGGTGATCGCGTCGTGGGCCTGCCCGAGCGCCCGCTCGAGCGCGACCTCGGTGTCCGCGGACTTGGTGAGCTTCTGGGTCTCCGAGTCGCCGTAGACGACCGCGACCTTGTCGCCGTGGCGTACGCCCAGCCAGCCGACCAGGCCGGCGGTGAAGATCGCCAGCTCGCGCTTGGTCGTGGTGCCGGTCGCCTGGGCCGCCATGCTCCGTCCGGTGGAGATCGCCAGCAGCACCAGATGCTGGCGCTCGGCGGTGAACCGTTTGACCAGCAGGCTCCGGGACCGAGCCGTCGCCTTCCAGTCGATGTCCTTGACGTCGTCGCCGGGGACGTACTCCCTCAGGTCGTGGAAGTCCATGCTGCGCCCGGTCTGGACGCTGGCGTACTCCCCGTCGAGCAGGCCCAGGACCTTGCGGTGGGCATGGATCATCAACCGCGTGCGGATCCGGGGAAGGTACGTCGCCATGTCGGTGCTGGGGTCAGGGGCTCGGGACAGCGCGGACCAGCGCGTCGACCAGCATCTCGGGCTGGACCTTCTCGGCCAGCGCCTCGAAGCTGAGGTGGAGCCGGTGGCGCAGGATGCTGTGGCGCAGCTCGCGCACGTCCTCGGGGGTGACGTAGGAGCGGCCGAGCAGCAGCGCCGCCGCGCGCGAGGCCTGCAGGAACGCGATCGAGGCACGCGGAGACGCGCCGATCTCGACGTAGGAACCCGTCTCCGGCCCGAGGAGCTGGCGGGCGTTGCGGGTCGCCTGGACGAGGGCGACGATGTAGCGCTTGATCGCCGGGTCGACGTAGACGCGCTTGGTCAGCTCCTGGAGCCAGATCACGTCGCCGGGGTCGGCGACCGGACTGGTCACCTCGTGGTCGGGGCCCAGCGTGCCGGCCTCGATGCGCTCCAGGACGACGAGCTCCTCGGCGTCGCTGGGGTAGTTGACGATCTCCTTGAGCAGGAACCGGTCCATCTGCGCGTGCGGGAGGACGTAGGTGCCCTCCTCCTCGATCGGGTTCTGCGTGGCGAGCACCATGAACGGGCGCGGCAGGGGGTGGATGTGACCCGCGATGCTCGTCTGGCGCTCCTGCATCGCCTCGAGCATTGCGCTCTGCGTCTTGGCGGACGAACGGTTGATCTCGTCGAGCAGCACGAAGTTGGCGTGCACCGGGCCGAGCTGGGTCTCGAACTCGTGGTTGCGCTGGTCGTAGACCTGGGTGCCGATGATGTCGCTCGGCAGCAGGTCGGGGGTGCACTGGATCCTGGAGAACTGCGCCTTGACCGTCTGCGACAGCGTGCTCGCGGCAAGCGTCTTGGCCAGTCCGGGCACGCTCTCGAGCAGCACGTGGCCCTCCGAGAGGAGCGCGATCAGCAACGCCGTCCTGAGCCGCTCCTGGCCGACCACACGGCTGCTGAAGGCGGTGCTGACCCGCCCGACGATCTCCTTCGCCCTGGCGATCTCCTCAGCGGACGGCGGGGCGAGGGGTGGTGCGGTGGTGGTCAAGGCGGCTCCAGGGGCGTCGGCTGTCGGTCCCATCCTTTCCTACCAGCGTACGGAACGCATCTGGGGGCCGCCTGAGCCAAGCTCAAAAGACGTTGCGGGGGCGGAACTGGACCGAGATCCGGGGGCCGGCGGAGGAGACCTTGGGGATGGCGTGCTCCCAGGTGCGCTGGCAGGAGCCGCCCATCACGACGAGGTCTCCGTGGCCCATCTGGATGCTCATCCCCTTGCCGCCTCCATAGGGACGCAGGGCGAGGCGGCGGGGGTCGCCGACGGAGACGATGGCGACCATCGTGTCGTTGGTGCGGCCCCGGCCGATCTTGTCGCCGTGCCAGGCGACCGAGTCGTGGCCGTCGCGGTAGTAGCAGCAGCCCGCGGTGACGAACGGCTCGCGAAGCTCGGGCAGGTAGTGGGCGGTGAGGCGGCCTCGGGCCTCGGCGAGACGGGGGTGGGGGAGCGGGTCGCCCTGCAGATAGGTGTGCAGGAGCCGAGGCACGTCGACGACGCGGTCGTACATCTGCCGTCGCTCCTCGTGCCAGGGGACGTCGCTGACCAGCGCGGCGAAGACGTCGTCGGGATCGGGCAGCCAGCCGCGGGCGATGTCCACCCAGGCTCCGCGGTCCAGATGGATCCGCTCGTAGGTCGTCTCGGTGGTCTCGTCGTCTGTGGGGGCGAAGAGTGTTCCCTGGAAGTCCACCCTGCCACCATACCTCGTGATCGAACATGTGTTCTACCGCTGCACTGATTGTCGGCGGACATTGTTGTTTCGTTGCAGCTGATCTGCCTCATCTCGTTGCAATGTCACAACTTGACTAAACTCGGGACGTACGTGAGGTGTGCACCTACGCTCTGGTCATGGTCCGGTCGGTCGAGGGAGAGCGGTCGCTCAAGCACGTCCAGATCCGTGAGTACGTCAGGGAGTTGGTCATCGGCGAAAGCCCTGGTGCCTCCGCCCCCTCCGAGCGCGAGCTGGTCCAGAAGTTCAGCGTCGCGCGGGCCACCGTGCGGCAGGCGCTCGACGCTCTCGTCGCCGACGGTCTGCTGGTCCGGATCCCGGGCCGGGGCACCTTCGTGGCGCGCCCGCCGCGGGCGGCGAGCCCGGTGCTCGGGTTCAGTGAGGAGATGGCGCGTAGGGGGATGCAGGCATCCTCCGAGACGCTGCTGCTCGGCCGGGAGAAGGCCGGACCCACCATCGCCCGCGCGCTCAGCATCAAGGAAGGTGCGGCCGTCATCCACTGGCGGCGTCTGCGCCGCGGCGACGGTGTGCCGATCTGCATCGAGGACGTCTACCTCGACGATGCGATCGTGCCCGGGATGCTTGAGCGGACCGCGCCGACCAGCCTCTACGCCGAGCTGGCCAGTCGACAGATGCGGCCCTCGTGGGTCGACGACACCTTCCGTGCCGATGTGGCCAACATCGAGGAGGCCACCCTGCTCGGCCTCTCGGTCGGCGTCCCCGTGCTCCGCAGGCAGCGCAAGTCGGTCTCGGGGGATCGCTACGTCGAGGTGTGCCGCTCGGTCTACCGTGCCGACCGCTATGCGCTGCACCTGCAGCTCGGTCCGTCCTGACCCTCTGAGCTGCTCAGAGGTCGCCGAGCGGCGCGACCACGTCGCCGCTCTCCTCGCAGACCCAGATCGGGTCCGGACCTCCCAGGTCGGGAGTGATGTGGAGCGAGTGCACCGGCGACTCGGGCGGACACGTGGTGCACACCGGCCAACGCGCGGCGGCCTCGCCGTCGAAGAGCAGGTCCTGCACGTCCTGGGCGACCAGGCCGGCGACGTACGCCTTGCCCTCCGGCCACTGCTCCACCCACCAGCCGCGCTCGGTCATCGCGTCCTCGAGTGCGGAGACGGCTGCCGCACCGGCGAGTCCGCGGGCATCGAGGTCATGGAGCACCTTCGCCCGAGCCTCGAACAGCACTGTCGTGTTCATCAGGAACCATTCTTGCCGACCGGTCAAGGCTGTGGCCTCAGGATGGACACGGTAAGAATGGCCCGTGATCCTCATCGACCCGCCGAACGTACCCAGTCGCGGCCGGATGTGGTCTCACCTCGCCAGTGACACCTCCTACGAGGAGCTGCACGCCTTCGCGAGTCGGTTGGGCATCCCGGCCCGAGGCTTCGACCGGGACCACTACGACGTACCCGCCGAGGTCTACGACGACATGGTCGCCGCCGGTGCCGTAGAGGTCACCTCTCGGGTCTTGGTCGCTGCTCTCCTCGCCGCCGGCCTGCGCCGCCGCAAACCCCGCTAACCGAGGCGTCGCCCCCGTCGGGCGAGGCGTCACGTAGGTCGGCCGAGACGTCACGTGCGTCGGCCGAGATGGCACCCGGTGACTACTCGGCCGGCGCGGGTGACTTCTCGCCCGGCGGGAGTGACGCCTCCGCTTGGGTGGACATCCGTCGGGTGGTGAGCCAGATGGCAGCGGCGATCAGCAGGCCGAGGCCGCCGCCGAGGATGAAGCCGCCCTGCCAGCCGATCAGGTCGATGGCGAACCCGGCGGTGGGGGCACCGACGGCGCTGCCGAGGGTAATGGCCGAGCCGTGCCAGCCCATCACCTCGCCGCGTACGTTCGAAGGGACGCTGCTGGTGATCGCCTCGAGCGCGGCGGTCAGGGTCGGTGCGCAGAAGAAGCCGCTGAGCAGGAGCAGGACGGTGAAGGAGACCGGGTCCCAGGCGAACGCGGTGAGCACCGTCGTCGCACCCAGCAGGACGAGCATCACCGCGGTGGAGGGATGGCTGTTGAGGGCGCCGTAGATGAGTGCGCCGAGCAGCGACCCGAGCGCCCAGATCGCCATGACGATCCCGAGCAGGGCGGTGCGGTCGAAGTCGCGCATCGCGGCCACGGTGCCGAGGTCCTCGGCGATGAGGATGAGCGAGGCGGTGAAGGTGCCGGCGAGCAGGAGCGTGACGCCCGGGTTCACCCACGAGGGGAGCCCGAAGCGGCGCTTCGGGACAGCGTCGCTCGGGACAGCGTCGCTCGGGACGGTCGGCTCGCCCTCGGTGATCATCGGGTTGAACAGCCACAGCACGACTGCCGCGGCGATCCCGAGCCACTGGATCAGCAGCATCGCCCAGGCGGTGCCGAAGTAGCTGGCGCCGAGCACGCCGATCACCGGTCCGACCATGAAGCCCAGCTCGGTCATCATCGCGTCGGCGCTCAGCGCCGCGGTGCGCTGCCCGGGACCGACCGAGCGGATCATCACCTGGCGCACGACCGAGAAGGACGGGACCGTGAAGAGTCCGGCGACGGCGACCAGCGCGAGCAGCGGGAAATAGCCGACCCAGGGAGCGATCGACCAGGCGATCGGGAGGACGGCCAGTGGCAGCAGGAGCGTACGCCGCAGGCCGAGGCGGTCGAGGAGCCGACCGAGCCACGGCGCGGAGATCGCCATCGCGATCGCGAGCATCGTCGATACCAGGCCGGCCTCGGCGTAGGAGCGGTCCAGCGGGCCGACCACATGCAGGGTCACGATGACAGAGGACGCCGGCATCGGGATCCGCAGGAACAGACCCAGCACCAGGATGCGGCGAACGTCGGGGATCCGCCACAGGTCGGCGTACGTCTGGAAGCTCACCGAGAGATTCTGTCACCGGTGAGCGATTCGAACGAATCGTTATCGGTCGGGTGACAGGTATGTGTTCAGAGTCTCCATCTCGGCCGAGATGTTGGCCCGCGCGGCGGCCTCCCAGCTGATCCTCGCGAAGGGTGTCGAGAAGAGCGACTCCTTCTCCAGCAGCCGCTCGAGGACCTGGACACGACCGACGCGAAACTCCTCGTCGGAGAGGTGCTGGTACTCCTCGCGGACGGTCGTGGCGTACTCCGCATAGCGCTCCGCCGGCGCCGCCAGGATCGCCAGGTCGGCATCGGAGAGCACCCGGCCACTGCGGTCGTCGGCGGTGGGGTCGTGGGTCTCGGTCAGCCGCACCAGCCGGGCGACCTCCGCCACCGTGTCGGCATCCACGTAGGCGCCCAGCGCGTCCTCGGCCCAGGTGGCCGAGCGCTCTTCGGCATCTCGCTCCCCGTCGTAGACGGAGTCGTGGAAGAACGCCGCCAGGGTGACCGTGAGCGGATCGAAGTGCTCTCCCTCCGCCCGCAGCTCTTCGATCCGGTCCAGCACCTCGGTGAGGTGCCTGCGGTCGTGATAGCGGCGGGTCGGGTCGTCGTACGCTGCCAGGACGTCATCGAGAAGGTCGGTCGCCTCTGGCAGCGGCCAATGTTGCGGGAGCTCCATGAGCCAGAACGCTAGCGTCAGGCGTGGTAGGCGCGCACCCACCGGGTGTGCGGGTTGGCTGTGATCTTCTCCAGCGTCGTCGCAGGTACGTCCGTCACGTCGGTGACCACGAAGCCGGTCTCACCGGCGGTGGCGAGGTACTGACCGGTCACGTTGACACTCTCGGCGGCGAGCAGCGCGTTGAGCTCGGCGAGGACGCCCGGGACGCTGTCGTGCAGCAGCGCGAGGCGCGCACCGGCGGCCAGCGGCGGCGGCTGGACGGCCGGCAGGTTGACGCTCAGCGCGCTCGACCCGGCGCGGATGAAGTCGCGCAGCTTGCCGGAGACGAACCAGCCGATCTCCTCCTGGGCCTCCTGCGTCGAACCGCCGACGTGCGGGGTCAGGATGACGTTGTCGAGACCCTGCAGCGGGCTCTCGAAGGCGTCGCCCTGGGCCTTGGGCTCGATCGGGAAGACGTCGAGCGCGGCGCCGGCGATGTGGCCGGACTCGATGTGCTTGCGCAGCGCGTCATTGTCGACGAGGAAGCCTCGCGCCGCGTTGATGAACAGCGATCGCGGCCTCATCTTCGCGAACTGCTCCTCGCCGAACATGCCCAGGTTGCCCGGGCGTCCGTCGATGTGGATGGAGACCACGTCGGCCTCCTCCAGGAGCGCGTCGAGCGACTTCATCCGGCGCGCGTTGCCGTGGGCCAGCCGGTCGGCGATGTCGTAGAAGATGACGTACATCCCCAGCGCCTCGGCGATGTTGGACAGCTGGGTGCCGATGTTGCCGTAGCCCACGATGCCCAACGTGCGGCCGCGGATCTCGTGGGAGCCCTTCGCGGACTTGTCCCAGACGCCGGCGTGCATCTTCTCGGTCTTCTCCGGCAGCCGTCGCGCCAGGGAGATGATGTAGCCGATGACCAGCTCGACGACCGAGCGGGTGTTGGAGTAGGGGGCGTTGAAGACGGCCACGCCGCGCTCGGCGGCGCCGGCCAGGTCGACCTGGTTGGTGCCGATGCAGAAGCAGCCGATCGCCTTGAGGTCGGTGGCCGCGTCCAGCACGCGCGGGGTGATGTGGGTGTTGGACCGGATGCCGAGCAGCGTCACGCCCGGAAGGTCGGCCACCAGCTCGTCCTCGGAGAGAGACTTGCTGCGCAGCTCGACCTCGAAGCCGGCCTTCTCGAGGTTCTCGACAGCGACGGGATGGATGTTCTCCAGGAGCAGCGCCTTCATGGCTCAAGCCTAAGACTCCGGACGTACGCCTCCTCAATCCTGCCCGAGGGCCGGACGGCGGCCCGCGGCGGTTCTCAGGACCAGTAGATGACGACCCCGTCGCCGATGTTCACCTGGTCGTAGAGCGAGGTGATGGCGCCGTAGTCGCGCACGTTGACGCAGCCGTGGGAGGCGCCGTTGTAGCCGTTGGCGGCGAAGTCGGGGGAGTAGTGGACCGCCTGGCCGCCGGAGAAGAACATCGCGAACGGCATCGGGGTCTTGTAGATGGAGGAGACGTGGTCGCGGCTCTTGGCGAAGACCGAGAACTGGCCCTCTCGGGTGGGCAGCTCCTGCGAGCCGAACCGCACCTCGACGCTCATCTGCACCGTCCCGCCGACGACCCAGCGCAGCACCGAGGTGGACTTGTCGATGCACATCACCCGGCCGGTCAGGCAGCGGGGGTCGAGCTTGCCGGAGGGCACCGGCGGCGGCGCGTTGGTCAGCTCGGCCTCGGTCGGCTCGCGGGTCATCGCGTGCAGCCGGTCGAGCGTGGTCTGGTCCACGAAGCCGGTGACCGCGATGCCGCGCTTGCCCTGGAAACCGGAGACGGCCTCGGTGGTGACGTTGCCGTAGAACCCGGTCACGCCCGCGTTGAACCAGCCGATCTGCTTCAGTCGCGCCTGCAGGTCACGTACGTCGTCACCGCTGTCACCCTTGCCGAAGAGCCGCGGACCCGAGGTCGGGGACGGCTTCGGCTCGGGCTTCGGCTTCGCGCTGGGCGACGGTGTCGGCGTGGCGCTCGGTGATGCCGAGGGACTGGCGGAGGAGGAGCCCGCGGCCGGTGAGGCAGTCGCCTCGGGCCCAGGCGCGGCGGCCGGCTCCACGGCGCAGGCCGCGAACGTCGTTGCCAACAGGGCGGCGAGCGCCCCGGCGATCAATCCCCGGATGACCATCTTCATCGCCTCACTTCGGACCAGGGCCCTCAAGGTGCTGTTACTTCAAGTAACGCGGGGCCGACGAGATAGTGATGTCCGAACCGGGTTCTCCGGTTGCATTTCTGCGGGAGATGTCCCGGATGTTGGGACGATCTCTCAGTGAAGCGGTCGCCGGACGCGGCTGAACCAACGGCGTACGGTCCGTTTCAGCCGGTGTCGCGAGGTGTTGCACTCCACCAGAGGCAGGGTGAGGCCGACCCGGTCTGCGTCGGCCAGCTCGCGCTGCAGGATCTCCGCGGCCACCCGGGTGTCGTCACCGGCGTCGTGGGCCCTCAGCTGCTCGACCGCGTAGTAGGCCGCGATGGTCGCCAGGGACTTGTCCGGAACCTCCAGCGCGAGCGCTTTCGCAAACCGCATCGTGCACAGCCACTCCAGGACCTCGAGGCGTACGCCGGCTCGGTCCGACTCCACGGCCACGAACGTCCAGTCGAACGCGGCGTTGTGGGCCACGAAGACCCGGCCGGCGAGGCGCTGGGCGATCGTGGCGGCGACGTCCCGGAAGGGCGGGGCGCCGGCGAGATCGGCACTGGTCAGGCCGTGGACCTCGACCGGTCCGGGGTCGACGCCGACGCCGGGGTTGACCAGCGTCTCCCACTCCGACTCGGCGGTGCCGTCGGCGGCGATCTGGCGGATCGCCACCTGGATCACGCGGTCGCGGTAGGGGTCGAGCCCGGTCGTCTCGACGTCGAGGACCGCGTAGCCCCGGCTATTTCGCCGGGCTTCGCTTCGGCCGCGTGATTCGGTGGTGGTCACAAGGCTGACGGTATCGGTGAGCACCGACAGTCCGGGCCGGTGTCCCCGCGTGCGGAGCTACCCCGACACCACGCCCAGAGCCACGATGCCGACGATGAAGAGCAGCAGCACGACCATCATGAGGACGAAGCCGAGGACTCCGGGCTTGCCCTGCTTCTCGTGCCCGATCGCACCCTTGCTGAACCCGGTCAGCGGCGCGGCGTAGAAGACCGGAACGGTCTGGCCCTCGGCGACGTCGAAGCTCAGCGATGCCTTGCCGAACTTCCAGGTCCACTGGGCGTACATGTCGACGTTCCATCGCCCCGGTGGCACAGGGAAGACGTTCCGGCCGTACTGCGTCGGCATCTGGTGGCCGTTGAGCTTCACCGTCGGCACGATCATGTTCGAGGTCATGTGGCTGCCCTGGATCGTCAGGTCGATCCACCCCACGGGCGGCTGTCCGGGCACTGGCTGGCCCGTCTGGTCCGGCATCGTCATGGGGCGAATCATGCCCGACGGCCGGGACCCTCGCCGCTCAGACCTCCACGCTCCCGCCGTCGCGCCAGTAGTAGCCGCCCTCGCGCATCATGAACCCCTCCTCGTGGAGGTAGCGGCGCAGCGCCGCGACGTCCTCGTGGAACTGTCTCAGGATGTCGTTGACCTCCCGCTCGGGGTAGACCTTCCCCGGTTCGAAGGCCTGCGCGAGCTGGTTGAGCACGACCAGCTTCTTGACGTGCTTCGACGGGATCGTCAGCAGCCGCCCGTCCTTGCCGAAGAACCGCCTCAGGGTCTCGGCGTCGTCGGGTCGGGGCTGCCAGGTCGCGCGGGTCACCTTTTCATCGTGGCCGATCCGGCTGGGTCAAGCGAGTGGTTTCTCTGCCGCGCCCGCCGCAGTGCTCGGCTGACGAGGTCGCGGGCGGCGGCCGGCCAGTCGGCGTACTCGAACTCGAAGCCCGCTTCTTGCAGCCTTCCCGGGACGACGCGTCGGCTCTTGAGTAGAAGCTCGGTGTCCGTACGCAGCGCCCAGGCCCCGATCTCTGCCATCCAGCGGGTGGCGGGCAGCCCGATCGGCATCCCGGCCTCCTTCCGCAGCGTGCGCATCAGGTCGCGCTGGGGCAGTGGAGCTGGTGCTGCGAGGTTCACCGGTCCGGCGATGTCGTCGCGCTCGATGAGGAGATCGCAGGCGCGTACGAAGTCAGTCTCATGGATCCAGGAGACGAACTGCTCGCCACCGGCGACGGGGCCGCCGAGGCCGAGGCGCGCCATGGTGAGGAGTACGTCGAGGACACCGCCCTTGTCAGGGCTCATCACCATCGCCGAGCGGAGTGCCACCTTGCGGGTCCGCGGTGTCGCCGCCGCGGCCTGCTCGGCCTCCCAGCTCTTGGCGATCCTCGTCGAGAACTCCCAGTATGCGGGAGTGTCGGGATCGCTGCCGCCGATGATGCCGGTCGCCTCGTCGTTGGGAGCGTCGAAGCGATGAGCGTAGATCGTTGCGGTGCTCATCTGCAGCCAGGTGCGCGGGGGAGCCGATGCCTTGGCGATCGCCTCTCCGACGATTCTGGTCGACTCGACGCGCGAGTCCATCATCTGCTTCAGGTTGGCCGCGGTGTAGCGGCAGCTGACCGTCCGGCCGGCGAGGTTCACCACCACGTCCGCGCCGTCGATCTCGTCGGCCCACGGACCGATCGTCCGGCCGTCCCAGACCTGATGACGTACGCCTTCCTCCAGCTCTTCGGGGTGGCGGGAGAGCACCACGACCTCATGTCCCCGCGCACTCCAGGCACGCCGCAGGATGCCTCCGACCGGGCCGGTTCCGCCAGGGATGACGATCTTCATGTCTGCGACAATACGGTTCATTTGAGCGATCGCTCAAGATATGGGCTAGGGTGCTCGGCGCCGTCGTCGGCATGGCTGTCGCCGCCGGTCTGATCGCGGGACTCTTCGGTCGGGCGATCACCCGTCGTCTGCGGATCCGGGCGCTGCGTACTCCTGAGCCCGTCGTCTACTTCGCGTTGGCGGGAACGCTGGTGTCGACCGCGCGACTCGTGATGGCGGAAGGATGGGTCCATGCCGGGCCGTGGTTCGCGCTGCTCTGCGCGTTCGTAGGCTTCATCGGTGGCGGCATACTCGGTCTCGTCCTGATCGGCTACAACCTGCTCGTCACCAAGGAGCCCGCCGCAGAATGAACCCCACCAAGGCCAAGCTGATGTCGGCGGTCACCGACCTGCTCAAGCAGGAGGGGATCGCCGGCCTCTCGGCGCGGGCCGTCGCCGACCGGGCAGGGGTCAACCAGGCGCTGGTCTTCTACCACTTCGGAACCCTCATGGATCTCGTCGACCAGGCGTGCCGTGCGGCGACCGACGAGGCGGCGGCGTCCTACCGCGCCGAGCTCGCGGAGGTGACCTCGCTGAGCGAGCTGCTGGAGCTCGGCCGGGGGCTCCACGAGCGCGAGCGAGCCGCGGGCAACATCACGGTGATGGCCCAGCTGTTGGCCGGTGCGCAGCGGGACAAGACCCTGGCCGAGACATCGCGCTACGCGTTGGGCCGGTGGAACGAGGAGATCGAGGCCGCGGTCGCTCGTGCCCTGCAGGGAAGCCCGCTCGAGGGCGTGGTGGATGCGCCGGGGCTGTCGCGTGCGATCAGCTCGGCGTTCATCGGCCTGCTCATGTACGACGGTGTCGATCGCCCCGGCGCCGATTCGGCCTTCGCCTCCCTGGAGCAGCTCGGCGCGCTCGTCGAGGTCATCGAGGATCTCGGGCCGACGGCCCGGCTCGTCCTTCGCTCCCGGCTAAAAGGCCGCGGCTAGCGCGACTCTATGTGCGTCTGGTGAAGCGGATGTCGCCGTTGGGGAGGCGTTCGTGGAGGTAGGTGGCGTCGTGGGCGCGGTGGTGGTGATGGGAGCAGAGCAGGGTGGCGTTGTCGAGGTCGGTGGGGCCGCCTTGGGCCCAGGCGATCCAGTGGTGGGCCTCGGCCCACGTGCCCGGGATGTCACAGCCCTCGGCCTCACACGTCGCCGACCTGAGCAGGAGCGCACGGCGTTGGGCGGCGGTGAAGAAACGTTCCTTGCGCCCGAGATCCAGCACCTCCGAGGCACCCCCAAGGACAGCCGGGATGATGTTGGCGGTGCAGGCCAGCCGCCTAGCCTCGGCTGCGCTGATCGGGCTGCCGCCGACGATCTGAGCGATGCCGGCCTCGGTGCGGAGCTGGTCGATGTCGATGGTCACGATCACGGTGGTCGCATCCCCACCGTGGACCGGCAGGCGGGTGGGGTCGATCGCCTCGAGCATCTGGCAGAACGCTCGCCCGAGGCGTCGGTCGTAGGGCAGGTAGTCGCCGGTCTCGGTGCGGGTGCCGTCGTCGCGGCGGGGTGAGGCGAAGGCCTCCAGGTTGGTGGCCAGCCGGTCGGCTGCCGCGTCCGGGATGACCGCGGTGATCCGGGTGGTGCCGTCCCCGAGGCGGCGCATGGCCAGGCGGGTCTTCTTCCGCGCGTGGGCCTCCTCCGCGGTGAGCCGTCGGGCTTCTTCGGCCTCGGCGATCTCAGGGGCGATGACATCGAGGATCCGACGCCCCAGGCGGCGCAGCTGGGTGGGGTCGAACCGGGCCGCATAGTCGACCAGGGTCTCTTCGGCCTTGGTCTTGATCTCCGGGTCGAGATCTGCCGGGAGGTCATCGAGCGCGTTCACGATGACGTGTGCTTGGGCCGGGTTGCAGGAACCGGCGCGCATCGCTTCGGCGACCAGCCCATAGGAACGGTCGAGCGCTTCGGCGAGGCGGAGGTCGGCGCGCAGGGTCTCGGGGCGCTGGTGGGTGTGGTGATGCAGCCACGCCGCGACATCCCGGGCCCCGGACTCAGCCGTGACGTCGTCAGCGGTAGCGAGCACCCGCAGCTCGAGCTCAGCCAGCTGGGCCTTAGCCCGGGCGATCTCGAGCAGGGTGGCGGCCTTCTGGTCGGTGGCCATGAACGAAGGGTTCGCCGCCGCAACCCCATCAAGCGCGGCAGTGATCGCGACCACGGCCCCGAGCACGGGGTGTTGGGGCTGTTGCAGCGTGGTCATCACGGTCACCTCCCGACGTACGAACTCAAGGGTTTCTGCCTGTGCAGAATCCCGGTTGGTTCGCTGGTCTCGGAGGCCCGGCAGTACGGGCTATTACTTACCCTCGCAGCTCGGCGTTCACGCCCCTGGTTCCCCTGGATTACCCGCCATCCGTTGTGTCTCGGATGGATAGGGCACGCCTCTTGAGAGGTGGTCGGCCTTCACGTTTACGCCTGCGCCGAGCCTACCACACAACGCAAAGTCAAAGCCACGGGAATAGCTCGAAACCCATTCAGGGACAGATATCCCAATCCCAAAGCCAGACCGCTGCTGGAAGCCCGCAAGACAGCCACATGGCACTCAACCCAGGCACTCTGGTTCTAAATCTCCCAACCCGAACACCGTATTGGCCCCACCCACGCTGGAACTCAGGCACAAGCCATGGTCAACCCGCCAGCGCAGCCCGGGCCATGACGAGGCGGTCGGCGCAGCGTACGGGCATGGTCCGCCAGTAGTAGGGAAAGGTCATGACGGCGATGAAGAGGGCCCAGCCGCGGCCGCGAAGCCAGGTGGCGTCGTCGATGTCCAAGATCCTGCGGAACTCGTCTCGGCCGGCGGCATCGAGAAGCTCCCAGGCGCAGATCAGGTCGACGGTGGGGTCGCCGACGGAGAGTGCACCGAAGTCGAGTACGGCGGTGAGGCGGCCGTCGCGGGAGAGGAGGTTCTCGGCGAGCAGGTCGCCGTGGAGCCAGTGGATCCCGGCCTCCGCAGGGGCAAGGGCCATCACCTCGTCCCAGACGGCCTCGACCGCGTCCAGGTCCAGCTCGAGGGAGGCGAGCTCCCGACACTCATGAAGCCTCGACCGGACGTCGGCGTCGAAGCCGGTGATCGGCTCGCCGCGATACCAGCGCAGCTCGGGGTCGTCGAGCGCCTCCTGGGGCACCTCGGTCCGGCGGAGCCCGGTCACGACCGAGGCCAGGTCCGCGGCGGTGACGTCACCCGCGCCGGGGGCCGGCTTCTCGCCGTCGAGCCAGCGCACCACGCTCCAGCGCTCGGGGTAGCCGAAGCCCGGCTCGCCGACCCTCACCACCTCGGGTGTGGCCACCGCGAGGTTGGTCGCGAACCCGGGCAGCCAGCGCGCCTCCTGGGTGATCGTGGCGGATCCGCGGGGCTGGCGGGGGAGGCGTACGAGATGCTCCTCGCCCAGCCGGAAGAGCCGGTTGGTCGACCCGGTCGAGTCCAGCGGGCGGAGGGGAAGCTCTGCGTACGCGGCGACGTCCCGCCTCAGCAGGGACCGCACCAGGTCCTCGTCGATCATCAGCTCGTCGTCGTGCATTCGGGCGCTCATCGTGGCTGAGCCAACCATGCCGGTGGCCGGCTCCGCGCATGATTTTCGCGAATGTCAGACGAGGGTGATCGAGACGAGCGCCCGGTCACCGACCTGGAGGTCCTCCCTGCGGCGTACGTCCTTCTTGATCGGCAGTGCATAGCCCTCCTGGCCTGGGAAGACCGACGTCCTCCAGGTGGTCGTGCCGATCCGCGCCTCGACCCTGACCGACCCGAAGCCGCGCGGCGGGCCGGTCGCGATCGACGCCTCGCGGATCTCTTCGGTGACCTCAGGTGGCGCGGTCACGAAGATCCAGGCGTCCGTCGTGTCCTTCCACGGCCACAGCTCGGCGTCGAAATCCCAGGTCTCCACGCGCTCATCCTCCCAGGTCGGCGTCTGGAAAATGATGGTTCGACCGGCATGGCCGGCGGCTAGGGTGCGGCCATGGCTGACCCTCGCTCCCTCGACCAGAGACTCGCCGACACCCGTGCCCGGCTGGAGAACGACATCGACCTGTGGATCGCCTCCGCGCACGATGACCAGCCGTGGCTGGTGCCGATCTCGTTCGTGTGGTGGGAGGACGAGATCTGGATCGCGAGCATGGGCGGCGCGCGCACCCAGCGCAACCTGTCCGCCTCCCCGGTCGTGCGCCTGGCGCTCGGAGAGCTGCGCGACGTCGTGATCATCGATGGTCGCGCCGAGGTCGAGCCGATGGAGCGTACGCCGAAGCGGGTCGTGGAGATCTACGCCGAGAAGCAGGGCGGCGACCCGAGTACCTGGGCGGACAGCCTGATCCGCGTCCGGCCGACGAAGATCCAGGCGTGGCGCGAGTCGAACGAGCTCGAGGGTCGCCACCTGATGCGGAACGGCCGCTGGCTGGACGAGGGTGGGTCCGATGGAAGCTGAGATCCCGCTGACCGAGGACACCTTCCGGGCGCTCTCCCGATCGTCGCCGTGGCGCTTCTCCGCGCTGCACTTCACCTGGCGGACGCGGGACGGCGACATCGAATGCTGGCTGCGCAGACCTGGCTGGCTCCGGGTGCGCGATGCCGGCGGGGATCGCGTAGAGAGGGGTGAGGCTCCGGTGTTCGATCCGAAGCCGGTCCTGCGCACCGACGGTCTCGTGGAGAGCCGGTCGCGGGCCTACACCCACGACATCGACGACCCGATGTGGAACAACTACGTCTTCGTGTCGATGCTCGATCCCGAAGAGCTCTCCGCCGACGTGGTGCTGAGCGACCTGCGTTCGGAGGAGCGAGCGGGTCGGGAGACCTGGTGGGCGAGGGTGGTGCCCGGGGACGAGTACGAGCCGCGGTGCGGTTGTTGTCCGCTGCTGTGGTCCTGGGCTTCCGACCGCGACGAGTACGGCGACGGCGACCCGGGCTGGGAGCCATCCGCGGGGACGGTCTACCCCGAGGCGTACGACGTCGCGCTGGACGTGGCGACCGGGGTCGTCGTGCAGCTGACCCCGGTCGGAGGTTCACGTCCCGATCTCGGCTTCGAGACCACGATCCATGAGGCAGAACTGTCGGTGGTCTCTGTTTAGGTGGTGGTGAGGACGACATCCGATCCAGACGGAGGAGATGTCATGACCATCAGCACGACCATCGATGAGGAGATCGAGCGGCTTGAGGAGGAGCTCGGCGAGCGGCCTGCCTGTGAGTGCAGCTGTGGCAGCCCGGACAGCGACGCGGAGCCTTGTGGCGAGGTGGCGGCGTACGCGGTGACCGTGCTCTGTCCCGACGACCGGTGCACCCACACCTACCTGTTGTGCCGGGAGTGCCGAGACCTTTGGGTGCAGAACTGTCCACCCCCTCACCAGCTCCGCGTCGTTGCGCTCGGGTGAGGCTCATGCCACCGGCACCACCCACACGTCGGCGACCGAGGGGTCGTAGTCAGCGCCGGTGTCCCGGAACCGGATCCGCACCGAGCCGTCCGCGGTCTGCGCCGAGGGCTCCACCAGGAACTGGTGGGTCATCGCGCCCTGCCCGCCGCCGGTGCGGT
Organism: Nocardioides sp. NPDC058538; assembly: GCF_042719275.1. Taxonomy (NCBI): domain Bacteria; kingdom Bacillati; phylum Actinomycetota; class Actinomycetes; order Propionibacteriales; family Nocardioidaceae; genus Nocardioides; species Nocardioides sp. NPDC058538. The sequence goes on along the minus strand of NZ_JBHXNY010000011.1, from coordinate 103,743 downwards.
TCAGGTCGACGCTGTGTGCGACCTGTCCGTCGAGCTCGACGTCGTAGGTCTTGCGTCGTGCGCCGTCGAACGTCTCCACGATGCGGACCACGAACGATCCGTCCGTCGGCACCGCGGCGTCGAACTCGAACCAGCCGCCGGGGTAGGAGGAGTGCGTGTAGCGGCGGGTCAGTCCGGCCTCCTGATTGGTTCCCGACCGCTCGGAGGCGGTCAGTCCGTGCGCCGTCTCCGAGGTGGCCTCGCCGAGGTCGATGTGATCGGTCGACTCCGACGGCGGCGTCGCGAGTCCGACGGTCACGGTGGCCGCCGCCTGCTCCGCCGGCGTCGCTCCGGTCGCCAGGGTCAGGGAGACCGGGCCGGCCACGACCGTCTGCGGCACGACGACCTCGACGTCCACCTCGGCGTCCTGGCCGGCCGGGACCTCGTAGCCCACCGGCTCCGCCGACCAGCCGCCGGGACCGGTCAGTGACAGCTCGCCGCGCTGGGTGACGTCGCTGCGGTTGTGCAGCGTGGCGGAGATGGTCGCGGTCTGTCCGCCGTCGGCCGACGCCGGGGCGCTCGACGTCGCGGTGATCTGCACTCCGGGTCCGACCATCAGGGTGCCTCCCACCGGGAGCCCGGCGGTGCCACCTGAGCGACTGTAGGACAGCTCACCGCTGAGCTCCGCGGGACCCACGGCGGCGTCCTCCGGCACCGTGACGTCATAGGCGTGCTCGACGTGTCCGCCCGAGGGCACGGTGCCGGTGGGGGCACCCACCGGCTCCGCCGTCCATCCGTCCGGCACCTCGATCGACGAGGACACCTCCTTCAGCGACTGCTTCCCGGAGTTGTCGACCCGCACCGACACCTCGACGACATCGCCGGGCAGGACCTCCTCGTCGGGCACCTGCAGGACGGCGACGGCGCCGACCAGCCGGGCCGAAGCGCGCGAGAGGCTCTTCTCGATCGTCGTCAGCCGATCGCGCAGACCTGCCGCGGTCGCTTCGGCGAGCATGCCGTTGTCGGCGTACATCTGGACGGCTCGGTCGAGGTTCGCGGCTGCCGCGAGGGCACGATGGACCGCCTCGGCGACCCGCTCCTCGTCGACGTCACGAGCGGCGAGGTCCCATGCCCCGCTGATCCCGCCGCGCAGCAGAGCTGTCCGCTTCGTGAGGTCGCGCTTGGCCGCACGGCCCGCGGGGCCGTCGAGGTTCAGGGAGGAGACCTGCGCAGCCGTCGCGGCAGCCTCCGCCCGAGCGGCGCCGAGGTCCCCGAGCGCGGGAGCGACCGCGAAGCTGTAGTCGCCGGATCCGACCTCGAGAACGACCACGTCCTCGTCCTCACGCACGAAGTCGACGTGGTCCGAGTCCTCGATCGGCGAGCCGCCCTCGGTGACCGCCCACCGGTTGGCGGCCGGGATCCGCACCTCGGCGGTCGTGTTCGCCGGGACGGTCACTTCGAGGGTCATCGGCCCGTTGTCGGTCGTCCATGCGCTGCGTACGGTGCCGTACGGGGTCTGCAGGCTGTAGTCGACGTCGTCGACGCCGTCTCCGGGCTCGGGCGCGATGGTGATCTTGCGGTAGCCGGGCGCGGCGGCCGAGACCCCGGCCATGGTGCGGTACATCCACTCGCCGACGGCGCCGTAGGCGTAGTGGTTGAAGGAGTTCATGCCCACGTCGTTGAACGTGCCGTCCGGGTTGATCGAGTTCCAGCGCTCCCAGATCGTGGTGGCGCCCTTGCCGATCTCATAACCCCACGACGGGTAGTCCTCGTGCTGCAGCAGCCGGTAGGCGATGTCGGTGCGCCCGGCCTTGGTCAGCGCCGGCAGTAGGCCGTCGACGCCCAGGAACCCGGTCGAGAGGTGATAGTCACGCCGCTCGAGCGTCTGCACGAACTGGTCGTAGACCGCATCGCGCCGGTCCTCGGGCTCGAGGTCGTTGGTCAGGGTGAGGATGTACGCCGTCTGACTGTCGCCCTTGACGGAACCGTCGGCCGCGATGAACGCCTGCTGATATGCCGCCCGGATGGCCTCGTAGCGCGCCTGGTAGGCAGCGGCGTCGGCGTCCCTGCCGATGGCCTTCGCCATCTGCGCGAACTCCCGGGTGCTCTTCGCGACGAAGGCGGTGTCCAGGACGTCCGCCGGTGTGGGGTCGTCGAGGTTGAGCCAGTCCAGGTAGCCGCCGGCGGAGCGGATGTGTCCGGTCGAGTCGGCGTCGAGGAAGTCGACGTAGCGCTTCATCATGTCGTAGTTATCGGTGATGACGCCGGTGTCGCCGTAGGCCTGCCACAGCGTCCAGGGCACGTGTACGCCCGCGTCCATCCAGCCGGCCGACTCGTAGCCGCCGTCGAAGCGGCCCGGGACGACCGGGGCTACGCCGGGCAGCGATCCGTTGGGCCGCTGGGTGTCGCGCAGGTCCTGCAGCCACTTGGTCAGGAACGACTCGGAGTCCATGTTGTAGACCGCCGTCCGGGCGAACACGTTGATGTCGCCGGTCCACCCCATCCGCTCGTCGCGAGCCGGGGTGTCGGTCGGGATGGAGAGGAAGTTGCCGCGCATGCCCCAGACGATGTTGCTCTGCAGCTGGTCGACCAGGTCCGAGCTGGTGTCCAGCGTGCTGGCGAGGTCGCCGTCGGTGCCGACCACGACGCCCACGAGATCGGAGGCATCGGGCGCCTCCTCCACGCCGGAGATCTCGACGTAGCGGAAGCCGTGGAAGGTGAAGGATGGCTCGTACGTCTCCGGCTCGTCCGACCCGAAGGTGTAGGTGTCCGTGGCCTTCGCGCTGCGGAGGTTGGCCGTGTAGAGGGTGCCGTCCGGGTTGAGCACCTCGCCGTGGCGGATCGTGACCGTCTGGCCCTTCTCTCCCTCCAGGGTGAGACGGACGTGGCCGACCATGTTCTGGCCGAGGTCGTAGAGGTAGACACCATCGGTGGGCGAGTCGATCCGCTTCGCGGTCTCGAGCTCCTCGGTGACGCGTACGTCGACGGTCGTCTGCGGCTCGAGCACGTCGGTCGGCTCGTCCCTGACTGCGACGGCGGCCCAGTCCTGGGCGTCATATCCGGCCCGGTCCCAGCCGTCGACCTCTGCCGCGCGGCGGGCGTCGTACCACTCGCCGTCGAGGAGATCGGCCTCGCGGGTCGGTCCGCCGGTGGTGCGCCAGGTGTCGTCGGTGCGTACGACCTCGCTGGTGCCGTCGGAGTAGTCGACGACGAGCTCGGCGATCACGGAGTTGTCGGTGCCGTAGACGTCGGTGCCGAACATCGCGACCTTGCCGGAGTACCAGCCGGGCGCGACCTCAGCCCCGAACACGTTCGATCCGGAGCGGACCAGTTCGGTCACGTCGTAGGTCTGGTAGTCGATGCGCTTGTCGTACGCCGTCCAGCCGGGCGCCAGCTCGGCGTCGCCGACCCGCTCACCGTTGAGACGCAGCTCGTAGACGCCGCGCGCGGAGGCGTAGACACGGGCGCGGGAGACCTGCTTCGATCCCAGGTCGACCTCCTTGCGCAGCAGCGGCACCGCGTCGTCGCCGCGCAGCCATGCCTCGCCGCCGGCGTCGTCGACCCGGAGCCCGTCGGCGGTGACGGTGCCGGCGGTGAAGGTGCGGTCGCCGGTCGGGAAGTCGGTGTCCACGAGGGCGGTGCCGCCGGCGCTGGTGACGGTCACGTCGTGGATCAGCCCGTGCTCGGCACCGCTGGTGCGGAAGCCCATGACCCCGGGCCCGGCGAAGGTGGCATCGGTGCGCTGGTCGAGCTGCTGGCCGTCGATCGAGGTCGTGATCGTGTCGCCCGCGACGGTGATCGCGTAGTCGTGCTCGGCGGCGAAGTCGAAGCCGCTCGGGACCGGCTTAGCGGGCAGCACGGAGTAGCCGCCGTTGCGCTTCACGTGCGGGCGAAGCGCGTCGTCGGACTCGCTGAACTGCCACATGTAGGCGTTCTCGGTGTTCTCGCCACGGAAGTAGACGCCGAGGGCTCCGCCGATGTCGGAGGCGGTGAACTCGATCGTGTAGTCGGTCCACTCGGCGCCCAGCTCGCGAGTCTCCGCGCCGATCCAGTCCGCGGTCCACGCCTGTTTGCCGAGGCCGGTGGCGAACGTCGCCGGCTTGCTCCACGCGGAGGCGACGCCCTCGTCGTCCCAGACCCGCACCGACCACACATAGTCCGTGCGAGGCTTCAGCGCGGGGCCGGCGTACCGGACGTCGACTGACTGCCCGGACTTCACCTTCCGGCTGTCCCACACGTCGGGCGAGGTGAGTCGTCGCTCCGAGGACGCGACCCGGATCTGGTACGCCTTCTGGGTCACTCCGCGGCGGTCGGAGTCGAGCTGCCACCCCAGTGTGGGGGCGGTCGTCGCGATGCCGAGCGGATCGACCAGCGCGTTCGTGCGCAGCTCGCTGACGACGGGGACGGCACCCACGCTCTCGGTCGATGGGACGGCGCTGGCGGCGAGTGGGGGTAGTGCGGGGGAGAGGACGACGGCGAGGGTGGCCGTGACCAGCCCGGCGATGTGTCGGCGCACGCGGACTCCTGAGGTCGAGGAATTGAAACGCTTCACCGAGTATGGCGTGCGTCACATTCCATGTGCATCGACTTGGCCGCATCCGGCCACAGCCAACGATTCAACCGGTCAGGAGGTGAGGTCGTCGAGGGAGTCGGCGTCGACGATCCGGTATGCGTAGCCCTGCTCAGCCAGGAAGCGCTGGCGGTTCTGGGCGAAGTCGGCGTCGACGGTGTCGCGGGACACGATCGTGTAGAAGTGCGCGGTCTTGTTGCCGTCGCCGGGGCGCAGCAGCCGGCCGAGCCGCTGGGCCTCCTCCTGGCGGGAGCCGTAGGCCCCGGAGACCTGGATCGCGACCTCGGCCGAGGGCAGGTCGATGGAGAAGTTGGCGACCTTGGAGACGACCAGCAGGTCGATCTCGCCGGAGCGGAAGGCGTTGAAGAGCCGCTGCCGCTCCTTGACCGACGTCTTGCCCTCGATCACCGGGGCGTCGAGCGAGGCGGCGATCTCGTCGAGCTGCTCGAGGTACTGCCCGATCACGAGCGTCGGCTTGCCGGTGTGGGAGGAGACGATCTCCTTGACCACGTCGATCTTGTGGTGCGTGCACGAAGCGATCCGGTAGCGCTCCTCGGGCTCGGCGGTGGCGTAGACGAGCCGCTCGTCGGCCGGCAGCGTCACCCGCACCTCGACGCAGTCGGCCGGGGCGATCCAGCCCTGCGCCTCGATGTCCTTCCAGGGAGCGTCGTAGCGCTTGGGGCCGATCAGGGAGAACACGTCGCCCTCGCGCCCGTCCTCGCGCACCAGCGTGGCGGTCAGGCCGAGCCGGCGCCGGGCCTGCAGGTCGGCGGTCATCCGGAAGATCGGCGCGGGGAGGAGATGCACCTCGTCGTAGACGACCAACCCCCAGTCGCGGGCGTCGAGCAGCTCCAGGTGGGGATAGGCGCCCTTCCGGCGCATGGTCAGCACCTGGTAGGTGGCGATCGTGACCGGCCGGATCTCCTTGACCGACCCCGAGTACTCGCCGATCTCGTCCGGGGTCAGTGAGGTGCGGCGTACGAGCTCGTCCTTCCACTGCCTCGCGGAGACGGTGTTGGTGACGAGGATCAGCGTGGTCGCCTGGGCGTGCGCCATCGCGGCGGCGCCGACCAGCGTCTTGCCGGCGCCGCACGGGAGCACGACGACACCGGAGCCACCGTGCCAGAACGACTCGGCCGCCTCCGACTGGTAGGGCCGCAGCGTCCAGTCGGTGGTGTCCAGCGCGATCGAGTGCGCCTCGCCGTCGACGTAGCCCGCGTAGTCCTCGGCCGGCCAGCCGAGCTTGAGCAGCGCCTGCTTGAGGTTGCCGCGCTCGGAGGGATGGACGACGACGGTGTCCTCGTCGAGCCGTTCGCCCAGCATCCCGGCGACCTTCTTCGCCCGGATGACCTCCTCCAGCACCGCCCGGTCGGAGGAGACCAGCACCAGCCCGTTGACCGGGTTCTTCTCCAGACGGAGCCGGCCGTAGCGGGCCATAGTCTCGGCGACATCGACCAGCAGGGAGTGCGGGACGGGATAGCGGGAGAATTCCAGCAGCGTGTCCACGACCTGCTCGGCGTCGTGCCCGGCCGCGCGCGCGTTCCACAGCCCCAACGGAGTCAGCCGATAGGTGTGGATGTGCTCCGGTGACCGCTCCAGCTCGGCGAACGGCGCGATCGCCTTGCGGCACTCACCTGCCCGGGCATGGTCGACCTCGAGCAGCAGCGTCTTATCCGACTGGACGATCAGGGGGCCGTCGTTCACCGCACCAGCCTACGGCGGCGTCGGGCGCACGCTCCTGATCCGGGACAGCGCGAAGGAACGTACGTCGTCCTCGACCCGGGCCGCGAGAGAGCCGCCGTCGATGCCCAACGGCTCGACGCGCGCCTCGCCGGCGACCCCGCGGCCGTCGACATAGGAGATCACGACCTGTTCACCGGCATCGATGGCCTCGTGGAGGATCGCCATGGTCGAGGCCGGCTCGGCCGGAGCCGGGCGGGAGGCGGCGGTCTTGTCGCCCGCCTTGATCCGGGCCGCGACCGCTGTCGCACGCGCGGTGAGGTGGGCCTCCTGGGCGCCTGCCGGACGCTGGCCGTTGCGGGCCTTGGCACGCTTGGTGTCGGAGCGCGCCACGTGGACGGATCCGTCGGGGGCCTCGACGACCGGGGCCAGGCCCAGCTCGCGCAGCCTGGGGAGGAGCGAGTCGAGCGCGACGGTGCTGACGACCACCGTCGGCGCCAGCCGCCGCAGCCCCAGTGACTCGGCGGCCGGGTGGGCCAGCAGCTCGGCCAGCGCCGCCTCGTCGTCGCTGCGCAGGTAGGCGGCGGCGAACCCGACCCGGACCGTCCCGAACGTACGCGCAGTGTCGTCGACCAGGTAGGTCAGCGCCTGCGGGACGGGGGTGCGGGAGGCGGCGGTGAGGAACGCGTGGATCTCGGTGGCGGTCCAGCCGCGGTCCATGGCCCGGCGCACCGACTCCTTGGTGAACCGGTAGACCGTCGCCCCGCCGTGCGACTCCACGGTCGCCACCACGGCCAGGGTGCGGGCCAGCGCGGGCTCCAGCGGCCCCGGCGCGACCGCGGTCAGATCGCCCTGGAGCAGCACGTGGTCGACCGGTTCCGGCAGCAGCCCGGCCAGGGTCGGGACCGGATCCTCGCCAGCCACCAGGAGCCGACCGTACGCAGCCATCCCCCCGAACGCGGCGAGCCCGAGGGTCTCCGCCTCGGTGAGCGTCCAGCCCACCAGTGCCTCGCGGGACTCGGTGCGGATGCGCGGCCGGCGCGGCCGCTCCCAGGCGAGGCGGGTGACGACCGCGGCCGGGCCGGCCGAAGCGGAGCCCGAGGCAGTTGGCGCGGTGCCGGCCGCGAGGACCTCACCGTCCGGCAGGGCTGCGAGCAGGCCCAGGGTCTGCCGCCGCGTCGCCACGGCTGAGGCCCCGGCCAGATCGGGAGCCAGCGCGTTCCAGGTCTTCCCGGCGGGGTCGCGCTGGCCGACCAGCCCGGGTAGGCGCGGCGAGGCCAGCCAGGCGCCGGCGACGTGGGACCAGCGGGCCGCCAGGGGCTGCTCTAGCCACTGGTCGAAGAGCTCGGTCGGCATCCAGGACGGATCGCCCTCCTCGTCGGTGCCCAGCGCGAGCAGTCCTGAGGCCCAGGCGACCTCGATCAGCAACGCCGCCGTGGGCTCGCTGGCATGGAGCCGCTCGGCGGTCGTCTTCAGGTCCCGGACCGTCAGCCCCGCCCCGCCGCGCAGCGACCGGGGTGGCGTCGCACTCCAGGCGTCGAGGAGCAGCTCGAGGTTGCGTACGAGCTCGAAGGCGGCGCCCGCGGCCGCCCTGTCGACCAGCGTGGACGCCCGCGACGAGGTCGGCAGGGGCGGCGGGACGTCGACGGGGGCGACCGTCGTCCGCCCGCCCCGCAGCGCGAGCCCGACCTCTCCAGGCAGAGTCAGCATGCCGTCGCCCGAGGAGACCAGCAGCCCGTGGGCGATGAGCTCCTCGGCCGGTCCGGCCGCCTCGGCCACGGATACGCCCGGGCGCGCGCGGGAGGAGGAGGCCTGCCCGCCGCCGGCGTCGACGGCCTCCAGCATCGCGCGTGCCTCGGCGGAGACGGCCGACAGGCTGCGTACGACTTCTCCCTGGTCAGCGGCGAACGGCTGCAGCCCGGAGGTGCCGGGCGAGCCCCGCAGCAGGGCCGCGACACCGGTCACCGCGCGCAGGCCGTCGAGGGAGTGCCACACCAGGCAGGTGTCCTCCAGATGAGAAAGTGCCCGTGTCGCGGCGTCCACTTCAGCGTTCAGCATGGAAGATAAGTGGGCTTTGGTGGTTTGATTCGCGAGGACAACGGCATCAAGCACGATCAGCTCGAGATGGTTAAGGTCATCCATCGCGTAGTGCAAGGATGTGCGAGTGGCTGCTCGGGCGGCGAGTTGGCCGGAGTCATGAGGGGACGGCGTGGCGAGATCAGGACGAGCAAGAAGCAGGCGTGAGATGCGCTCTGTGGGCCAAGAGCGCAGCTGGTCTGCGAGTGAGCGGAAGCCTGTGTCCATCGGCATCACGCTATCCCGGCAGGCCTAGGGGGCGAGATGTCCAGGAAAGTAGTGATCGCGCACGGGGCCGCGACGGATGTCGGTCAGGTGCGGAAGGTCAACGAGGACTCCCATGTGGCCGAGCCACCGGTCTTTGTCGTCGCGGACGGTATGGGCGGCCACGACGGTGGTGACATCGCCAGCGAGATGGTGATCCAGGAGTTCGCCAAGCTCGGTGGCACCCATTACGCCTCCGAGTCCGGCAGCCAGGCGATGGTCGAGGCACTCCAGGCGGCCCAGGACCGGATCGTGGCCTTCGCGCTCGAGCAGCGCTCGCGCGGGGCCTCGGACTACCAGTCCGGCACCACCTGCGCCGCGGCTCTCATCGCCGACGGCGGAAGCAGCCCGTTGTGGATCCTGCTCAACGTCGGCGACTCGCGCATCTACCGATTCTTCGACGGCACGCTGAGCCAGCTCAGCCGAGACCACAGCCTGGTCCAGGAGCTGGTCGACTCCGGTCAGATCACGCGCGAGCAGGCCGAGCACCACCCGGAGCGCAACGTGGTGACCAGGGCGCTGGGCGGGATGGCCCCGGCCGTCCCCGACATCTTCCAGGTGACGCTGCCCGTGGGCGCGCGGCTGATGCTGTGCTCGGACGGCGTGAGCGGAATGATCTCGGATTCTGAGATCGCCGACATCCTCGCGGCGGAGGACACCGACGCCCGCGACACGGCCGAGAAGCTCGTCGCCGCCGCGGTGGAGGCAGGTGGCCGGGACAACGCCACCGCCATCGTGGTCGATGTGATGGGATTGACCGAGGAGAACCCGTATGACTCGGAGCAACAAAGGGTGAGTATGGAGCAGAAGCTAGGAGTGCTGCCATGAGCGAGCGTCAGCGAGCGACCTCAGGCCTCAGGCGGCCACGTCCGTATTCTGGCGCTTGCGCCACGGCTACGACCGGAGCGAGGTCGAGCGGCGAGCTTGCTCGTCCGCTCGCGCCGAGCGAGGGAGTCACTGCGCGAAGCGCAGAGGTGGCCGCATGAGTGAGCCAGCAACCATCGCAAGCACGTCCTACATGCCGGGCACGTGGTTCGGCATCATCGGTGAGAGCGCCACGGTGCTGCTCCCGCCCTCGGAGAAGAGCCGTGCGGGCGCGCTGTGGGCGCTCGTCGACGACGGTGCCGGGTTCGACGAGGTGCTCGACGCGCTCGTCGCGACCGGGCTGAGCTCGTTGCCGGGCTTCGTCCTCATCTCCGGGGACGTGACGCCTGACGGCGGCAGCGTACGCACCGTCGTGCGCGGCCCGTCCGTGGTCTCCTTCGAGGCCGGCGAGGGCGCCGTCGAGGTCGACGGCTCGTCGTCGAAGACGTGGGTCGAGCGCACCCTCGAGGGTGTCACCAGGATGTCCGTCTCGCTCGGCGAGGAAGGCGCGACCGGTGAGCCGATGACGGCGCTCGGTGGCCTGCTGCGGGTCTCGGGCCTCGAGGTTCCGCCGCCGGTCCCGGAGTCCGCCCAGGACGACTCGCCGGAGAGCCGCGCCGGTTTCGTCGCTGCCCCGGTAGCGGTCGAGGAGGGCCCTGACGACAGCGTCGACGAGCCCGCCCCGGCGGACCCGCTCAGCGATCCTCTTCCCGAGGAGAGCTATGCCGACTCCGGCGACCTCGACTCCGCCGATGAGCTCGACTCCGCCGAGGAGCAGGCACTCGACGAGGACGAGCCGGTCGCGGCTCCGCCCTCGCTCTCGGTCGTGCCGCCGATCCCGGTCTCGGGTGACCTCCCCGGTCTCGAGTCGGACTCCGACCCGGAGGCAGACCTCGGCCCGGACTCCGACTTCGACGCGGACGCCGAGGCGGACGAGCCGATCTCGGTCAACCGTGGCGACGAGTCCGGCGAGGCGTCGGCGCCGCGTCACGACGACCTGACCGAGCCGACCGAGGCGTTCGAGATGCCGTCGGCCTCCCAGGACGCCGACGACCAGGACTTCCCGGAGCCGGCTACCGGCAGCTACGAGGACGACTACGCCAGCGACGAGCACGCTGCTGCCGTGGCTTCCTCCTTCGGCCCCTCCGCGGTCTCCCCGGAGCCCGTGTCCGACATGGACGTCGCCCCCGACGCCGAGACCGAGATCCTTCCGGCCGTCGACGAGCAGCCCTACGACGAGCCGGAGTCCTACGACGAGCCCGAGTCCTACGACGAGCCCGAGTCCTACGACGAGCCCGCGTCCGCCCCTGCGCCCGGCTTCGGCCCGCCGTCGATGCCGCCTCCTCCGCCGCTGACGACGCCTCCGCCGCCTCCGGTGGACGGGCCGCCCGCTCCCTTCGACGAGGCGCCGGCCGAGGGTCTGATCGACTCCGCGCCGAGCGAGGCGCCGATCGAGGCACCGGCCTTCGACGGCCCGCCGGTCGACGCTCCGGTGACCGACATCCCGCCGGCGCCCCCGGCCCCTCCGGCGTTCCCGGCTCCACCCGCGCCGCCGGCCCCGCCCGTGGCGCCGATCCCGGAGACCCACGACGAGCCGGTCTGGGAGGAGCCCAACCCCGATGAGGACGACCACGACGGTCTGACCCGCATCGGCGTCGGCGAGGACCTCAACGCCGGTCTCGCCGGGATCCCCGGCCAGCCCGAGGCCCCGAAGGTGACCGCCTACCCGGTCGCGCGCCTGGAGTTCTCCAGTGGCGACCGCGTCGAGGTCGACCGGGTCGTCCTGGTCGGCCGCGCCCCCGAGGCGAGCCGGTTCACGCCCACCGAGCAGCCGATGCTGGTGACCGTGCCGAGCCCCCACCAGGAGATCTCCTCGACCCACTGCGAGATCCGTCCCGGTGCCGGAGTCGACCACGGCGCGGCGGTGGTCACCGACCTCGGCTCGACCAACGGCACGGTGCTGGTCCAGCCCGGTCTCGGCCCGGAGGACCTGCGCCCCGGCGTACCCGTCCAGCTCATGCCGGGTGCCGTCATCGACCTCGGTGACAGTCTGACGATCCGGGTGACCAACCCGTGACCGAACGGCTTTCGCTCGTGCCGCCGCGCTCCTCGGAGGCGGCGGCATGAGCGTGGCCGGCCTGCCGGCTTCGCCGGTCGAGGCTGCGATCGCGGAGCCGGACCGTCGGTTCTACGCCTTCGCGATCGACCGGGTGATCGCGTGGGCGATCTTCGCCGCGGCGGGGTTTGCCGCCTGGCTGATCTTCTTCCGCAACGACAACCCGCTTGCCGGCGTCGGCCTGATCGTCAGCGTGGTGCTGGCGGTCTGGCTGGTCGGCACCGTACTCACCGGCTCCGGGGGCAAGACCCCCGGGAAGATGGCCCTCGGGCTCCGCGTGGTCAGCGATGACTCCGGAGCCGCGGGCCGCCCCATCGGCGTCGGCAAGGCGTTCGTACGCCAGGCCCTGCTCGGCCTCTGCACGATCCCGACGCTCGGCATCGGCACCGCCACCTTCGCCTGGGTCGCCGCGATGGACGACCGCGGCCGGCGCCAGGGGTGGCATGACCGCCGTGCGGGCTCGGTCGTGGTCGACGTACGTCCTCCGGCGGTCGTCGAGGCCGAGGAAGAGGCCCCGGCGCCGCGCCGCATCGTCAACCTGACCACCATGCGCCTGAAGCAGGCCGAGGCGACCCCGGAGCCGGCCGAGCGGCCGCAGACTCCCGCCGCCCCGACCCAGAGCGCCGCTCAGGTCGTGGCCGAGGCTCAGGCGGCCCCGACCCTGGTCCCGGCACCGATCGCCCGTCAGGCGCCGCCGGCCCCCGTGCCACCGACGCCCGCCCCGCCTGCACCGCCCGCTCCGCCCGCCCCGCCTGCACCGCCGGTCGCCTCGGCAGCGCAAGCGGTGGCTCAGCCTGCCCCGCCGCCGCCTCCCGTGCCTGCTCCGCAGCCAGCGGCGACGGCTCGCTGGCGGGTCACGTTCGACACCGGTCAGAGCTTCGTGGTCGAGGGTCTCGCCATTGTCGGTCGCGGACCCGAGCCGCGTCCGGGCGAGGAGGTCGCCCACCGGGTAGCCCTCTCCTCGAGCGACATGTCCCTGTCCAAGACCCATGCTCAGTTCCAGATCGCGGCCGACGGCACCCTCGTGGTCATGGACCGCGGCTCCACCAACGGCACCACCCTGATCCGCCAGGGTGCCGCACGAGCCCTCGGCGCCCGCCGCCCCGCGGCTCTCGTCGACGGCGACAAGGTCAAGTTCGGCGACCGCACCATGGATGTGGTTCGCGAGGCCTGACCCCTCCTGCCACAACGACCGACTCGGCCGGATGTTCTCAGTCGACGGTGTCGAAGGTCTCCGGGCGGTGCTCGACGCCGAAGCGGTCGGTGGGCCAGAAGACGACGGCGACGCGGCCGACGACGTCGGAGACGGGTACGAACGCGTTCGAGCAGGCCTCGTCGCCCGATTCCTGGCGTTCGGGGCTGCACAGATGGAAGGACGAGTCGGCGGAGTTGGCGCGGTTGTCACCCATCACGAAGATCCGGCCCTCGGGGACGACGGCCTTCCACCCCCGGCAGCCGCCCTTGACGTACGACCCGTTGTCCTGCGCCATCGGGCCGTCGCAGGTGTCGGCAGGGGCGATGAAGGACGACGCGTCCAAGGGTGTGCCGTTGACGACGACGCGACCCGACTCGCAGCACTCCACGGTGTCGCCCGCGACGCCGATGACCCGCTTCACCAGGTGGTCGCCGGTCGGGTAGAGCCCGATCTTGGCGAGCAGGGCCCTGAAGCCGGTCGGGGCAGGTGCGATCTGGTTGGCGGAGAGCCAGCCGCCGGGATCGGTGAAGACGACGACGTCGCCGCGCTCGGGCGTGCCGCCCATCCAGTAGGACGGCTTCTCCACCAGGACGCGGTCGTTGACATCCAGCCCGGGCTGCATCGACTCGGAGGGGATGTAGAACGCCTGGGCGAGGAACGTCTTGATGATGACGGCGAGCAGGATCGCGGTCACCGCGATGATCAGGATCTCGACGAGCGACCCCAGAACCCCCCTCTGCCGTCGGCCCGACCCCACCGACGCCTCGCGTTCTGCCCCCATGCTGAGACCCTATCCAGACGCCGGGGCAGGCCCGGACGCTATCCAGAATTCACGGGCGCGCGTCGCCGCTCCTGCCGTAGGGTTCCCCACTCATCCGGACCCGAGAGGGCGTCATGACCAACACACTGGAATCCCCGACCCACGAGCGTGCCAAGAAGGGCGCGTGGGCGATCTGGACCGTCCTTGCCGTGGCCGTGATCGTCGCCATCGTGGCGGGGCTCCTCGGCTACCTGGGCCTCTCGCGGGTGGCCACCCAGGCGGGGCCCAGCGCGCGGACCGTGACGCTCGCCGAGGCCCTCCCGGAGACCTTCGTCCTCGCCGTCAACCTGTCATTCGAACGCGATGCGATGACGGCCGGCGCACCTCCGGTCGTGCTCCGGCCGATACAGCAGATGACCGATGAGTCGGCGCAGGAGTGGCGCGCTCGGGTGCAGGAGATCGACAGCGGCGACATTGAGCTCGACGCGACGCTCGCCCGGATCGATGAAGGCGTCGACGACATCGACGAGCTGCGTACGCAGATGCAGGACGATCGCGCCGAGGGGACCCAGGGATACACAGCTCTGTCCAACGACTTGTTCAGCATCGCGGACGAGCTGCCGCACCCGGGCGATGGCCAGGCCGCCTCGTCGATCGAGGCGATCGGCCACATGCCCGAGGCATGGGAGGCGCTGGGCCAGGAGCGCGCGATCATGATCGCCGTACTCTCCAGGGCACCGTTGACCGGCGAGAAGCGGATCAGCGACAACGAGATCGCGGCGCTCACCGAGGCGGAGGCCGGACTGCGGCGCTCGCTCGCCGCCTTCTACGACGGGTCGTCGGGGGACCAGCGTAGGGCTCTCGACGAGCTGACCAACGGCACGGCCGCGGAGGGTGCCACCGGTGTGCCGGCCCAGCAGGCAGTCGATGAGGTCATCGCCGGTGGCGGCACCGCTCTGACCCTGGCGTCGTACGTCGCGTCGAGCACCGACTTCATACGCAGCCTGCAGGAGGTGCTCATCGCCTCCGCTCAGGAGGTCGCCGAGGACTTGCGGGCCGACCGTGACGAGGCAACCCGCACCGCGCTCGTCGCGGTCGGTCTCACGTTCGCGGTCGTGAGCGTCCTCGTCGTCATCGTGATCGTGCTCGTGGTCCTGCTGGTGGTCCTGGTCTCCCGGCGCCGATCCGCGAACGCGCGTGGGGCGCGTGGATAGGGTCGGAGCGTGTCCGACCTCGACCAACGGCTCAACGCTCTCGAAGCGGATCTCAAGACTCGGGGAAGCGTGCTGGTCGCCTTCTCCGGCGGTGCCGACAGCGCCTTCCTCCTGGCCGCCGCGGCCAGAGCTCTGGGCAGCGACAACGTCGCCGCAGCGACCGGCTATTCGCACAGTCTTCCGATCGCCGAGAGGGACCCGGCAGCCGACTTCGCGAAGAGCCTCGGCGTACGCCTGATCACCCCGCAGACCCACGAGATGGAGCGGGAGGGCTACCGGGCCAACGGCACCGACCGGTGCTTCTTCTGCAAGGCGGAGCTGCTCGACACCCTCGTGCCGTTGGCCCGTGAGCTGGGCCTGGCCCATGTGGCCACCGGCACCAACGCCGACGACGCGCTCGAGGGTCTCAACGGCCTCCGGCCCGGCATCCGCGCGGCCGCCGAGCGCGGTGCGATCACCCCGCTCAAGGACGCCGGGCTGACCAAGGCACAGATCCGCGAGGCCTCGCGCCGCTGGGAGCTGCCGACCTGGGACAAGCCGGCAGCGGCCTGCCTCTCCAGCCGGATCGCCTACGGCCTCGAGGTCACCCCGAGGCGCCTCGCGCGCGTGGAGAGAGCAGAGCAGGGCGTACGCAGCGTCCTGGCCGCCCGCGGCCACGACGCCGCCAGGGTGGACCTGCGCGTGCGTGACCATGGGGAGAAGGCCACGGTGGAGCTGTCCGCTACCCTCCTGCCTCTCGACCCCCACCATGCCGACGAGGTGCTCAAGACAGTGACCGACGCAGGATTCCCCGCCGCGGAGATCGACCCACGGGGCTTCCGCTCCGGATCGATGAACCAGAAGGCAGCCAAGTGAGCGAGCGTCAGCGAGTGAATCACGAGCACCACACGCCGTCGCCTTCGTATTCTGGCGCTTGCGCTACAAAGGTGGCGGCGTGAGGGAGTTCTGGGACACGGTCACCGCGACCCAGACCGTCCCCGAAGCGCCCTGGCTGATCGGCGCCGGGCTCGTCGCGCTGGTGCTGGTCGTGTGGCGTGGGAGCTGGCGCACCGTACGCCTCGGCGTCACCGTCGTTCACGAGGCCGGTCACGCAGTGGTCGCGGTCCTGGTGGGAAGACGCCTGGCCGGGATCAAGCTCCACTCCGACACCTCGGGTGTGACCCTCTCGCGCGGCAAGCCGTCCGGGCCGGGGATGGTGGCGATGCTCGCCGCCGGCTATCTCGCCCCGGCGCTCCTCGGCCTGCTCAGCGCGACCATGCTCGCCGCGGGGCACGCCCTGGGACTGCTGTGGCTCCTGGTGGCCGCGATGCTCGTGCTGCTGCTGTGGGTGCGCAACGGCTACGGCCTCGTCGTCCTGCTGGTGCTAGGCGCCGCCCTGGGCGCGATCAGCTGGTACGCCGACGGCCGCATCCAGACCATCGCCGCCACGCTGGTCACCTGGCTGCTCCTGCTCGCCTCACCGAGGCCGCTCCTGGAGCTCCTCGGACGCGGCGAGCGAGGCCGCCGCGGCTCCGACCCCGACCAGCTCGCCGGCCTGACCGGCATCCCGTCGGTGCTCTGGATCCTCGTCCTGCTGGCCGTGAACGTCGCCGGCCTCGTGGTCGGCGTGCAGACCCTGATCCCCGACCTGAGCTGGATCTAGAGCTCGAACTCGTCGGCGATCTGGCGCAGCGCGGGGGAGACCTTCTGACCCAGCTCGCGCGTGGGCGGACGGCCCTGGGCGTAGCCTTCGCGGATGTCCTCGAGGAGCTTGATCACGTTCTCGACGATCAGCTCCATCTCCTCGGGCTTGCGGCGCTTGGCCGCACGCTGGCGCCCGGCTACGGACGGGGAGCGCTCCAGAACGGTCACCGAGAGCGCCTGCTCACCGCGGCGCCCCTGGGCGATGCCGAACTCCACCCGGGTGCCGGCCTTCAAGGTCTTGGCAGCGCCCTCGGGGAGCGCGTCTGCGTGGACGTACACGTCCGGACCGTCGTCCTGCGACAGAAACCCGAAGCCCTTGGTGGCGTCGAACCACTTGACCTTGCCAGTAGGCACGGCAGCTTGCCCCTTCCTCGCGCATCAGCGCTACGAACGTACGTCGCCCGGCGACTGTGACGGCCGACGCGGGAGAGCCTAGTCCTCAGCGCCCAGGGACGCGTGAGGTATTCCCCTCTCCGGCGTCGACGGCATCCACGGATGGCTCGCCATGTCGTCCCTCGTGCGGGTGGGGCCTATACTCCGCCTACCCCTCCATAGATTTGCAAATGATTTCGTACACCATTGGTAATCGAGACCACTTATGACGTAAGTTTGCGTCGCCAAAGACTGCAGACAGGTACGCCCGGGTGCCAGCAGACTTCGCGGCGGGGGACTGGGGTATGCGCCACAGACGGTGCATACCTCTCGGGAATGATGTGACATGGCCACGAGAGGGAGTAATGGCCGAGCCATACGCAAGCACAACCCACCGTCCGGAACGTAAGCCCTGGCAGGGAATTCGAGCGCGCCTCATCTTCGTGCTGCTCATCCCGACCATCGCGGCGATGGTGTTCGGCGGGTTGAGCATTTCGCGCGCCCTCTCAGCCCAGGCGGAAGCACGCCAGGCCGAGACTGTCGCCCAGGCACTGCCTGACACGTACCAACTCGCGATCAACATCCTGTTCGAGCGTGACGGTGCGCTCGCGGGTGTTCCTGAGGTCGTCATGCGGCCGCTGCAGCAGAAGACCGACGAGTCGATCGAGGCCTGGAGCGCCAAGGCGAAGGAGATCGACGCCGGCGACGACAAGGATCTCGAGAACAGCATCGTCGAGATCCAGCAGGCGCTGAACGGCATCGACGACCTGCGGGCGCAGATCCAGGAGCGGGACACCGCGGTCGAGGCCCAGCTGGCCTACACGACCGTGATGAACAACCTCTTCGGGATCTCGGCGCAGATGCCCACGCTGGAGAACGACGAGGTCTTCTCCAAGATCTCGGCGATCAGCAACGTACGTCCCGCCTCGGAGGCCATGGGCGTCGAGCGCATGATCATGATGCAGGCGCTGGGCGCCAAGGCGGCCGCGGAGAAGGACGGGAAGGTCAACCCGGACGTCCTCACCGACGAGCAGTTCGCAGAGCTCGCCCGCGCCGAGGCCAAGTGGCGTCTGTCGACGGCGGACTACTACGCCAAGACGTCCGACAACATCCGCCAGCAGCTCGACGAGCTGACCAACGAAACCACCGACCAGGGCTCGGTCGGGGCGCCTGCCCACAAGGTCGTCAACCAGGTGATCTCCAGCGGCAGCATGGACCGGGTCAAGATGACCCCGGACCAGTACACCGAGGCCAGCACGGAGTTCATCCGTGGTCTGCAGAAGATGATCGTCCAGACCGCGCAGGAGATCAGCGACGACGTCGAGCAGATCAAGAGCGACGCGACCCGCGACGCCATCGTCATCGGTCTCCTCGTTCTCGGTGTTCTGATCTTCGCCCTCGCCGTCGGTCTGGTCGCGGCCCGCTCGATCCTCTCGCCGCTGAGCCAGCTGCGTCGCCTGGCCTACAACCTGGCCAACCACGACCTGCCCGAGCGAGTCGCCTACATGAACCAGGCCGAAGGCCCGGTGGATACCCATGTGGAGCCGCTGGACATCGCGCGTCGAGACGAGATCGGTGACGTCGCGGACGCGTTCGACGCGGTCCACGTCGAGGCGATCCGGCTGGCGGGCGAGCAGGCCGAGCTGCGTACGAACGTCGACAAGATGTTCATGAACCTCTCCCGGCGTTCGCAGAGCCTCGTCGAGCGTCAGCTGCAGCTCATCGACCAGCTCGAGGCCAACGAGCAGGATCCCGACGACCTCGCGAACCTGTTCCGCCTGGACCACCTCGCCACCCGAATGCGCCGCAACGACGAGTCCCTCCTGGTTCTCGCCGGTGGCGAGATCGGCCACGCGGCTCGTGGTCCGGTCCCGGTCCTCGACGTGCTCCGTGCCGCCGCCTCCGAGATCGAGCAGTTCGCCCGGGTCGACATCGACTCCGACGAGAACGCCGAGTTCGAGGGCGCGATCGCGGGTGACCTCGTGCACCTGCTCGCGGAGCTGATCGAGAACGCCACCAACTTCTCCCCGCCCGACACCGCGGTCACGATCCGCACCTTCCGCGCCGGCCCGGCCGCGCCGCTGCTGGTCGAGATCGAGGACCTCGGAATCGGCATGACGCCGGAGGAGCTCGACGCGGCCAACATGAAGCTGCGCCGTGCGACCGGCCTCGACGCCGACGTCGCCCGGATGATGGGTCTGGTCGTGGTCGCGCGCCTGGCGGCGCGTCACGGTCTCTACATCGAGCTCGTTCCCAACCGCCCCCGCGGTGTGGTCGCGCGCGTCGAGATGCCGGTCACCACGATCGTCGGCGCTCACGCCGAGGCCCCGTCGGGCCAGCAGCAGGGCTTCGACGCCTACGCCTTCCAGCAGGGCGGCTACGGCCAGCAGGCCGGCGCCTACCCGGGCACCGGCGAGCTTCCCTACGAGATGCAGTACGGGATGCCCGCCTACGACGCCCAGCCGTACGCCGGTGGCAACCCCTACGACGTGCCGGTCGGCGCCCTTCCGGCCCCCGAGGCGCCCGCGGCTTCCGCCGCAGCGCCCCCGGCCCTGCCGAGCCGTACGCCCGGTGCGTCCAACCACCCCAACCTGTCCAACGGCGGTGCGCCGGCCTTCCAGCAGCAGGGTGCCAACGGTCACTCGGGCCAGCACAACGGCTTCGGTCAGAGCGGACCGCAGACCGGCCAGCTGCCCGCATACGGTGGTGTCCCGCCGATGCCGGGCGACCCGGGGTTCGAGGGTCCGGGTGCGCGTACGGGCAGCTTCCCGGCGCAGCCGCAGCAGTTCAGCGGTGGCCAGCCGCAGTACGGGGGAGACCCGTTCGGCGGCGACCCGTTCGGCGCCAACCAGCCGCCGGCCCCGCAGCAGAGCCCCAGCGGCCAGCAGCAGAACTTCCTGTCCAACATGCTGCCGGTTCGCAAGGCCGAGGACCTGGCCGCGCGCTTCCCCGACGGTCGCTTCGACCCGAGCACCGAGACCGGCGAGCTGCCGCGTCGCGACCCGGGCATGCAGGGCGGCAGCCCGTTCGGCACCGACACGGGCGCGTTCCGCACCTTCGAGCGTCCCAACGAGCGCACGACGCCGCGTACGCCGCCGCCGGGCTTCGGTCCCGACGACGACCCGTTCGGTCCGGCCGGTGACGCGATCGCCCCGAGCCCGATGGGCCCGATGGCCCCGGAGCCGACCAACTCGCCGAACCCGCTCGACTCGACCACCGAGGTTCCGATCCTCGATGACGAGGGCAGCTCGATCTTCGACGACCTGCAGTCCGAGTGGTTCACCCGTCGTCGCCCGCTCGGCGCGCGCCGGGCGATGGAGACCAAGGGCGACCCGCTCAGCGACCCGATCGCCCCGGCCGCCAAGGCCGGTCCGGGACCCAAGCCCGACGTTCCCCGTCCGGCGGCCGCCCCCGCGAGCGAGCCGGTCGACGAACCGGTCACTCAGGACGACGAGCCGACCACGCCGACGAGCTGGTCCTCGCCGGGCGACGAGGGCTGGCGCCGGGCGCAGGAGCTGGAGCAGCTGCAGGAGCAGGAGCCGGCGACGATCACCCAGGGTGGCCTCCCCGTCCGTGTCCCGGGTCAGAACCTGATCCCAGGTGCGGCTCCGGCGGTCACACCACCGTCATCAGGTCCGCGTAACATGGACGCGCGCCGCACCCGTGGCATGTCCAGCTTCCAGAAGGGCGTCAGCCGCGCCCGCAACAACCCCGCTGATGCGGAAAGCAACCCCGAAGGTGAGGAGCAGCAGTGACAACGGCCCCCGCAGGACTGGACTGGCTTGTCGACAGCCTGACCCAGCGCACCCCTGACATCGCTCACGCGATCTTGGTGTCGGCTGATGGCATGCCGATGGCCAGCTCCGTCGACTTCCCCCCGGACCGGGCCGACCAGCTCTCGGCGATCGCCTCCGGTCTCACCAGTCTTACCCAAGGAGCAGCTCGGTGCTTCGCGGCGGGTAATGTCCAGCAGATGGTCATCGAGATGGACGGTGGCTATCTGGTCCTCATGGCGGTTGGTGAGGGTTCCAGCCTTGCTGCCCTCGCCGCCCCCGACTGCGATCTGGGACAGGTTGGCTACCAGATGCAGCTGTTGATCTCGCGTGTTGCCACCGCCCTCACCCCCGATACCAGAACCGGCGCCTGATCAGTGCCCCGACCCTAGGACCGAGATCGTGAGCAACCACGCATCCGAACCGCCGCCGCTGGTCAGGCCTTATGCCCTGACCCGTGGCCGCACGCAACCCAAGCGCGTCTTCCCGATGGAAGCACTGGTGATCACTGACCGTTACGTGATCGACGGCTACGTCCGGTCGCCCGAGGAGCGGACGATCGCAGAGCTCTGCCGCGAGAGCCGTTCCGTCGCTGAGGTCGCGGCGCTCATCCGGGTGCCCCTGGGTGTCGCCCGAGTCCTGATCGGTGACCTTGCGGAGCGCGGCGTGGTGCAGGTGCACGCCAGCAAGGTCCCGGACGCCCCGGACACCGCTCTCCTCGAGCGCGTGCTGTCCGGCCTGAGGAAGCTTTGACAGGAGTAATGCAGTGACCACCGACTCCAAGCAGGCGACGATGTCTGCGAAGATCGTCATCGCCGGCGGGTTCGGCGTTGGTAAGACGACCTTCGTGGGCTCCGTCTCGGAGATCGTCCCCCTGACGACCGAGGCCGTGATGACGCAGGCGACCGCCGGCGTGGACGACCTCTCCGCAGTGCCCAACAAGAAGACGACCACGGTCGCCATGGACTTCGGTCGAGTCTCCCTCGACTCCGACCTGATCCTCTACCTGTTCGGCACCCCCGGTCAGAACCGCTTCTGGTTCATGTGGGACGACCTGACCCAGGGCGCCATCGGCGCCGTGGTGCTCATCGACACCCGTCGCCTCGCCGACTCCTTCGGCGCGATCGACTACTTCGAGTCCCGCAACGTGCCGTTCGTCGTGGCCCACAACGTCTTCGGCGCCAACCAGGCCTACAAGCCGGAGCAGATCCGCGAGGCCCTGGCTCTGCGCCCGGACATCCCGATCGTCACCTGTGACGCTCGCGACCGTCAGTCGACCAAGGCGACGCTGATCTCGCTCGTCGAGTACGTCCTCTCCATGGTCTCCACGCGCGCTCTTCAGTAGCCAAGCGTCACCAACACCCGCCGTAGCCACGCTCCGGCGGGTGTTGGCCATTCCAAGGGCTGTCGTGACTGTGCAGTAGAGGCGTACGTCTGGGAGGATCACGCGTTGTGCTGAAGTTCAGGTTGTGGTGGCGCAAGGTGACCCCGAAGTGGCACCTGAGGCGCATGTGGGTGAAGATGTGGTCCGTGATCACGACCCCGTACGCCGATGCGACGGCCGTCGCTGCCGTCGACGAGGCCCGCGCCGCGCTCCTGTCCGACGTGCCAGCCGGTGACGTCGGAGAACATCTCGGCCATGTGGTCGAGAAGGGTGCCGGCCCGGGCGTAGTGACCCACCTGTTCGCCTGCACCCGCAAGGGCTACGCCGGGTGGCACTGGTCGGTCACGCTCGTCACCGTGCCCTCGCTCGACGGCCCCGGATTCGGTGTCGATGCTCCGGTGACCGTCAACGAGGTCGTCCTCGTCCCCGGTGACGCCGCGATCGTCGCGCCGGCCTGGGTGCCCTACCGCGAACGGATCAAGCCCGGGGACCTCTCGCCCGGTGATCTGCTCCCGGTCGAGGACGACGACGCACGGCTGGTCCCGACGTACGCCTTCGGTGACGACCCGCTCGACGCCGACGAGAAGGCTCAGGTGCGCGAGGTCGCCAAGGACCTCGGCCTCGGCCGTGTCCGGACCCTGTCCGTCTCCGGTTTCGACGCCGCCGCCGAGCGTTGGTACGCCGGTGACGGCGGCCCCGAGGCGCCGCTCGCGCAGGCGGCCCCCGACCAGTGCCACAGCTGTGGCTTCCTGGTCCGGCTGACCGGCCACCTGGCCACGAGCTTCGGTGTCTGCGCCAACGGCGACGCCAACGACGACGGCAAGGTGGTCAGCCTCAACCACGGGTGCGGTGCGCACTCGGAGGTGCGGCTGGCGAAGAAGCACGAGCCGCAGCCGCTGCCGGACCCGGTCTTCGACACGATCAGCGACGACGCCGAGGCCTTCTAGCCGAGCTGTTCTAGGCGAGGCCCTCGGCGCGCAGCCGGCGGGCCTTGCGGCGCCGGGTCAGCTCGATGCCGATCGCGCCGATGCCGAAGGCGGCCAGGCAGGTCCAGATCCACCAGGTCCAGCCGCGGTCGTTGAGCAGGCCCCAGAAGGGGAGCAGGGCCACGAACCCGACCAGCCAGCCGAGGGTGGCGAGCTCGAAGGCGCGGATGCCGTCCTGGTCGACGAGCTCGATCTTCGGCTCCGGGACGGCCTGAGCCGGCTCCTCGACAGGCGGCTCGTCGTAGCCGTAGTCCTGGGGGTAGCCATGCCCGTCGTCGGACTGAGTCTCGGTGTAGTAGTCGCCGTCGTACCCCTCGTACTGCTGCTCCGGGTAGGTGCCGGAATAGTCGTCGTCGCGGTACTGATCGCTCATGCCGCCGCCTCCGTCGAGGCATGCGGAGAATACGGACGCGGCGGCCTGAGGCCTGTGGTCGCTCGCTGGCGCTCGCTCATGGAGTCCAATCTAGTAGGTCACCACGAGCCGGTAGGGTTGGGTGGAACGCCGACGACTTGGAGGTCCCTGATGGCTTCGCTTCGCTGCCCCTGTGGCACCAGCTTCCGCACGGAGTCCGATGACGAGCTGGTCGAGAAGGTGCAAGAGCACCTCGCGGAGGCTCACCCCGGCCGCACCTACAGCCGCGACGACATCCTGATGCTCGCCGCGATGTCCTGACTCTGTGACGGCGCCCTCACCTGGGCGCCGTCTCTTGCTGGAATAGTTAGCGCCGGTAAGCAGTTATGCTTACCGACATGCCTACCGCACAGCCAGCCTCCGCGCCCGACGCGGCCTCCGACATCCCCGAGGTCGCCTCGGTGCTGCGCACCTCCGTCATGCGGATGCGCCGCCGACTGGCCAACGAGCGCCACCCCGACAACGACCTCTCGCTGGGGTCGATGGCGGTGCTCGGGGCGTTGTACGCCAACGACGAGATGACCCTCGGCGCTCTCGCCGGGCGCGAGCGCGTCCAGCCGCCGAGCATGACCAGGATGGTCAACTTCCTCGAGGAGGGCGGCTACGTCGTCCGCCGCCAGGGTGAGACCGACCGCCGCCAGGTGCTGGTCTCGATCACCGACAAGGGCCGCCGGACCGTACGCAAGGACCGGCTCAGCCGGGACGCCTGGCTCGCCCAGCAGCTCGTCGACCTCGATACGGACGAGCTCGCCGCCCTCCGCACAGCCGCTTCGATCATGGAGAGAATAGCCACCAGTTGAGTCCCACGTTCCGTTCCCTGCGCAGCCACAACTACCGCCTCTACCTAGCCGGCAGCGTCGTCTCCAACGTCGGCACCTGGATGCAACGCATCGCCCAGGACTGGTTGGTCCTGAGCCTCGGCGGCGGGGGAGCGGCACTCGGTATCACCACGGGCCTGCAGTTCCTGCCCATCCTCCTGCTCAGCCCCTACGCCGGGGTCATCGCCGACCGCTTCCCGAAGCGCCGCCTGCTGCAGGTGGCCCAGGGCTGGATGGCGTTGATGTCGCTGCTGCTCGGTGTGCTGGCGGTGAGCGGCCACGCCGAGGTGTGGATGGTCTACGTGATCGCGTTCCTCTTCGGCACCGGCGCCGCCTTCGACGGCCCCGGCCGGCAGTCGTTCGTCTCCGAGATGGTCCACCCCGACGACCTCACCAACGCCGTCGGCCTCAACTCGGCCTCGTTCAACCTCGCCCGTCTGATCGGGCCGGCGCTGGCCGGGCTGCTCATCGGCTGGCTGGGGAGCGGCCCCGAGGCGACCGGCTGGGTGATCCTCGTCAACGCCGTCTCCTACCTCGCCGTGATCGGCCAGTTGCAGCGGATGAACACCGCCGAGCTGCACTCGCCCGACCCCGTCGCACGGCGGAGCGGGATGCTGCGCGAGGGCATCGGCTACATCCGTACGCAGCCCAAGATGCTGATGGTCTTGGTGATCATCTTCTTCGTCGGCACCTTCGGGGCGAACTTCCCGATCACCTCGGCGCTGATGGCGACCGAGGAGTTCGGCAAGGGCGCCAGCGAGTACGGCCTGCTCGGCACCGTCCTGGCCATCGGCTCGCTCTCCGGCGCCCTGCTCGGCGCCCGCCGTACCCGGATCCCGCTCAAGCTGATCGTGCTGGCGGCGACCGGCTTCGGCCTCACCGTCATCGTGTCCGGGCTGATGCCGACGTACGCCCTCTTCGCCCTGATCTCGCCGGTGCTCGGCTTCTTCACGATCACGACCCTCAACGCCTGCAACGCCACGATGCAGACCGAGGCGGCCCCGGAGTTCCGCGGCCGGGTGATGGCGATCTACATGACCGTCCTGATGGGTGGCACCCCGCTGGGTGCCCCGCTCATCGGCTTCGTCGGCGAGCACTTCGGTGCCCGCACGACCCTGTACGCGAGTGGCGCTCTGGTGCTGTTGGGTACGCTTGCGGGGGTGCTGGTCCTCGCCGCACTCAGAGGTGGTATCCGGGCCGTTTTGACCCCCTCTCAAGCCGCCGGGTAGCCTCTGAAGCGTGTCTGGGACAACCAGGCCGTCGCGCGTGCCCGGAACAAGCTCGAGAGATAGGTCTCGGACCCGGGTTCGGCGCCCTCAGTACGGGGATTCGGTTCGAAAGATCCGCCAACGTGTGCGTTGAGGTAAGGGCGACACGCCCGACCTCGGGGGCTAGGCGGGACCAGTTGGTATCGCACCACCTGGACGCACAACATTTGATCCTTCGCGGCAGAGCGCCGCGTAGTGAGAGCAGAAAAGAAGGGGAACCACCGAGGTGCCCACAATCAACCAGCTGGTCCGCAAGGGCCGCGAGGACAAGGCGACGAAGTCGAAGACGCCTGCCCTCAAGGGATCGCCGCAGCGCCGTGGCGTCTGCACGCGCGTCTACACCACCACCCCGAAGAAGCCGAACTCCGCCCTCCGGAAGGTCGCCCGTGTGCGCCTCTCCTCCGGCGTCGAGGTCACCGCTTACATCCCGGGTGTGGGCCACAACCTTCAGGAGCACTCCATCGTGCTCGTCCGCGGCGGTCGTGTGAAGGACCTCCCCGGCGTGCGTTACAAGATCATCCGCGGCACGCTCGACACCCAGGGTGTCAAGAACCGCAAGCAGGCCCGTTCGCGCTACGGCGCGAAGAAGGAGAAGTGACATGCCTCGTAAGGGTCCCGCTCCCAAGCGTCCGCTCGTCGTCGACCCCGTCTACGGCTCGCAGCTCGTAACCCAGCTCGTCAGCAAGGTCCTCCAGGACGGCAAGAAGCAGGTTGCGCAGCGCATCGTCTACACCGCCCTCGAGGGCTGCCGCGAGAAGACCGGCACCGACCCCGTGGTCACGCTCAAGCGTGCGATGGACAACGTGAAGCCGGCCATCGAGGTCAAGTCCCGCCGTGTCGGTGGCGCTACCTACCAGGTCCCGATCGAGGTCAAGGGCACGCGTGGCACCACGCTCGCGCTGCGCTGGCTCGTCGGTTACGCCCAGGACCGTCGTGAGAAGACGATGGCCGAGCGCCTCATGAACGAGATCCTCGACGCCAGCAACGGCCTCGGTGCCGCTGTGAAGAAGCGCGAGGACACTCACAAGATGGCCGAGTCCAACAAGGCCTTCGCGCACTACCGCTGGTGACGTACGGCGGGGTGCCCTTCGACAAGCTCAGGAACCACCTGCCGCACAATGTGGGCACCCCGCCCATCCAGACCGAAGACAATCTCTTTAAGGAACGCTGAAGACAGTGGCCGTCGACATCACCACGGACCTCAATGTGGTCCGCAACATCGGCATCATGGCGCACATCGATGCCGGTAAGACCACCACCACCGAGCGCATCCTGTTCTACACCGGTATCTCGTACAAGATCGGTGAGGTCCACGACGGCGCTGCCACGATGGACTGGATGGAGCAGGAGCAGGAGCGCGGCATCACGATCACGTCCGCCGCGACGACCTGCTGGTGGAAGGACCACCAGATCAACATCATCGACACCCCCGGGCACGTCGACTTCACCGTCGAGGTCGAGCGCTCGCTGCGCGTCCTCGATGGCGCTGTCGCCGTCTTCGACGGTGTCGCCGGTGTCGAGCCGCAGTCGCAGACCGTGTGGCGTCAGGCGAACAAGTACGCCGTCCCGCGGATGTGCTTCGTCAACAAGCTCGACCGCACCGGTGCCGACTTCTACATGGTCGTCGACTCCATCGTCGACAAGCTGCACGCCACCCCGCTGGTGCTGCAGCTGCCGATCGGTGCCGAGTCCGACTTCATCGGTGTCGTCGACCTGGTCGAGATGCACGCCAAGGTCTGGCGCGGCGAGACCGAGATGGGCGAGGACTACGTGATCGAGGAGATCCCGGCCGACCTCGCCGACAAGGCTGCGGAATACCGCGAGAAGCTGGTCGAGACCCTCGCCGAGGCCGACGACGACATCATGGAGGTCTACCTCGAGGAGGGCGACGTCTTCGACGTGCCCACCCTGAAGGCCGCCATCCGTCGCGCGACCCTGGCCGACAAGCTCAACCCGATCCTCACCGGCACCGCGTTCAAGAACAAGGGCGTCCAGCCCCTGCTCGACGCGGTCGTCGACTACCTGCCCTCGCCCCTCGATGTCGAGTCGATCATCGGCCACGACGTCAAGGACGAGGAGGTCGAGGTCACTCGCAAGCCTTCTGACTCTGAGCCGTTCTCCGGCCTGGTCTTCAAGATCGCCTCCGACCCGCACCTGGGCAAGCTGTTCTACCTGCGCGTCTACTCCGGCAAGGTCGAGGCGGGTGCGACCGTGGTCAACCCGATCAACGGCCGCAAGGAGCGGATCGGCAAGATCTACCAGATGCACGCCAACAAGCGTGAGGAGATCAACTCGGTCGGTGCCGGCCAGATCGTCGCGGTCATGGGTCTGAAGGAGTCGAAGACCGGTCACACCCTGTGTGACCCGGCCCACCCGGTCGTTCTCGAGTCGATGTCGTTCCCGGCCCCGGTGATCGAGGTCGCCATCGAGCCGAAGACCAAGAGCGACCAGCAGAAGCTCGGCACCGCGATCCAGCGCCTCACCGAAGAGGACCCGACCTTCACGGTCAAGTCCGACGAGCAGACCGGCCAGACGATCATCGCCGGTATGGGCGAGCTCCACCTGGAGGTCTTCGTCGACCGGATGAAGCGCGAGTTCAAGGTCGAGGCGACCGTCGGCAAGCCGCAGGTCGCCTACCGCGAGACGCTTCGCAAGAAGGTCCAGAACCACAGCTACACCCACAAGAAGCAGACCGGTGGTTCGGGCCAGTTCGCGAAGGTCGTCATCTCCGTCGAGCCCAACATCGACGAAGAGACCGGTCTGGGTGCGGGCTACGAGTTCGTCAACAACGTCACCGGTGGTCGCGTGCCGAAGGAGTACATCCCTTCGGTCGACCAGGGTGCTCAGGACGCCATGGAGTTCGGCATCCTCGCCGGCTTCCCGATGGTCGATGTGAAGGTTTCGCTCGAGGACGGCGCCTACCACGACGTCGACTCCTCCGAGCTCGCCTTCAAGATCGCCGGCAACCAGGCCTTCAAGGAGGCCGCCCGCATGGCGAAGGCCGTTCTGCTGGAGCCGATGTTCGCCGTCGAGGTCACCACCCCGGACACGTTCCTGGGCACCGTGATCGGCGACATCAACTCCCGTCGCGGCCAGGTGTCCTCGCAGGAGGAGCGCCACGGCGACATGGTCGTCCAGGCGCTCGTCCCGCTCTCAGAGATGTTCGGGTACGTCGGTGATCTGCGGTCCAAGACCAGCGGTCAGGCGTCGTACTCGATGGAGTTCGACTCGTACGCCGAGGTTCCCACGAACGTCGCCGACGAGATCATCAAGAAGGCCCGTGGCGAGTGACCTTCGGGTCGCCCGTCCAGGGACTTCGGCAGCAACACCTTTCAGTACGAGTCAGTAAGAAAATCACACCAGGAGGAGCCCACAGTGGCTAAGGCGAAGTTCGAGCGGACGAAGCCGCACGTCAACATCGGCACCATCGGTCACATCG
Organism: Nocardioides sp. NPDC058538; assembly: GCF_042719275.1. Classification (NCBI taxonomy): domain Bacteria; kingdom Bacillati; phylum Actinomycetota; class Actinomycetes; order Propionibacteriales; family Nocardioidaceae; genus Nocardioides; species Nocardioides sp. NPDC058538. The sequence continues at coordinate 74,890 of NZ_JBHXNY010000011.1, read as the reverse complement.
ACCACGGTAAGACCACCCTTACCGCGGCGATCTCGAAGGTGCTGCACGCGAAGTACCCGGACCTGAACCCGGAGTTCGCGTTCGAGGACATCGACAAGGCCCCCGAGGAGCGCCAGCGGGGTATCACGATCTCGATCGCGCACATCGAGTACCAGACCGAGGTGCGCCACTACGCGCACGTCGACTGCCCCGGTCACGCGGACTACATCAAGAACATGATCACCGGTGCCGCGCAGATGGACGGCGCGATCCTCGTGGTCGCCGCCACCGACGGCCCGATGCCGCAGACCAAGGAGCACGTGCTCCTGGCCCGCCAGGTCGGCGTGCCGTCGATCGTCGTCGCGCTCAACAAGTGCGACATGGTCGACGACGAGGAGCTCATCGAGCTCGTCGAGATGGAGGTGCGCGAGCTCCTCAGCGAGTACGAGTTCCCGGGTGACGACCTGCCGGTCGTCCGCGTTGCCGCTTACCCCGCCCTGCAGGGCGAGGAGAAGTGGATGGACTCTGTCGCCGAGCTCATGCAGGCCGTCGACGACTACATCCCGACCCCGGCTCGTGAGACCGAGAAGCCGTTCCTGATGCCCGTTGAGGACGTCTTCACGATCACCGGTCGTGGCACCGTCATCACCGGTCGTATCGAGCGCGGCATCGTCAAGGTCGGTGAGGAGGTCGAGATCGTCGGCATCCGCGAGACCTCGCAGAAGTCGACCGTCACCGGCGTCGAGATGTTCCGCAAGCTGCTCGACGAGGGCCAGGCCGGCGAGAACGTCGGGCTGCTGCTCCGTGGCACCAAGCGCGAGGACGTCGAGCGCGGCATGGTTGTCATCAAGCCGGGCACCACGACCCCCCACACCAACTTCGAGGGCTCTGTCTACATCCTCTCGAAGGAGGAGGGTGGCCGTCACACCCCGTTCTTCAACAACTACCGTCCGCAGTTCTACTTCCGGACCACGGACGTGACCGGCGTCGTGACCCTCCCCGAGGGCACCGAGATGGTCATGCCGGGTGACAACACCGAGATGTCGGTCGAGCTCATCCAGCCCATCGCGATGGACGAGGGTCTGAAGTTCGCTATCCGTGAGGGCGGTCGCACCGTCGGCGCGGGTCGGGTTACGAAGATCATCAAGTAAGTGATCGTCTGATCCAACGTGGAAGGTCCCCGGAGCCGCAAGGCGAAGGGGGCCTTTCGCGTTGGACTAGATGCTCCTTGTTTGCTTAGTAAGCGCTGACTCGGCGAGGGAGTGACCGCGCGCAGCGCGGAGGACCGGATTGCGCCGAGTCGGCGCGCCACAAGACCAAGGCAAGAAAGTGACTGACCCAGACAATCCCGTACGCCCCGCAAGACCGCATCAGAAGCTGTTGGATGACGGCCGCACGGTAAGAGAGGTCCTCACCTACACCCGCCGCGGCAACCGCCTGGACGCCAAGCAGCAGAAGGCGTGGGACGAGTACGCCGAGGGCTGGGTGATCCCGGACGAAGCAGTCGACGAGCCCGGCTTCTCGCTGGAGAGCTGGTTCGGCCGCAAGGCACCGCTGATCGTCGACATCGGCGGTGGCGTAGGCGAGGCGACCGCGGTGTTGGCGGCCAACCGTCCCGAGGCGAACATCCTGGCGCTGGAGGTGTGGCGGCCCGGGGTTGCGGAGAGCCTCGCCCGAGTGGGCGCCGCAGGGGCGACGAACGTACGTTTCTGCAGCGTCGACGCGCTCTGGACGCTCGAGAACCTGATCGAGCCGGGTTCGGTCAGCGAGATCTGGACGTTCTTCCCCGACCCGTGGCACAAGACCCGCCACCACAAGCGGCGCCTGGTGACGCCCACCAATGCACGCATGATCGCGGAGCGGCTGGCGCCCGGCGGGACCTGGCGGTTGGCGACCGACTGGGTCGAGTACGCCGAGCAGATGGTCGAGGTCCTCGACGCCGAGCCGCTGCTGAGCGGTGGTGTCGTCGAGCGTTGGGACGAGCGCCCGGTGACCAAGTTCGAGCGCAAGGGACTGGCCAAGGACCGGGTCATCACCGACCTGCTCTACCGACGTTGACCCGAACTACCCGTGTCGTGACTGATCTGTAGGCGCGGAACCGCGAAGATCAGCGGCATGAAGTTGTACGCTGACAGGCCCCCACGCCTCGCCGCCCAGCTGTTCGCCGACCTGCTGACGGTGGCGTGGATCGCCGGCTGGGTCCTTCTCGGCAGATTCGTCCACGAGATGGTCTCGGCGCTCGCCGTGCCCGGCGAGAAGATGGACGACGCCGGCACCTCGCTCTCCCTGAAGCTGCTCGAGGCGGCCGGTAAGGTCGATGACCTGCCGCTGGTCAAGGACGGCATCGCGGTCCCGTTCGAGGGTGCCGCGAAGGCCGCCGACCAGCTCCGTGCGGCCGGGGAGGCGCAGGTCGAGGCCGTCTCCAGCATCGCGATCGGGCTGGCGATCGCGGTCGTGCTCGTCCCGGTGCTGATGTGGCTGATGATCTACGTGCCGCTGCGGTGGCGGTTCATCCGCAACGCGACCTCGACCCAGCGGTTCCTGGAGGCCGGCACCGCCGCCGATCTGGTGGCGCTGCGTGCGATGGCGACCCAGCCGCTGCACAAGCTGGTCAAGATCAGCGACGACCCGGTCAGTGCCTGGCGTGATGGCGACGCCGATGTGGTGGCGAGGCTGGCCGAGCTGGAACTGAAGTCGGTCGGGCTCAGCGCCAAGCGGCTCACGACCCGCTAGCGTGCGGTGAGCCGCGACCGGAGCTCCTCGTCGCGGGCGAGCCGGGCGGCGTCGCGATCACGGCGGGTGGCGAGCACCGCGGCCAGGTAGGCCTCGGGCGGGGTGCCCGGAGGTGGTCCAGGGGCGACGTACGTCTGCACGTGGGTCGCCAGGCGCTCGGCGAGAGCGTGGCGGCGGACCGGGTCGGTGTAGGTGCCGACCTCGCCGGAGAGGAACCGTCGCACGGCCAGGGACAGGCCGACCGGGATGGTGGCGACGTCCGCGCGAGAGGCCCAGGCGGCGAGCCCGGGGGGCATCTGGATCGGAGCCGGGGGACGCAGCGGCACCCGCACGCGGATGGCGTACGTCCCGGCCGCGATGTCGCCCAGCCGCTTGCCGCGCGGGTGGATCATCGCGGTGAGGAACGCGGCGGCGCCGCTGGTGGCGTAGATCTCGACGACGCCGATCAGGGCGCGTACGAACGCATGGTGGAAGCTGATCGCTCCGCCGTCGTCGCGCACCGTACGGAGGCCGAGCGCGAGCTTGCCGAGCGAGCGGCCGCGGGTGAGCGTCTCGATGGCGGTCGGGAACACCACGAGGACCGAAGCGGTGGCGGCGATGTAGGCGGCCCAGGCCAGGGCCTCGTCGGTCGCGGGAGCGGCGGTCATGAAGACGAACAGCGTCACGATCAGCAGCGCCATCACCACGATCACGTCGATGAGGCCCGACAGCAGCTTCATCCCCAGCCCTGCGGCCGGCAGATCGAGGGCGACCGCGTCTCCGGTGATCAGGTCGTCGTCGGTGAGCAGTTCCCGTTCTAGGGGGCGCTGCTCCTGGGGGCGTCGCTCGGGCGATTGCGGCGCGGAGGTCATGGCGGTCAGCGTACGCTGCGGGCGTGGATCTCGACGCGTATCTGGCCGCTACCGCCGCCGACCGGACCAGGCTCGAGCAGCTGCTGACCGAGCGCCGGCTGAGCGGCGCCCAGGCCGACGAGCTGGTCGAGCTCTATCAGCGGGTGAGCACCCAGCTCTCGGTCGTACGCAGCAACGCCCCCGACCCGACGGCCGTCCAGCATCTCTCGGTGCTGCTGGCCGCTGCCCGCAACCGCACCACCGGCACCAGGACGAGCACCTGGTCGGGTTTCCTGCGGTTCTTCACGCACCGGTTCCCGGCCGCGCTCTACCGGCTGCGCTGGTGGTGGCTGGGGATGATGGTGGCCAACATCGTGATCACCGCGGTGATGATCTGGTGGCTGCTGCGCCACCCGGAGGTCGAGCAGTCGTTGCTCGGACCGGAGCAGGTCAAGCAGCTGGTCGAGCACGACATCGAGGGCTACTACAGCGAGCACGCCGCCTCGTCGTTCGCCACCCAGGTCTGGGTCAACAACGTCTGGGTCTCGTTCATCTGCATCGCCCTGGGTGTGCTCGGGCTGCCGGTGATCTACTCGATGTTCCAGAACATCTCCAACCTGGCGATCCTCGGCACCCTGATGCACCGCCACGACCGCGGTGGCCTCTTCTGGGGCCTGATCCTTCCCCACGGCCTGCTGGAGCTGACCGCCGTCTTCGTCGCCGGCGCCGTGGGCTTGAGGATCTTCTGGTCCTGGATCGACCCCGGCTCGTTGACCCGGGGGCAGTCGATGGCCCGTGAGGGCCGCACCGCCGCCGGCATCGCCCTCGGCCTCATCGTCGTACTCCTGATCTCCGGCATCATCGAAGCCTTCGTCACCCCCTCACCCCTCCCCACCTGGGCCCGAGTCGGCATCGGCATCCTCGCCGAGCTCGCCTTCTTCGCGTACGTCTTCATCGTCGGCCGCGCCGCCGCCTCCCGCGGCGAGACGGGAGACATCGACGACCGCCTTCTGGAGGACCGCATCGCCACCCAGGCCTGAGCGGCCCTCATTCGGAAAAACTTTCAGCGTGCGCTCTAGGCGAGCCCCGCAAGCGCGGCGGACTCCTCGAGCGCGGCAGCCAGGTAGGGAGCCGAGGCGCCGAGGCCGCCGGAGGCGACGGGCTCAGGTGTTCCGGAGGCGACGACGGTGCCTCCGGCGTCGCCTGCGCCGGGCCCGAGGTCGATGACGTAGTCGGCTGCGGCGACGACGCGCATGTCCAGTTCCGCCGTGACGACCGTGTTGCCGGCCTCGACGAGGGTCCGCAGGTGCTCCACCACCCGGTCGGCGTCGGCGCAGTGCAGGCCGGAGGTCGGCTCGTCGAGCACGTAGAGGGTGTCGCCGCGCTGCGCGCGCTGCAGCTCGCTGGCCAGCTTGACGCGCCGAGCCTCCCCGCCGGAGAGCTCCGTGGCCGGTTGTCCCAGCCGCAGGTATCCCAGCCCGACGTCGATCAGCGCGGTGAGCGAGCGCGAGATCTCCTCCTCGTCGGCGAAGAATCCCTGGGCCTCCTCGACGTTCATGGCCAGGACCTCGGCGATGTTGCGTCCGCGCCAGGTGATCTCCAAGGTGCTCGCCTTGTAGCGGGTGCCGTGGCATTCGGGGCACGTGGTGTAGACCGACGGCAGGAAGAGCAGCTCGACCATGACCGACCCCTCGCCTTCGCAGGTGGGGCACCGACCGCCGGTGACGTTGAAGGAGAACCGCGCGGGCTTGTAGCCGCGCGACCGTGCCTCGGGGGTCTGCGCGAAGCGCCGCCGCACGTGATCGAGCAGCCCCGTGTAGGTCGCGACGTTCGATCTGGGCGTACGACCGATCGGCCGTTGGTCGATGCAGACGACCCGGCGTATGCCGGCGAGGTCTCCGTCGACAGAGCCCTCGAGCCGGCCCGAGGAGTCAGCGAGAAGGAGGTCGTCGCTCTCCGGCGCCTCGTCGATCGGCACGGCACGCCCCAGCCGCTCACCGAGCAGAGCAGGGAGCGCCTGACTGACCAGGCTCGACTTCCCGGACCCCGACACGCCCGTCACCGCCGTGAAGACCCCCATCGGGAGCTCGACGGTCAGGTCGTGCAGGTTGTTGCGGGTCACCCCTCTCAGCGTGAGCCAGCCCCGCGGCTCACGCGGGATGTGCGGGACCAGCCCGCGCCGGCCGTGGAGATACCCGCGAGTGACCGACTCCTCGATCTCGACGATGCCGTCCGTCGGCCCGCTGTAGAGCACGCGGCCGCCGCGCTCGCCCGCGCCCGGCCCGATGTCGACCAGCCAGTCGGCGTGCCGCATCACCTCGACGGAATGCTCCACGACGAACAGACTGTTCCCGCGCCGCTTGAGCCCATCGAGGATCCTCAGCAACGCGGTCACGTCCTGCGGGTGCAAGCCGGCCGAAGGCTCGTCGAGCACGTACACGACTCCGAACAGCTCCGAGGACAGCTGCGTCGCCAGCCGGAGGCGCTGCAGCTCGCCGCCGGAGAGCGTCGGGGTGGTACGGCTCAAGGAGAGATAGCCGAGACCCAGGTCGATGAGCGGCCGCAGGCGCTCCAGCAGCTCTACCGCCAGCCGGGCAGCGGCCGCCTGCTTCTCCGCCGAGCGGTTGGGCGTGCGGCGTACGTCAGGAGCGGCCGCGTGCGAGGAGCCACCGGCCGCCACCCGATGCTCGACAGCCTGACGACGTGCGCTCGCGTCCAGGGGTCGCCCCGAGGTCTCCGTTTTGTCGGAGATGTCGTCCAGCAACGAGGCCAGGTCCCGCAGCGGCATCAGCGAGAGCTCGGCGATGTCGAGGCCCGCAAACGTGACCGACAGGGCTTCCGGCTTCAGCCGCTTGCCATGGCAGACCGGACACACGGCCACCGTGAGGAACTGCGCCACCCGGCGCTTCATCGACGCGCTCTTGGTGTTGGCGAACGTGTCGAGCACGTAGCGGCGAGCTCCCACGAACGCACCCGAGTAGCTCGGCTCGACGCCTGCTCTGACAGCGGCGCGCGCCTCGGCGAGGGTGAGCCTCGAGTGGACCGCGACGGATGGGGTCTCGTCGGTGTAGAGGATCCAGTCCCGATCCTTCTTCGGCAGGTCCTTCCAGGGGACGTCGACGTCATAGCCGAGCGCGACGAGGACGTCGCGAAGCTGGTGTCCGTGCCAAGCCGTGGGCCAGGAGGCGATCGCGCGCTCGCGGATCGTCAGCGAGGGATCCGGCACCATCTGCGCCTCGGTGACCTCGTACACCCGGCCGACGCCGTGACACTCCGGACACGCTCCCTGCACGGTGTTGGCCGAGAAGTCCTCGGCGTAGAGCATCGGCTGATCATCGGGGTAGTCACCGGCCCTCGAGTACAGCATCCGCACCAGGCTCGAGAGCGTGGTGATGCTCCCGACCGACGAGCGGGCGTTGCCCCCGCCACGCTGCTGCTGCAGCGCCACCGCCGGAGGCATCCCCGTGATCGAGTCGACGTCGGGTACGCCGGCCTGATCGATCAGCCGTCTCGCGTACGGGGCCACCGACTCCAAATAGCGGCGCTGCGACTCCGCATACAGGGTGCCGAACGCCAGCGAGGACTTCCCCGACCCAGACACGCCCGTGAATACCACCGTCGCGTCGCGCGGCACCGTCAGGTCGACATCTTTCAGGTTGTGCTCGCGAGCGCCCAGCACCCTTACGTCGGGCTGGACGAGCGCGGGCTCGCGGGGTGCCGCTGCAAGGGCCATGGTCAGGATGCTAGTCCGACCTCAGAGCTGACCGGTGGCCTTGAGCTGCAGGTAGTGGTCGGCGAGAGCGGGTGGGAGGGACTCGGCGTCGGCGTCGACGATGTCGACGCCGAGGGTGCGGAGCATGGCGGCGGTGTGGTCGCGGCGGCGGAGGGTCTGTTCGGCGGCGGCCGCGGCGTACACGTCCTCGAGGGTGTCGCGGGAGGCGGCGGTGGCCTCGAGCTCGGGGTCGCGGACAGAGGCGACGACGACGCGGTGGTGCTGGGTCAGGACCGGAAGGACGGGGAGGAGCGACTCTTCGATCGCGTGCGGGTCGAGGGGTGTCAGCAGCACCACGAGCGCACGATGGCGGCCGAGGCCGGCGACCGCGCCGGCGAGGTTGGACCAGTCGGCTTCGGCGATGATGGGCTCGAGGTCGGCCATCGCCTCCTGCAGTCGCTGGGTGACGTCGCGCTGGCCGGCGAGCCGGACCCGGGAGCGTACGCGCAGGTCGCCGGCGATGAAGTCGATCCGGTCGCCTGCCCGCGAGGCGATGGCGGCGAGCAGGAGCCCGGCGTCCATCGCGGAGTCGAGCCGTGGCACCCCGCCGCCGGCGCCCTCGATCCGGCCGGCTGAGGTGCGGGAGGTGTCGAGTACCAGCACCACGCGCCGGTCCCGCTCCGGCTGCCAGGTGCGGACCACGACGGTGCGGGAGCGGGCGGTGGTGCGCCAGTCGATGGAGCGTATGTCGTCGCCGCGGACGTACTCCCTCAGCGAGTCGAACTCCGTCCCCTGCCCGCGCACCCGGACCGCGGCCCGACCGTCGAGCTCGCGCAGACGCTGAAGCCGCGAGGGCAGGTGCTTGCGCGACTCGAAGGCGGGCAGCACCCGCACCGAGCCCTCCACCGGGAACGTGCGCTGCCGGGCGCCCAGACCCAAGGGCCCGTACGCCCTCACCGTCACGCCCAACGCGCGCAGATCTCCGCGGCGCCGCGGCTGCAGCGGCGTACTCAGCCTGGTGCTGTCGCCGCGACCGAGCCGGATCCGATGCCGGTTGCGAACAGCGCCGGCGGTGGGCTGCCAGGCGTCGCGCACCAGCGCCCGGAAGCTGCGAGCGGGGGAGCGGACCGTCAGCTCCGACGTCGTCGACTCGCCCAGTCTGATGCCGCGGAGCGGGATCCTGCTGATCTCCAGGGCCGCCGGCTTGGGCGCCAGGAGCACGTCGAGGAGTGTCAGCACCACGACGAGCAGGATCCAGACCGCAGCCGTGCTCGCGGCCGGGCGTAGCACCACCGGGACGATGCCGGCCAGCATCAGAAGCGTGACGCGCCAGGTGATCGCCATCAGTCCCGCCTCAACACGTAAGAACTGACGTCTCGAGCCCAAAACTGACTTCTCGGCGCCAGAAAATGACGTCTCCGCGCTGCGCGCGGTCACTCCCTCGCTCGGCGCGAGCGGACGAGCAAGCTCGCCGCTCGACCTCGCTCCGGTCGTATCGGGTGGGGGTGGTCATCGGGGGACGGGGACGGCGCCGATGGCGGAGCTGAGGACCTGGCTCACCTGGACGCCCTCGAGCTCGGCCTCGGGGCGCAGGGCCAGGCGGTGGGCGAGGGTGGCGTGGGCGAGCGACTTCACGTCGTCGGGGGTCACGAAGTCGCGGCCCGCGAGCCAGGCCCAGGCACGCGCGGAGCGGAGCAGCGCGGTGGCGCCTCGCGGGGAGACCCCGGCCGAGAGGGACGGGGACTCGCGGGTGGCACGGGCGATGTCGACGATGTAGCCGGTGACCTCGGGGGAGACCTGGACCGTCGAGACGTGCTGCCGGGCGGCCTCGATGTCGGCGCCGGACGCCACCGCACGAACACCGGCACCGGCGACGTCGCGCGGGTCGAAGCCGGAGGCGTGCCGGTTGAGGATCTGCACCTCGTCGGAGCGCGAGGGCACCGGGAGGACGACCTTGAGCAGGAACCGGTCCAGCTGGGCCTCGGGGAGCGGGTAGACGCCCTCGTACTCGATCGGGTTCTGGGTCGCGGCCACCAGGAACGGACGCGGCAGCGGGCGGGTGACCCCGTCGACCGAGACCTGGCCCTCCTCCATCGCCTCGAGCAGCGCCGACTGTGTCTTCGGCGGGGTGCGGTTGATCTCGTCGGCCAGGAGCAGGTTGGTGAAGACCGGCCCCTCCCGGAAGGTGAGCTCGCCGTGGGACGACTCGACCACCATCGACCCGGTGATGTCGCCGGGCATCAGATCGGGGGTGAACTGCACCCGGCGGGTCTCCACCGAGAGTGCCGCCGACAGCGACCGCACCAACAGGGTCTTGGCGGTGCCGGGTACGCCCTCCATGAGCACGTGGCCGCCGCACACCAGCGCGACCAGCAGCCCGGAGACCGCGGCGTCCTGCCCGACGACCGCCTTGGCGACCTCGGCCCGGACCGCGGTGAGCCGCTCCCGCGCGCCGTCGGGCGACACGTTGGCGATGGTCTCGGATTGGGTCATGGGTGTCGTACCTCTTCCTCAAGGGCCGCCAGCGCGTTGGCCAGCGTGATCAGGTCTTGGTCGTTCTCGATCGGGGCATCGGTGAGCAGCGCGGAGACCTCGAGATCGGGTCGTCCGGTGCGCTGGACGACGGCGCGTACGACGGCCTCCGGGGTGGCATCGCGCCCCAGCCGCAGTCGCCGGGCGAGGCGGGTGCGGGCTGCCTGGCGCAGCGTTGCCGCGGCATGCGTACGGTCGCCGGAACGGCGGTAGAGCCGGCCCAGGCTGCGCGTCGTCTCCCCGGCACGGACGTGGACCGGCAGCGGTTCGACCGCCAGCGGACCCAGCCGCCGTCCGCGGGCGATGGCGAAGGCGACGACCGCGAGCAGCAGGAGCCACAGGGCGGGGTTGATCCAGCGCGGCAGCAACGAGCTGGGGGAGTGGGCCTCGTCGGGGGCGAGGTCGTCGAGGGAGGGGACGTACCAGACCAGGTGGTCGGTCTCGCCCAGCAGCCGCAGCGCCACCGCCGCGTTGTCCGCTCGCAGGATCTGGTCGTTGGTCAGCACCTGCGGCGCACCCCAGACGGTGAGCCCCTCCGCGGGCGCGAGCACCGCGCCACCCTCGTGCGCGAAGCAGGAGCCGGCGTCGTACGCAGTGACCGCATCGGCCTGGATGCTGAGCCCTTCCCAGCGCTGGTCGTCGCAGCCCGCCTCGACCTTCTCGGGCGTCTGGGCGACCGCGTAGGGGATGCCGAGCATCGCCGACACATAGGGCGCGGGCTCGGCCAGGATCAGGTCGCCGGCGCCGTCCGTGCGCTCGCGCAGCCGAAAGGCGGTGTCCTCGCCGAGAGCGTCGGTGCCGGTCACGAAGACCGTCGTGTCCCGCCCGATCTCGGTGTCGTCGAGGGCCTCGGAGGAGCGCACGATGTCGATCTCGACCCCGTGGTCCTCGAGCACCTGGACCAGCGCTCGGGTGCCGTCGGGGTCGGGGCTCTCGGGGTCGTACGCGGCATAGGACTCCCCGCCCTTCGGCGTCGCGATGTACGCCAGCACGACTGCGATCACGAAGGCCAGAGCGACGAACAGAATCGGCCGACGCCGACGGATCCAGCCCATTCGTCCGGCGGTCGAGCCCGGGCTCGCCGGGGCCTGCGTGCTCATCGCGCCACCGCCAGCTCCTGCTCGAGAGCGAGTACGCCCTCGGCCTGCTCACGTGTGGCGGGATGGTCGCCGTAGAGCACCTCGTTGAACAGCTCCGCCGCCCGCCCGGCGCGGCCGTCGAGCGACATCTCCCGCTCCAGGCTCGCCGCGACCTCGGCCGCGGTCAGCCCAGGGTCCTCCGCGAGCCGGCCGCGCTCGACCTGTCGTCTGGCCAGTGCCCGGAACCCGTCGATCACCGCAGCGCCGTGGTCCCCCGAGGCGTACGCAGCCTCGGCCCGCGCCCGGAGCGCGGCCGCGGAGAGCGATGCGTCGGTGAGGACGTCGCCGTTGCGGTCGCGGGCGACCCGGGGGCTGCGCCGGGCCCGCGAGACCAGCAGGCCGATCCCGACCAGGAGCGCCGCGAAGACGACCATCGCGGCGACGGTCTGGGCCCAGGGCACGTCGCCGACCGACGGCAGGCCGTCGGACAGGGTGCGCTCGATCCAGCGCAGGATCCGCTCGATGAGGTCGAGGTCGTGGTACTCCGGCCCGGCCAGCTCGCGCCGGAGCCAGGAGCGACCCTCCTCCGACGTCGGCGTCAGAGGAGGGGTTTGTTGGAGGAGGATCATCTGCTCAGCAGCCCGGCCTGCTCCATCAGCTCGACCTCGTAGGACTCCTTGCGGATGCGCTGGTCGAGATACTGCAGGTTGGTCACCGCGCCACTGAACGGGGTCACGATCGCTGCGGAGACCACGGTGGAGACGGCGCTGCCGGCGATGGTCGCGAGGAAGTAGAGGTCGGGCTGGACGATGCCCACGACGCTGGCGACCAGGCTGATCGGGAAGGCGACGATCTGGGAGGCGAAGCCGACGATGATGGCGGCCAGCAGCCAGATCCCGAAGAGCCGCCAGAACTGTCTCGCCGACAGTTGCCAGGCCCGTCCGATCGCACCGAAGACGCCGGTGCGCTCGAGCATCAGTGCCGGCACCGCGAGCAGGTAGAGCCGCACCGTCATGAAGAGGGCGGCCACGATCAGCAGCAGGAACATCAGGATGCCGACCAGGATGGCCGGGACGGGACTGTCGACGACGAGCGAGAGCACCACCACGGGAGTCGCCGCGACCGCCAGGAGCAGGGTGAAGGCCACCCCGCTCAGCAGTGCCAGCCCGATCAGGCGCCAGCGTCTGCCGTGGGTCGCCGCCCACGCCTGGCCGAGGGTGAGCTTGCGGCCGATGGCGGCGGCATGGGCGACGTGGGAGATCATCCCGGCCACCAGGATCGCGCCGATCGCCTGCAGGACCGAGCCGAGGAAGAAGGAGCCGAAGGCCACCAGCATGCCGATCACCTCGGAGCCGCCGGGCGAGTAGGCGGGGTCCTCGATGCTGGTCCCGAACGACTCCAGGCTGTCGCCGGTGAAGGTCATCGCCGCGGTCACGCCCAGCGGGATGGCCATCGCGACCGCTGCCACGAGGACCGAGGCGCCGACCGTGGCGCCGGGGTTGAAGCGTACGAGCCGGAAGGCGCCGTCGAGCATGTCGCCGAGGCCCAGCGGGCGCAGCGGGATGGCTCCCGGCTTGTGGGCGGGCGGCAGCGGCTGGTTCCACGCCGGTTGCACATACTGCACCGGTTGGGACTGCACCGGCTGGCCCGGCGGGGGTGGGGTCGACGGGTTCGCCGCGCCCTGTTGAGGTTGCTCACCCGGTGGGGGTGGCCACACTCCTGACATCTGGATGCTCCTCGTCGCGACGACCGGCGAACTCGCTCGGTTGGGGGCATCCTCTCAGAGCGACCCAGACGACATCGTTGATTTGGAGCCACCTGCGCACGCGTGACAAGATTCTCTGGTTGCTCCAGTGAACTGTTCGCTGGGGTGCGCACACCTTGACTACTGAATCGCGTCACCTGAGCAGGCTGATCAGCCTGTCCGGATGTGGTCTGTGGTCGCCGTGTGCCCATCCCGAAGGCGTGGTTCCAGTGAAGCTGATGGTGAGAGTCCCGTCGAGAAGTCGGCGTTCGCTTGTGAAGAATAAGCGACACGCCCGACCTCGGGGGTCGGAGCCAGAGGTGAGCAACCGGGCCGACTCAGCCGGAGGAAGCCTGTAGCACGCGGCACGCTGACCAAGAAGGACGAGAGAGACAGATGGCGGGACAGAAGATCCGCATCAGGCTCAAGGCCTATGACCACGAGGTGATCGACACCTCGGCGCGAAAGATCGTGGACACGGTCACCCGTACGGGTGCCAAGGTCGCCGGCCCGGTGCCGCTGCCGACCGAGAAGAACGTGTACTGCGTCATCCGCTCGCCCCACAAGTACAAGGACTCGCGCGAGCACTTCGAGATGCGCACCCACAAGCGCCTCATCGACATCATCGACCCGACCCCGAAGACTGTTGACTCCCTCATGCGGCTCGACCTGCCTGCTGGTGTCGACATCGAGATCAAGCTCTGAGGTTGACGACATGACGATCGAACGCAACGTGAAGGGTCTCCTGGGCACCAAGCTCGGCATGACCCAGCTGTGGGACGAGAACAACGTCGTCGTCCCCGTGACCGTCATCGCGGCGAACACCAACGTCGTGACCCAGGTCCGCACCCCCGAGGCCGACGGCTACAACGCCGTGCAGATCGGCTACGGCGAGATCGACGGCCGCAAGGTGAACAAGCCGGGCGCCGGCCAGTTCGAGAAGGCCGGCACCACGCCGCGCCGCCACCTGGCTGAGATCCGCACCGCCGACGCCGCGACGTACTCCGCCGGCCAGGAGCTCCCCGTCGACACCTTCGCCATCGGCGAGGAGATCGACGTGACGGGCACCTCCAAGGGCAAGGGCTTCGCCGGTGTGATGAAGCGTCACGGCTTCCACGGTGTCGGTGCCTCCCACGGTGCCCACCGCAACCACCGCAAGCCGGGATCGATCGGCGCCTGCGCCACCCCGGGTCGCGTGTTCAAGGGCGTCCGCATGGCCGGTCACATGGGTACTGACACCGTCACCACCCAGAACCTGACCGTGCACGCCGTCGACGCCGAGAAGGGCCTCATCCTGGTCAAGGGCGCCATTCCTGGCCCCAAGGGTGGTCTCGTGGTCCTCCGCTCGGCTGCTAAGAAGCTGGAGGCCTGATCATGGCTATCAAGACCGTCAAGGTCGACTTCCCGGCTGAGATCTTCGATGTTGAGGTCAACATCCCGCTGATCCACCAGGTCGTCGTCGCGCAGCAGGCCGCTAAGCGCCAGGGCACGCACTCCACCAAGACCCGCGGCGAGGTCCGCGGCGGTGGACGCAAGCCCTACAAGCAGAAGGGCACCGGTCGCGCCCGTCAGGGCTCGACCCGCGCGCCGCAGTTCGCCGGTGGTGGCATCGTCCACGGCCCGCAGCCGCGTGACTACAGCCAGCGCACCCCCAAGAAGATGAAGGCCGCCGCCCTCCGCGGTGCCCTCTCCGACCGGGCTCGTGCCGGCCAGATCCACGTGGCCGAGTTCGCCCTCGAGGCGCCCTCGACCAAGACCGCGCTGACCGCCCTCAAGGCGATCTCGGACGTCAAGCGTTACCTCGTCGTCCTGGACCGCTCCGAGGACGTCGCCGCGCTGAGCCTGCGCAACGCCCCTGAGGTGCACCTGCTCTGGGCCGACCAGCTCAACACCTACGACGTCCTCGTCTCCGACGACGTTGTCTTCTCCAAGCCGGCCTTCGAGGTCTTCATCTCGGGCAAGCCGGTCGTCGCCGCCAAGGAGACCGTCACCATCGGTGAGGTCGAGAAGGACGCGATCAAGGAGGCTGCTGTCGAGCCCGCCAAGGAGATCGACCTCCCCGAAGGTGCTGTCGCGCCGCTCGAGGACGGCTCGGCTCCCGAGGGCTTCGACATCAAGGGCAACGTCAAGGGCAAGGACAAGAAGTTCCACGCCCCGGGCGGCCGTTGGTACGAGTCCACCAAGGCGGAGTTCTACTTCAAGTCCGCCGAGGACGCTACCGCGGCTGGTTTCGTCGAGGCCGGCAAGAAGAAGGCTGAGTCTGACGAGGAGGCTAACAAGTGAGCACGCTGCACTACGACCCCCGCGACATTTTGATCGCGCCGGTGGTCTCCGAGAAGAGCTACGGCCTCCTCGACCAGAACAAGTACACCTTCATCGTTCGCCCCGACGCGAACAAGACCGAGATCAAGATCGCGGTCGAGAAGGTGTTCGACGTCAAGGTGACCTCGGTCAACACGATCAACCGCAAGGGCAAGGCCCGTCGTACTCGTTACGGCCTGGGCAAGCGCCCCGACACCAAGCGCGCGATCGTCTCCCTGGCTGAGGGCGACCGCATCGACATCTTCGGCGCGTGAGAAGGACTGACTGAACATGGCTATTCGTAAGTACAAGCCGACTACCCCGGGCCGTCGTGGCTCGTCGGTGGCCGACTTCGCCGAGATCACTCGGACCACGCCGGAGAAGTCCCTGACGGTTCCGCTGCCCAAGAACGGTGGCCGCAACAACCAGGGTCGGATCACCACCCGGCACAAGGGTGGCGGTCACAAGCGTGCGTACCGGATCATCGACTTCCGTCGCTACGACAAGGACGGCGTGCCGGCCAAGGTCGCTCACATCGAGTACGACCCGAACCGCACCGCCCGCATCGCCCTGCTGCACTACTTCGACGGCGAGAAGCGCTACATCCTCGCGCCCGTCGGCGTCAGCCAGGGCACTGTCGTGGAGTCCGGTCCCACCGCCGACATCAAGCCCGGCAACAACCTCCCGCTGCGCAACATCCCGGTTGGTACCACCATCCACAATGTTGAGCTGCGTCCCGGTGGCGGCGCGAAGATCGCCCGCTCCGCCGGCATGAGCGCCCAGCTGGTCGCTCGTGAGGGCTCCAAGGCCACGCTCCGCATGCCTTCGGGTGAGATGCGCTTCGTCGACGTGCGCTGCCGCGCCACCGTCGGCCAGGTCGGCAACGCCGAGCAGTCCAACATCAACTGGGGTAAGGCCGGCCGTATGCGGTGGAAGGGCGTTCGCCCGACCGTCCGCGGTGTCGTCATGAACCCGGTCGACCACCCGCACGGTGGTGGTGAGGGTAAGACCTCCGGTGGCCGTCACCCGGTCAGCCCCTGGGGTAAGCCCGAGGGCCGTACGCGTAAGCGCAAGGCCTCTGACTCGCAGATCATCCGCCGCCGTAAGAGCGGGAAGGGTAGGAAGTAAGCAATGCCTCGCAGCCTGAAGAAGGGCCCCTTCATCGACGATCACCTTCAGAAGAAGGTCGACGCCGAGAACGAGAAGGGGACTCACAACGTGATCAAGACCTGGTCGCGCCGCTCGATGATCGTGCCCGAGATGATCGGTCACACCATCGCGGTGCACGACGGTCGCAAGCACGTCCCGGTCTTCGTGTCCGACTCGATGGTCGGTCACAAGCTGGGCGAGTTCGCCCCGACCCGCACGTTCAAGGGTCACATCAAGGACGACCGGAAGGGACGCCGTCGATGACCACCACCGAACGGCAGCGCATCAGCGCCCGCCGCGACTCCCTGCTCGGCGACCAGCCGGGTGCCTTCGCGAGTGCCCGCTTCGTGCGGATCACCCCGCTGAAGGCACGCCGCGTCGTCGACCTGGTCCGCGGTCTGCCCGTCGACGAGGCTCTGTCCCTGCTGCAGTTCGCGCCGCAGGCAGCCTCCGAGACTGTTTACAAGGTTCTCGAGAGCGCCATCGCCAACGCGGTGTCGACCGAGGGTCTGGACCGTGACGACCTCGTCGTCTCGGTCGCCATGGTCGACGAAGGTCCGACCATGAAGCGCTGGCGCCCCCGCGCCCAGGGTCGTGCGACCCGCATCAACAAGCGGACCTCGCACATCACCCTGGTCGTGCAGCCGGCCGACGTCGTCGAGAAGGGCGGTAAGAAGTAATGGGTCAGAAGATCAACCCGAACGGCTTCCGCCTGGGCATCTCGACCGACCACAAGTCGCGTTGGTACGCCGACAAGCAGTACAAGGAGTACGTCGGCGAGGACGTCAAGATCCGCAAGCTGCTCAGCAAGGGCATGGAGCGGGCCGGCATCTCCAAGGTCGAGATCGAGCGCACCCGTGACCGCGTCCGTGTGGACATCCACACCGCGCGTCCCGGCATCGTCATCGGTCGCCGCGGCGCCGAGGCCGACCGCCTCCGCACCGAGCTGGAGAAGCTCACCGGCAAGCAGGTTCAGCTGAACATCCTCGAGGTCAAGAACCCCGAGGTCGACGCTCAGCTGGTCGCCCAGGGTGTCGCCGAGCAGCTCAGCGGTCGCGTGCAGTTCCGTCGCGCGATGCGTAAGGCCATGCAGACCACCATGCGCTCCGGTGCCAAGGGCATCCGGATCCAGTGCTCGGGTCGTCTGAACGGCGCTGAGATGTCGCGTACCGAGTTCTACCGCGAGGGTCGCGTGCCGCTGCACACCCTTCGCGCGGACATCGACTACGGCTTCTACGAGGCCCGCACGACCTTCGGCCGCATCGGCGTGAAGGTCTGGATCTACAAGGGCGAGGTCTCCGGATCGCGCGCCGAGCGTCAGGCCGCCCAGGCCGCCCGTGCGGGCGTCCCGGGTCGCGGTGGCAACGACCGTCGCGGTGGCCGCGGCGACCGTCCGTCGCGTGGCTCCCGTGGTGACCGCCCGAACCGCGCTGACCGCGCGGCGAAGACTGAGGCGCCGGCTGCCGCTGAGGCTCCCGCCGCCGAGACCACGTCCCAGGAGGGCTGACCCATGCTGATGCCCCGTCGCGTCAAGCACCGCAAGCAGCACCACCCGAAGCGCACTGGCGTGGCCAAGGGTGGCACGAAGCTGGCCTTCGGTGAATACGGCATCCAGGCGATCGAGGGTCACTACGTGACCAACCGCCAGATCGAGGCAGCGCGTATCGCGATGACTCGTCACATCAAGCGAGGCGGCAAGGTGTGGATCAACATCTACCCCGACGTCCCGCTGACCAAGAAGCCTGCTGAGACCCGCATGGGTTCCGGTAAGGGTTCGCCCGAGTGGTGGGTTGCCAACGTCAAGCCGGGCCGCGTCATGTTCGAGCTCTCCGGTGTCGACGAGACCACGGCCCGCGAGGCGATGCGCCGCGCGATCCACAAGCTGCCCATGAAGTGCCGTTTCATCACGCGAGAGGCTGGTGAGTTCTGATGGCTAACTCCCTGCAGGCGTTCGAGCTGGACGAGCTCACCGACGTCGACCTCGAGGCGAAGTTGCGCGAGGCGAAGGAGGAGCTGTTCAACCTCCGGTTCCAGGCGGCCACCGGCCAGCTGGAGAGCCACGGTCGGCTCCGCACCGTCAAGAAGGACATCGCCCGGATCTACACCGTGGTGCGTGAGCGCGAGCTCGGCATCCGCGTGGCCCCGGGTGCCGAGACCACTGAGGAGGCCTGAGATGGCTACTGAGTCCACCCAGGCAGAGCCCACCGAGGGCACCGAGCGCAACACGCGCAAGGTCCGCGAGGGCCTCGTCGTCAGCGACAAGATGGACAAGACCATCGTCGTCGAGGTCGAGGACCGCGTGAAGCACCCGCTCTACGGCAAGGTCATGCGCCGCAGCAGCAAGCTCAAGGCTCACGACGAGCAGAACACCGCCGGCATCGGCGACCGCGTCCTGGTCATGGAGACCCGGCCGCTGTCCGCCACCAAGCGGTGGCGCCTCGTCGAGGTCGTCGAGCGCGCCAAGTGATCCTCGTCTCGTAAGAGACGGATCCGACTGGCGACGCTGTGCTTGTTCAAGCATCGCCAAATTGACCAAAGGGCGCAGGTCCAGCGACCATTGTTCGCTGGGCCTGTGCCCATCAAATCCCATTACGTTCGGCAAGGCTCGACCGCCCTGGATGCGGTTGAGAACCAGCTCGACAAGGAGAAGTAATGATCCAGCAGGAGTCGCGACTCAAGGTCGCCGACAACACTGGTGCGAAGGAGATCCTTTGCATTCGTGTGCTCGGTGGTTCCGGTCGTCGCTACGCCGGCATCGGCGACACCATCGTCGCCACCGTCAAGGACGCTATCCCCGGTGGCAACGTGAAGAAGGGTGACGTCGTCAAGGCCGTCATCGTGCGCACCGTCAAGGAGCGCCGCCGCGCTGACGGCTCGTACATCCGCTTCGACGAGAACGCCGCCGTCATTCTCAAGAACGACGGCGAGCCGCGAGGCACCCGCATCTTCGGCCCGGTCGGCCGCGAGCTGCGCGACAAGAAGTTCATGAAGATCATCTCGCTTGCGCCGGAGGTGCTGTGATGGGTCGCTCGCACATCAAGAAGGGCGACACCGTCAAGGTGATCGCTGGTAAGGACAAGGGCGGCTCCGGCAAGGTGATCGCTGTCCTCACCCAGGAGGACCGTGTGATCGTCGAGGGCATCAACCTCGTCAAGAAGCACACCAAGGTCCAGGACCAGGGCGGCCGCGCCGGCACCACCGGCGGCATCGTGAACACCGAGGCCCCGATCCACGTTTCCAACGTCCAGCTGCTCGAGGGTGGCGAGCCGGTTCGCGTCGGCTTCCGCCGTGAGACGGTCCAGAAGCGTCGCCCCGACGGGTCGACGTACGCCGCCGAGCGCAGCGTTCGCATCTCGCGCAAGACCGGTAAGGACATCTGATCATGACCGACACCGCTGTGGCCCCGCGCCTCAAGACGAAGTACCGCGAGGAGATCGCCCCGGCCCTGCAGGCCGAGTTCGAGATCCCGAATGTCATGCAGATCCCCGGTCTGACCAAGATCGTCGTCAACATGGGTGTGGGCGAGGCTGCTCGCGACTCCAAGCTGATCGAGGGCGCTGTCAACGACCTGACCGCGATCACCGGCCAGAAGCCGCTGATCAACAAGGCGAAGAAGTCCATCGCGCAGTTCAAGCTGCGTGAGGGCATGCCGATCGGTGCGCACGTCACGCTGCGCGGCGACCGCATGTGGGAGTTCCTCGACCGCCTGCTCTCGCTCGCGCTGCCCCGCATCAGGGACTTCCGCGGCCT
The DNA here is from genome assembly GCF_042719275.1 of Nocardioides sp. NPDC058538. NCBI lineage: Bacteria > Bacillati > Actinomycetota > Actinomycetes > Propionibacteriales > Nocardioidaceae > Nocardioides > Nocardioides sp. NPDC058538. Next base: position 55,081 of record NZ_JBHXNY010000011.1, on the reverse strand, counting down.
GAACGGCAAGCAGTTCGACGGCAACGGCAACTACACCTTCGGTCTCACCGAGCAGGTCATGTTCCACGAGATCAACCAGGACAAGATCGACCGCTCGCGGGGCATGGACATCACCCTCGTGACGACTGCCACCAACGACGACCAGGGTCGCGCGCTGCTCAAGGCGCTCGGCTTCCCGTTCAAGGAGAACTGAGATGGCGAAGACCGCTCTCAAGGTGAAGGCCGCCCGCAAGCCGAAGTTTGCGGTTCGCGGTTACACCCGCTGCCAGCGCTGCGGCCGCCCGAAGGCTGTGTTCCGCAAGTTCGGCCTGTGCCGAATCTGCCTGCGCGAGATGGCCCACCGGGGCGAGCTGCCCGGCGTCACCAAGTCCTCCTGGTGATCTCGACAAGCTCGATTCACGGGGCTTCGCCCGATCACCGTTCCAACCACTGACGTTGAAGGTCCTCATGACTTGGTGTCGTGAGGAAACCACTACGAGAAAGGGCCGTTCGGCCAATGACGATGACTGACCCGATCGCAGACATGCTCACTCGTCTGCGTAACGCCAACCAGGCGTACCACGATGCGGTTTCGATGCCGTACAGCAAGCTGAAGCAGGGCGTCGCTGAGATCCTCCAGCAGGAGGGCTACATCACCAAGTACGAGGTGCTGGAGCCCACCGAGGGCCAGGTCGGCAAGACCCTGTCGATCACCCTCAAGTACGGCCGCAACCGTGAGCGCTCGATTGCCGGCGTACGCCGCATCAGCAAGCCCGGTCTGCGTGTCTACGCGAAGCACACCGGTCTCCCGAAGGTGCTCGGCGGCCTCGGCGTCGCGATCATCTCGACGAGCCAGGGTCTGCTGACCGACCGCCAGGCGAACAAGAAGGGCGTAGGTGGGGAAGTCCTCGCCTACGTCTGGTAATCAGGGAAGGGAGAGAAGAGAAATGTCGCGTATTGGCAAGCTCCCCGTCCCGGTTCCGGCCGGCGTGGACGTCACCATCGACGGCCAGGTCGTGGGCGTCAAGGGTCCCAAGGGCACCCTGTCGCACACCGTGGCCGCCCCGATCACCGTCGAGAAGGGCCAGGACGACGAGGGCCGTGGCGTCCTCGACGTCAAGCGCCCCGACGACAGCCGGGACAACAAGGCCCTCCACGGCCTGTCCCGCACGCTGATCAACAACATGGTCCTGGGTGTCACCGAGGGCTACGAGAAGAAGCTCGAGATCGTCGGCGTGGGTTACCGCGTGCTGTCGAAGGGCCCGACCAAGCTGGAGTTCCAGCTGGGTTACTCCCACTCGATCGTCTTCGACGCACCCGAGGGCATCACCTTCACCACCGACGGTCCGACCAAGCTCGGTGTCGTCGGCATCGACAAGCAGCTCGTCGGTGAGGTTGCGGCCAACATTCGCAAGCTGCGCAAGCCGGAGCCCTACAAGGGCAAGGGCGTTCGTTACGCCGGCGAGAACATCCGCCGCAAGGTCGGAAAGGCTGGTAAGTGATGGCCATCTCGCTGTCGAACAACAAGCACACCGCTTCCCGTGTCCGCTCGCGCCTGCGTCGTCAGGCCCGCGGTCGCAAGAAGATCGAGGGTACGCCGGAGCGCCCGCGCCTCGTCGTGACCCGGTCGGCCAAGCACATCACCGCCCAGGTCGTCGACGACCTGGCCGGCAAGACGCTTGCCTCGGCTTCGACCATCGAGGGCGACCTGCGGTCGGCCTCCGGTGACAAGACCGCCAAGGCCAAGCAGGTCGGCGAGCTGGTTGCGTCGCGTGCCAAGGCCGCTGGGGTGGAGACCGTCGTCTTCGACCGTGCCGGCAACAAGTACCACGGCCGTGTCGCCGCGCTCGCCGATGGCGCGCGCGGGGCCGGTCTGACCTTCTGATCGCAACGATCGAACGAGAGAAGAGGAAAGTCTGATGAGCGGAGCCCAGCGCGGACAGCGTGGTGGCGAGCGCCGAGGTCGCGACGACCGTCGCAACCAGAGCGCCGACAAGACCGCCTACATCGAGAAGGTCGTCGCGATCAACCGAGTTGCCAAGGTCGTGAAGGGTGGTCGTCGCTTCAGCTTCACCGCCCTTGTGATCGTCGGTGACGGTGAAGGTCTGGTCGGCGTCGGCTACGGTAAGGCGAAGGAAGTTCCCGCGGCGATCGCCAAGGGTGTCGAGGAAGCGAAGAAGCACTTCTTCCGCGTTCCCCGCATCCAGGGCACGATCCCGCACCCGGTGCAGGGTGAGAAGGCCGCTGGTGTGGTCCTTCTTCGTCCGGCCGCCCCTGGTACCGGTGTCATCGCCGGTGGTCCGGTGCGCGCCGTCCTGGAGTGCGCCGGCATCCACGACGTGCTGAGCAAGTCGCTCGGTTCGTCCAACCAGATCAACATCGTCCACGCGACGGTGGAGGCTCTCAGGATGCTCGAGACGCCTGAGGCTGTCGCCGCCCGCCGTGGTCTCCCGGTTGAGGACGTCGCCCCCGACGCGCTGCTCAAGGCGCAGGCCGAGGCTACGGCTCCCGCCGTGGAGGTGTCGGCCTGATGGCGCAGCTGAAGGTCCAGCAGAAGAAGGGCCTCGTTGGTCTGAAGCAGAACCAGCGAGACACCCTGCGTACGCTCGGTCTCAAGCGGATCGGCGACGTGGTCGTCAAGGAGGACCGCCCGGAGATCCGCGGCATGGTCCAGACCGTCCGTCACCTGGTGACGGTCGAGGAGGTCGACTGATATGGCACTCAAGGTGCACAACCTGGCGCCGGCTCCCGGTGCCAAGAAGGCCAAGACCCGTGTGGGTCGTGGTGAGGCGTCCAAGGGTAAGACGGCCGGCCGTGGTACCAAGGGCACGAAGGCCCGTTACCAGGTCCCCGCTTACTTCGAGGGTGGCCAGACCCCGATGCACATGCGACTCCCCAAGCTGAAGGGTTTCAAGAACCCCTTCAAGGTGGAGTTCCAGGTCGTCAACCTCGACAAGCTCAACGAGCTTTTCCCCGAGGGTGGCGTCGTCACCCCCGAGACCCTGATCGAGAAGGGTGCCGTCCGCAAGGGCCACCCGGTCAAGGTCCTGGGCCAGGGTGACCTGACCGTCAAGGTCGAGATCAGCGCCAACGCCTTCTCCGGCACCGCCAAGGAGAAGATCGAGGCCGCTGGCGGAACTGTCACGGTTCTCTGACAGTTCTACTAACGTAGAGCCTGTCACGTGGGAGCGCGGCCGGGTCGCCCCTTCGGGGTCCCGACCGCGCTCTCGCTGTTTCAGCCCTACGTGCAAGAACTGCCGTGGGGGCTGTTAGGCTGCCACGGGTTTTCGCATCGGCGCAGGCCCTGCGACCCATGATTGTCGAAAGAGGAACCATTCGTGCTTGGCGCGTTCGCATCAGCGTTCCGTACTCCGGACCTGCGCAAGAAGCTGCTCTTCGTTCTCTTCATCGTCGTGATCTTCAGGGCTGGGTCCCAGATCCCGGCTCCTGGCGTTCACGTCGCGAACGTCCAGCAGTGTCTTGACGCGGCTCAGACCGGTGACAGCGCCGGCCTCTACAACCTGGTCAATCTCTTCTCCGGTGGCGCACTGCTGCAGTTGACGATCTTCGCGCTCGGCATCATGCCGTACATCACCGCGAGCATCATCCTGCAGCTTCTCGTCGTGGTGATCCCTCGCCTCGAGCGCCTCAAGAAGGAGGGCCAGGCGGGGCAGACGAAGATCACGCAGTACACCCGCTACCTGACCCTCGGTCTCGCGGTCCTGCAGGCCACTGGCATCGTCGCGCTGGCCCGTTCCGGCGACCTGCTCCAGGGCTGCACCCAGCCGCTGCTGCACGACGACGGCACCGCCACCTTCCTGGTCATGGTCATCACCATGACCGCCGGCACCGCGGTCATCATGTGGCTCGGTGAGCTCATCACCGAGCGCGGCATCGGCAACGGTATGTCGATCCTCATCTTCACCCAGGTCGTCGCCACCTTCCCGGCCACCATGTGGGCGGTCAAGAACGACAAGGGCTGGTGGACCTTCGCGATCGTGATCGTCATCGGTCTGGCGATCATGGCGGCGGTCATCTTCATCGAGCAGGCCCAGCGCCGGATCCCGGTCCAGTACGCGCGCCGCATGGTCGGTCGCAAGATGTTCGGCGGCTCCTCGACCTACATCCCGCTCAAGGTGAACCAGGCCGGTGTCATCCCGGTCATCTTCGCCTCGTCGCTGCTCTACCTGCCGGCGATGGCGGCGCAGTTCAACCAGAACGCGCAGAACCCGCCGGTGTGGGTCGACTGGATCAACAACTACTTCGTCCAGGGCGACCACCCGATCTACATGGCGACGTACTTCGCGCTGATCATCTTCTTCACCTACTTCTACGTGTCGATCACCTTCAACCCGCCGGAGGTCGCCGACAACATGAAGAAGTACGGCGGCTTCATTCCAGGAATCCGGGCCGGGAAGCCGACCGAGGACTACCTGTCCTACGTTCTGTCCCGTATCACACTGCCGGGCTCGCTCTACCTCGGTCTGGTTGCGCTCATCCCGTTGATTGCGCTGGCGCTCATCAACGCGAACCAGAACTTCCCGTTCGGCGGCACCTCGATCCTCATCATGGTCGGCGTCGCCCTGGACACGGTGAAGCAGATCGAGAGCCAGCTCCAGCAGCGCAACTATGAAGGGTTCCTCCGATGAGACTGATCATCATGGGCCCGCCTGGAGCCGGTAAGGGCACCCAGGCGAAGTTCATCGCCGAGCACTTCGAGATCCCGGCGATCTCGACCGGCGACATCTTCCGCGCCAACGTCTCCCAGGGCACGCCCCTGGGTGTCGAGGCGGCGTCCTACATGGACAAGGGAGAGTACGTCCCGGACTCGATCACGAACCTGATGGTCCGCAACCGCATCGACGAGCCCGACGCAGCCCAGGGATTCCTGCTCGACGGCTACCCGCGCACGCTCGCGCAGGTCGAGGAGCTCGACGGGATGATCAAGTACACCGGCCACGCGCTGGACGCCGTGGTCGTGCTGACCGTCGACAAGGACGAGATCGTGCAGCGGCTGCTTCAGCGTGCCGAGCTCGAGGGTCGCGCCGACGACACCGAGGACGTCATCCGCCGCCGCCAGGAGGTCTACCTCGAGGAGACCGCGCCGCTGATCGAAGTCTACAAGGGCCGCGGCCTGGTCCACGAGATCGACGGCATGGGCGACGTCGGCGACGTCACCAAGCGGATCTTCGACGAGCTCGACATCGTCACCGAGTCCTGAGACAAACATCTTGCACGCAACGGGGGAGCAGTGGGCTTCTTGAACAAGGTCCAGATCAAGACCCCTGAGCAGATCGAGAAGATGCGTAAGGCCGGCCTCGTGGTCGGCGAGACGCTCGAGGTGCTCCGGGCCGCCGCGCGGCCCGGAGTCACCCTTCTCGAGCTCGACGCCATCGCCGAGGACTCGATCCGGTCCCGGGGTGGCGTCCCGTCGTTCAAGGGATACCACGGCTTCCCGGGCTCGATCTGTGCCTCGGTCGACGAGGTCGTGGTCCACGGCATCCCGGGCGCCCGGGTGCTCGCCGAGGGCGACATCATCTCTATCGACTGCGGCGCGATCGTCGAGGGCTGGCACGGCGACGCCGCGATCACGGTGGCCATGGGCTCGGTGCCTGAGAAGGTCTCCGAGCTGATGCGCGTCACCGAGGAGTCGATGTGGCACGGCATCGCCGCTGCCCGCCTCGGTGGACGGGTCACCGACATCTCGCACGCCATCGAGACCTACGTCGACTCCCAGGGCGACTACGGCATCCTCGAGGACTTCAGCGGCCACGGCATCGGCACCGAGATGCACATGGAGCCGTCGGTGTTCAACTACGGCAAGCCCGGCAAGGGCGCCAAGCTGCAGCGTGGCATCGCGCTCGCCGTCGAGCCGATGCTCACCCTCGGTGGTCCCGAGGTCACCACCCTGGAGGACGACTGGACCGTCGTCACCGACGACGGCTCCTGGGCGGCCCACTTCGAGCACACCTTCGCGCTCACCTCCGACGGCGTCTGGGTGCTCACCGCGCTCGACGGCGGCGAGGAGATGCTCGGCAAGCTCGGGGTGCCCTGGGGCGGTCACTGAGCCGCGGCATGACCGAGGTCGTGCGCTTCGCGGCAGTGGCCGAGATCGACGCCGATCTCGGGCTGCTCTCCACCGCGGAGCGGGCGCGTCATGATCGGCTGGTCGCCGATGCCGACAAGCAGGCGTACGCCGCCGCGCACGTCCTGGTCCGCGAGTGCGCAGCGGAGCTGCTGGGCACCGCGCGCGACGCGATCGTGATCGAGCAGCGCTGTGCTCGCTGCGGCAGCCCCGAGCACGGAGCCCCGTCGGTGTCCGGTGCCGCAGCGGTGCGGGTGAGCTTCAGTCACACCCGGGGCCAGGTCGCCGCGGTCGCAGCCGGCCGACGCTGCGGCATCGACGTGGAGAAGGTCTCGCGCGGGCCCGACCGGGCGCTCTCGCCGCGCGAGGCGGCCTGGGTGGCGGGGCAGGAGGACGCTGCGTACGCGTTCACGCGGTTGTGGGTGCGCAAGGAGGCGCTGGTCAAGGCCGGCCACGGAAGCATGGCGGCGGCGCAGCGCCTCGACGTCCTCGCCGGCGACGTCCCGGCGGGCCAGGTCGGGGAGGTCCGGCTCACCCAGTGGGAGGGCTCAGGATTCCTCGGCGCGGTCGCGATCTGTGCCGACATGTGGACCGAAAACTGATAGGAAACTGAAGGATCCCCGCTTACCAACGCGTTTGACTAGCGGATATGCGACATCACCTGTCAGTTGACAGAGAAAGGGACCTCGGCATCTCGCGTGAGGCCCCGACTGTGAGTAACTTGGTCAGCCCGCGGGGACAGAGAGAGCCCCGTACTCGGGAGGAAGAACCGGATGAGTACGCAGTTGCGACCACCCACGGCGGCGCGACCCAATCCATCAGCACGGACGCGGAGCGCGATCATCGACCGCCTCAGTCCTGAGGACATCGACATGTTCTGGGACCAGATCGCCACCTCGCTCCCGCTCGTCGAGGAGACGGGCACCGGCGCCGCGGACCATGAGGTGATCGTCACCTTCTGCTGGCGCGATGCCGACGCCGAGGAGGTGCTTCTCTTCGCCAACAGGCTGACCGACGAGCGTCATCTCGCCGAGACGATGCTCGAGCGGAAGGCAGGCACCGACCTGTGGCACGCCTCGTTCCTGATGAAGGGCGACTGGCGGGCTTCGTACTCCTTCCTGTGCAAGCACCCCGGCGAGCCGGCTCCGTGGGAGAGCGAGGGTCAGGTCGAGCTGCGTGCCGTGCTGCACCGCGGCTACCTCGACCCGCTCAACCCCGACTGGTGCCACAACCGGCAGGGCATCAAGCAGTCGGTCGTCTCCCTGCCCGATGCTCCGCTGCAGCCGTGGCTGTTCCGTCGCGACGACGTCGTCGCCGGCACGGTGACCCTGGAAGTGGGTCCTGACGGCCGCGACGTCTGGCTCTACGACCCCGCCGGCGCCGGTCTCAACGTCGACCTGCCGCTCGTGGTCGCCCTCGATGGTGAGATCTGGACCGACCACCACTCGCTGCCGACCACGCTCGACAACCTGATCGCCGACGGCCACCTCCGCCACGTACGCTGCGTCCTGCCCGCCTCCGGCGGCCGCGACAAGCGGTGGGAGGAGCTCGCCGGTGGCGAGGGTGCCGACTACATCGTCAACCAGCTGCTGCCGTGGGTGCGCGAGCGTCGCGCGGTCTCCGAGGAGACGTACGTCGTGGGTCAGAGCCTCGGCGGCGTCACCGCGTTGCGCGCCGGCCTGACCTATCCCGAGCACATCCACGGGGTCGCCAGTCAGTCGGCCTCGCTGTGGCTCGACGACCTCGCGGACGCTGTCACGGCGGAGGCGAAGACGCGTGTCCACCTGGCGCACGGCACTCAGGAGTGGGTCCTCGACGAGCTCCACCACGACCTCGTCGACCGTCTCCGCGCTGCTGGGATCGACGTCACCTCCGCCGAGCACAACGGTGGCCACGACTACGCCTGGTGGCGCTCGGCCGTCGCCGACGGCCTGCGCGCGCTGCTGCCGCCGGAATAAGCGACGCCCCGGGGCGGGTTGAGATTTCACGTGAAGCTGAGCGTTCTCGATCTCGTCCCGGTCCGCACGGACCAGTCCTCCGCAGATGCCCTGGCCGCGACGCTGTCGTTGGCGAAGGTGGCCGACGAGCTCGGGTACGAGCGCTACTGGCTCGCCGAGCACCACAACATGCCGGCGGTCGGGTCGACCAACCCGCCGGTGCTGATCTCGCTGGTGGCCGGCGTCACCGAGCGGATCCGGGTCGGGTCCGGGGGAGTGATGCTGCCCAACCACGCACCGCTGGTGGTGGCAGAGCAGTTCTCGCTGCTCGAGGCGGCGTTCCCGGGGCGGATCGACCTCGGCATCGGCCGCGCGCCGGGGACCGACCCGGTGACCTCGTGGGCGCTGCGTCACGGCGCCGGCGGGGTGAGCGACGACGCGGTCAACCGCTTCCCGGAGTACCTCGACAACATCGTCGCGATGATGGCGCCGGAGGGCGTCGGCCTGATGGCCGGCGGCCGCCAGCATGTCCTGCACGCGACCCCGTCGGCCGCGTCGGTCGCCGAGCTCTGGCTGCTCGGCTCCTCCGACTACTCCGCGCGTCTGGCCGCCGAGAAGGGTCTGCCCTACGTCTTCGCCCACCACTTCGCGGGCAACGGCACCGACACCAAGGCGATGATCGAGCTCTACCGCTCGACCTTCCGGCCCTCCGAGCTCCTCAGCGAGCCGAAGACGTTCCTGACCGTGAACGCGAGCGTGGCCGAGACCTCGGAGGAGGCCGACCGCCAGGCACTGCCCCAGCTGCTGACCATGCTGAAGCTGCGCACGGGCCAGCCGCTGACCGCGCAGCCCAGCATCGAGGAGGCCGAGAAGACGGAGATCCCCGAAGCCCACCAAGGGTTGATCGACACGATGCGTGGCCGTTGGATCATCGGCTCCGCCGAGTACGCGAAGGCACGCCTGGCCGGAATGGCCGAGGAGTACGGCGTGGACGAGGTCATGGTGAACCCGGTCGGATCAGCGTACGAGGGCACTGACCCGCGCACGGCGCCTGCCCGTGAGGAGACGCTGCGCCTGCTGGCCAACTGAGTTGGGCGGCCGCGTAGGATCGGGCCACCTCGTCGGGCGGCGACGGCGCGCCTGAGCCACTTGGGACGAGGGACCTAGGACACTGTCTGCTTCTGGGTGCGTAACTCTGCGCTCGCGCACCGGTTGTGCCAGTCTGATCACCGCTCTGTTTCGTTCTCCACATTTGAAAGTGCCGCCTCATGACACGCTGGAGCCTGCGCTGGTTGAAGCGCCGGGGGCCCCAGACTGCGACGCTCGCTGAGCAGTCAGATCCGGGTCTTGCTCGCTCATTCCCTCCGACCGGGGGTCAGGCTGTGCCTTTCCCGCCGGTGCCATCGAACCCCGCCATGCCACAGCTCTCCTCCACGCCACCTCCCCTCCAGGAGGAAGAGGACGAGGCCTGGCCCGAGATCATGGAGCAGTTCGGGCTCCACCTGATCAGCCTCGCCGAGCAGATGCGGATCTCTCTCGACGGCCTCGAGGCCGACGAGGACGACCCCGATCGGTTGAAGAAGCTCTACGAGGTCGATCACGCCGTCACCCGCATGCGGCGCGCGAGCCGCGACCTGCGTACGCTCGCCGGCCGCGCCGAGGACGAGATGGGTGGCATCGACACCTCGCTGCTGGACATCATCCGGATGGCGCTGTCGGGCATCGAGGGGTACAACCAGGTGACGATCGGCCGGGTGAGCGACCTCGCTGTCATCGGCTATGCCGCCGACGATGTCTCCTGCCTGATCGCCGCGCTGCTGGACAACGCGACCAAGTACTCCCCGGGTGCGGTGACGGTCAACGTTCACCTGGCCGACGCCGGCGACGTGCTGTTCCGCATCGAGGACACCGGCATCGGCATCCCGGAGCGGTCGGTGGGCCGCCTCAACGCGCTGCTCGCGGGCCCGATCGTGGAGCTGGTCAGCAAGTCCGGGAGCCACACCGGATTCCCGGTGGTGCACCGGATCGCCCGCAAGTACGACATCGACGTACGCCTCGCCACCCGCCCCGCGCCCGGCAACGGGATGATCGCGATGGTGACGGTCCCGGCCCAGCTCCTGTGCGAGGTGCCGGTCGCCCCGCTCGAGCCGGCCGAGCTGCCGAGGGCCTCGAGCGCGAGCAGCGTCGCCGTGCTGCCTCCCGCCCCGCGGCGGCGTGGACCCCAGTCGGTGCCCCAGTCCGTGCCACAGCCGGCCGCCCGGCCCGTGAGGCGCGAGTCGCGACCGTCCGCGCTCGAGCCGTTGCGCCGGCCGACGCCGCCTGCCGAACAGGTTGCGCCACAGACCGGGCAACAGCCAGCGGTGCAACAGTCTGTGCAGCCGCCGGCGGCCCAGTTCGCGCCGGCGCCCAGCGAGCAGCCGTCGCCGGATCTCGCCTCCGACACCATGAAGACGTCGATCCCGCTTCCCGGCGAGACGGATGGGACGGATGAGACGAATGAGGCCTCCGTGTCCGCTGAGCAGAGCAGCCCAGTAGAGTCAGGCGCGCTCCCGCGCCGGGAGCCGGTCAGCCTGCGCAGCACGCCGACCGTGCCCGAAGCAGCCGCTGGACCGCAGATGGAAGAGTCCTCGCCCGAGGACCAGTCGGCGGCCCGGTACTCCTTCGCCGACGATCTCGACGCGTTCTCCCTTGGTAGCTAAGACCCAGCAGTGAAAGGAACCCTTTCGTAATGGAAAGCCCGGTCGTCCCCCGCGACCCCAAGGAATTCAGCTGGCTGATCGACAACTTCGCCAGCTCCACCCCCGGTGTGACCCATGCGCTCATCGTCTCCTCCGACGGGCTCCCGCTGATCGGTGCCGGCGGAATGTCCGCCAACGTCGCCGACCCGCTCGCCGCGATGACGGCGGGAGTGATCAGTCTCGGCAACAACATCGCGCGCGAGGTGGGCGAGCCCGGCTGTGACCAGGTGATGCTGAAGTTCCACACCGGACACTTCCTCTTCATGGGCATCGGTGACCTCGCGGGCTTCGCCGTCCTCGTCGGCGCCGGTGCCAACCTGGGCGTCGTCGCCCACAAGATGGCCCAGATGGTCGACGCCGTCGGCCACGTACTCACTCCCCAGATGCGCGACGAGCTGCGCCAGATGACGGTCAGCTCGATGGCGGGGGAGCGGGCGTGAGCGAGCGTCAGCGAGCGAACCAGAGGATCATCACGGCGCCGCGTCCGTATCCTGGCGCTTGCGCTGCGGAGGGGGCGCCGTGAGCCAGCAGAACCCTTGGGTACGTCCCTACGTGCTCACCGGCGGCCGCACCCAGACCAACCACCAGCTGTACGTGCACACGCTGATCTCCGCGGCGCACTTCGACGCGCGCGCGGCCGCCAAGCTGACGCCCGAGTCGCGCCGGCTCTACGACCGCGTACGCCTCGGGCCACAGTCGGTCGCGGAGCTGTCCGCACACTGCGGGATCTCGCTCGGGGTGACGCGCGTGCTGCTCGAGGACCTTGCCTCGACCGAGCACCTGCAGATCAATGAGGGGGCTTACGACTCCCCGTTCGACCACCGTCTGTTGAAGAGAGTTATCGATGGCCTTTCCGAGCTCGGCTGACCGCCCGGCACTGACCGTCACCTCTGCAAAGCTCGTGATCGCAGGAGGGTTCGGCGTCGGGAAGTCGACCCTGGTCGCCTCGGTCTCAGAGATCCCGCCGGTCAACACCGAGGCGTGGATGACGCAGGCCGGTGAATCGGTGGACCCGCTCTCGGACACGAGCGCCAAGACGACCACCACGGTCGCGATGGACTTCGGCCGGGTCACTCTCGCCCCCGACCTGCTGCTCTACCTGTTCGGCACCCCGGGCCAGCCCCGGTTCTGGCCGATGTGGGACGACCTGTGCCGCGGCGCCAGCGGTGCCGTCGTACTCGTCGACACCCGCCAGCTCGACGCGTCCTTCCCCGCGGTCAACTACTTCGAGAACGACACCGACGTCCCGTTCATCGTGGCGGTCAACCTGTTCGACGGGAAGCTGACCCACTCCCTGGAGAAGGTGCGCGACGCGCTCTGCCTCGACGAGCGGACGCCACTGGTGACCGTGGACGCCCGCGACCGCAGGTCGACGGCCAAGACGTTGGTCTCCTGCCTGTCGCACACGATGAAAACCACCCCCACACGCGCCTGAGCCCGGAGGCGTCCCCACTCCGAAGGAGTTTCATTGCGCAAGATCCTGATCGTCGGCGCCGGACAGGCGGGCATGCAGCTCGCTCTCAGCCTCCAGGCCGAGGGCTACGAGGTGACGGTCATGTCCGCGCGCACGCCCGATGAGCTGCGCGACGGCTGGCCGACGTCGACGCAGGTCATGTTCGACCCTGCGCTGCAGTACGAGCGCGCCTACGACCTCAACCTGTGGGAGGACGAGGCGCCCCATATCCCCGCGGTCGGCATCTCGGTCAGCCCGGAGCCAGGGGTCCGCGCGCTCAAGTTCGACGGGCCCTGGGAGCCGTACGCCATGTCCGTCGACCAGCGCCTGAAGATGTCCTCCTGGCTGGAGCTGTTCGAGGACCGGGGCGGCCGGATCATCTACCACCCGGTGATGACCTCTGACCTGGCCGGCCTGGCCTCGATGTACGAGCTGACCCTGATCGCGGCCGGCAAGGGCGAGATCGTCGAGCTGTTCGACCGCGACCCGGTCCGCTCCAAGTACGACACCCCCGGCCGCGCCCTCTCGGCGATCTACCTCCACGGCATGGTCGAGCCCGACGACTTCCCGGCCGGGAGCATGCGGATCAACGTCGCGCCCGGTGTGGGGGAGCTGTTCGTGATCAGCGCCCTGACCCAGTTCGGGCCGAGCCGGGTCGCGTTCGTCGAGGCGATCCCCGACGGCCCTTTCGACTGCTTCTGGGACCGCCCCCGCCCCGACGAGCACCTGCGCCGGCTGCAGCACGTGATGCTGGAGCACATGCCGTGGGAGGGCGAGCTGATGCAGGACTGCGAGCCCACTGACGCCCGCGCCTCGCTCTCGGGCGCCTTCACCGGCACGATCCGCAAGCCGTACGCCGAGGTCGCGGACGACACCTTCGTCTTCGGCATGGGCGACGTCGTCGTGGTCAACGACCCGATCGCGGGCCAGGGCTCCAACAACGCCGCCCACTGCGCCGGGATCTACACCCAGGCGATCCTGGACCGCGGCGACCAGCCGTTCGACCCCGAGTGGATGCAGGCGACGTTCGAGACCTTCTGGGAGACCCGTGCCCAGCACTCGACCGGGCTGACCGACGCGCTGCTCAACCCGCTTCCCGACCACGTGCAGCAGGTGCTCGGTGCGGCCACGCAGCACCAGGCGGTGGCGGACCGGTTCACCCGGCTGTTCCCGCACCCCGAGGATCTCGGACCGTTCCTCGGCGACCCGGAGGCTGCGCTCGCCTACGTCGCAGAGGTCGCTCAGGGGGACGCGGCCACCAGGGCCTGAGCGAGCGTCAGCGAGCGACCCAAAGGTTCAAGCCGCCACGTCCGTATTCTTCGCATTGCTCTACGGATGTGGCGGCTTGACGATTAGGGCATTGCTGTTCTAGGGGTCTAGGCTTGGTAGTCGGTCCAACGTGGGTCTGTCTCGTCGTGCCTCGCGGCTGCCCGGTCAGCGCGCTTCTGTGCGCTCGCGGGTGAGACATGCAGATGGCTTCACGAGGTCCACTCCGAGTTCTCGGAGAGGTTCCCGGACCGCCCGCGGGTCATCCGATCCGTGGTTTGAACGGTAGATGACCGACCAACAGATTGCAGAGGGCATGCCGAAGAAAGAAGGCGTGATCGAGATCGAGGGCACCGTAGTGGAGGCCCTCCCCAACGCCATGTTCCGTGTGGAGCTGAGCAACGGACACAAGGTTCTCGCCCACATCAGCGGCAAGATGCGACAGCACTACATCCGGATCCTTCCTGAGGACCGCGTGGTGGTGGAGCTGTCTCCCTACGACCTGACGCGCGGTCGGATCGTCTACCGGTACAAGTAACCAGCCGACGATCAAGAAAGGGCTGACATGAAGGTCAACCCGAGCGTGAAGAAGATCTGTGACAAGTGCAAGGTGATCCGTCGCCACGGCCGCGTCATGGTGATCTGCGAGAACCCGCGTCACAAGCAGCGTCAGGGCTGAGCCCAGCTCGCAGCAACAACTGAATATTCGCATCGAGTCGCTAGGACGCTGAACCAGATTTCTGGAGTCCGAAGTCACCTCCGGAGCAGAGGCCGGAGCCCGAGGGTGCCACCCCGGGGCGCGACCCGACCGACACCTCTGTCGAAACGTAAGGAACACAATGGCACGCCTCCAAGGTGTTGACCTTCCGCGCGACAAGCGCGTGGAGATCGCTCTCACCTACATCTACGGCATCGGCCGTACCACCTCGCAGAAGCTCCTCGAGGCCACCGGCGTCAACCCGAACACCCGGGTGCACGCTCTGGCTGAGGACGAGCTGGTCAAGCTCCGTGACGAGATCGAAGCCCAGGGCATCCAGACCGAGGGTGACCTCCGTCGTGAGGTCCAGGCTGACATCCGTCGCAAGATCGAGATCGGCAGCTACCAGGGTCGCCGCCACCGTCAGGGCCTTCCGGTCCGCGGTCAGCGCACCAAGACCAACGCGCGCACCCGCAAGGGCCCGAAGCGCACCGTCGCCGGCAAGAAGAAGGCCAAGTGATCCGACGCCTGTACCGGACTTTTCCGGGCAGCGTTGATCCGGCCTTCGCCTCGATCTCACAGACCAGCCAACACAGGAGTTAATGCATGCCTCCGAAGACCCGACAGGGTGCGACGAAGGTTCGTCGCAAGGAGAAGAAGAACGTCGCTCAGGGCGAGGCCCACATCAAGAGCACGTTCAACAACACGATCGTCACGATCACCGACCCGACCGGTGCGGTGATCTCGTGGGCCTCGGCCGGCACCGTCGGTTTCAAGGGCTCGCGTAAGTCCACCCCGTTCGCCGCGCAGATGGCCGCCGAGGCCGCTGGCCGCCGCGCGATGGACCACGGCATGAAGAAGATCGACGTCTTCGTGAAGGGCCCGGGCTCGGGCCGCGAGACCGCGATCCGCTCCCTGGGTGCGATCGGCCTCGAGGTCGGCACCATCCAGGACGTCACGCCGGCTCCGCACAATGGTTGCCGTCCGCCCAAGCGCCGCCGCGTTTGATCCCCACCGAGACATAGAAGGAGACTGAAGAGTAATGGCCCGTTACACCGGACCCATGACCCGCAAGTCGCGCCGTCTCGGTGTCGACCTTGTCGGCAACGACGCGGCGTTCGAGAAGCGCCCCTACCCTCCCGGCCAGCACGGCCGCGGCCGCATCAAGGAGAGCGAGTACCTCCTCCAGCTTCGTGAGAAGCAGAAGGCTCGCTTCACCTACGGCGTGATGGAGAAGCAGTTCGCTTCCTACTACGCCGAGGCCCACCGTCGCGGTGGCAAGACCGGCGACAACCTCCTGGTGCTCCTCGAGGGCCGCCTGGACAACGTCGTCTACCGTGCCGGCTTCGCCCGCACCCGCCGCCAGGCCCGCCAGCTGGTCGTTCACGGCCACTTCCTGGTCAACGGCAAGAAGGTCAACGTGCCTTCGTTCCAGGTCTCGGCTCACGACGTCATCGACGTTCGCGAGAAGTCGCTGGAGATGACCCCGTTCATCGTGGCTCGCGAGACCCACGGCGAGCGCGTCGTCCCGGCCTGGCTCGAGGCTGTCCCGAACCGGATGCGCATCCTGGTTCACCAGCTCCCCGTCCGGGCTCAGATCGACGTCCCGGTCCAGGAGCAGCTGATCGTCGAGTACTACTCGAAGCTCTGATCAGACCCACGCAGTAACCACGGTGAGTCCCCGGCGTTCAAACTTCATAAAAGAGGTACGCCGGGGCCTTGCCGCCCCCACAGCCTTCCGTCATCACCCCTTGAAGTTCGGGTCCGTCAAATAGCGGTCGGCCCGGAAAGGACAAATCAGTGCTTATCGCACAGCGCCCCACCCTGTCGGAAGAGTCCGTCGAGGAGTTCCGCTCCCGCTTCGTGATCGAGCCCCTCGAGCCGGGCTTCGGTTACACGCTGGGCAACTCTCTTCGCCGCACCCTGCTCTCCTCGATCCCCGGTGCTTCGGTCACCTCGATCAAGATCGACGGCGTCCTCCACGAGTTCTCGACCATCGAGGGCGTCAAGGAAGATGTCACCGAGATCATCCTCAACCTCAAGGGTCTGGTCGTCTCCTCCGAGCACGACGAGCCCGTCACCATGTACCTGCGCAAGTCCGGTGCCGGTGACGTCACCGCCGCCGACATCGCGCCGCCGGCCGGTGTCGAGGTGCACAACCCCGACCTGAAGATCGCGACGCTGTCCGACAAGGGCAAGATCGAGCTCGAGCTCGTCGTCGAGCGTGGCCGTGGCTACGTCTCCGCCGTCCAGAACAAGGGCGCCGAGAACGAGATCGGCCGTATCCCGGTCGACTCGATCTACTCGCCGGTCCTAAAGGTCAGTTACAAGGTCGAGGCCACTCGTGTCGAGCAGCGCACCGACTTCGACAAGCTCGTCATCGACGTCGAGACCAAGCCGTCGATCGCTCCCCGTGACGCGATCGCCTCGGCCGGTAAGACCCTGGTCGAGCTCTTCGGCCTGGCCCGCGAGCTGAACGTCGACGCCGAGGGCATCGACATCGGCCCGTCGCCGGTCGACGAGCAGCTCGCCGCCGACCTCGCCCTCCCGGTCGAGGACCTGCAGCTGACCGTCCGTTCCTACAACTGCCTCAAGCGTGAGGGCATCCACACCGTGGGTGAGCTCATCTCGCGCTCGGAGCAGGACCTGCTCGACATCCGCAACTTCGGCGCCAAGTCGATCGACGAGGTCAAGCTGAAGCTGCACGAGATGGGTCTGTCCCTCAAGGACAGCGCTCCGGGCTTCGACCCGTCCGCGGCCCTCGCCGCCTACGGCGACGATGACGACGACGCGTTCGTCGAGGACGAGCAGTACTGAGTTTCCACCAAACCGCCCCGTGAGGGGCGTCTACCCCGGTACCTGATACGGCCGGAGAGAAGGAGCAGGCACGATGCCTACCCCGAAGAAGGGTGCCCGTTTCGGCGGTTCGCCCGCGCACCAGAAGCTGATCCTCTCGAACCTCGCCACCGCGCTGTTCGAGAACGGCCGCATCACCACCACCGAGGCCAAGGCTCGGCACCTCCGCCCCGTCGCGGAGAAGCTGATCACCAAGGCCAAGAAGGGTGACCTGCACAACCGTCGCGAGGTCCTCAAGACCATCCGCGACAAGTCCGTCGTGCACACCCTCTTCACCGAGATCGCCGAGCAGTTCGCGGAGCGTCCGGGTGGTTACACCCGGATCACCAAGATCGGTCCCCGCAAGGGCGACAACGCTCCGATGGCTGTGATCGAGCTCGTCAACGAGGCCTACGAGCCGAAGACCAAGGCTGCTCCGGCTGCCGCGGCTCCGGTTGAGGCCCCCGTCGAGGAGGCCCCGGTCGAGGAGACCGCCGCCGACGAGACCGAGGTCGTCGAGACCGAGGCTGCTGCCGAGGAGGCTCCCGCTGAGGAGACCACCACGGACGAGGCCAAGGCCTGATCTGGTTCTGAACTGTGGCCCGTCACCCGCGAGGGTGACGGGCCACTGTCATCTCCCGACTGTCAGTGCCCGGCGGTCTGCTCGGTCCGGGCGAGCAGCCAGCAGACGACGCCGCCGGCCACCATCACAACGGTCGTCGCGACGGTCGAGAGGGCCGAGAGCAGCTGCGCAGCGGCGATGTTGTCGAGCGACATGGCCGGCGCTAGCGCGAGCGACAGCGGCACCTGCACCACGATGAGCAGCACGTAGGTGATGGGCAGTCCGAACAGCCAACGGTGACCGGCCCAGGCAGCACACCCCCAGCCAGCCAGCACCAGCATGAGGAACAGTGGTGCGAGAAAGCCGATGACGGCTGGGTTGTAGAAGTCCAGCAGCCGGATGAACCCGTACCAGAACACCGTGCTCAACAGCCAGGAGAGCATCGGCAGCACGATGCCGAGGAGCCGGCCGGTCGGGGTGCGGGCGATGTACGCGGCGCCACCTGCGACCACGGCGTACAGCAGCGCGTTGAGCACGATGGTCACGATGTTGGAGATGGACATGCTGGCGATCGTGCCGCCGAGGAAGTACGTCAGGGCGAAGCCGATCAGGGCGATCGCGATCTGCAGGATCAGCACGGCGACGATCACGGCGATGGTGGCGCCCATGGTCGATCGAGGGGCGGGCCCCGTGGTGTGGGTCGGTGGCAGCGGCGTCGGGGGCGGCGGTGGGGGAGGCGGCGCGGCGTAGCTCATGGCAGGCAGCCTGCCGGAGCCGCGGCCTACCTGACCACCCCTATTCCGAGCCGGACCGTCACAGGCTCGTGAGGAACGCGGTGCCGTCGAGAGTGCCGGGCTCGGCGCCGGTGCGGGCGATGTCGTGGACCGCACGCTGGATGGCCTCGTTGGCGGGCGTCGGGATGCCGTGGAGGCGACCGAGCAGCACGATCTCGCCGGAGAGGTAGTCGATCTCGACGCCGGTGCCGCGGGTAAGGCTCTGCCAGGTCGAGCTGTTGTTGGCATGGCCGCGGCCGGTGATGTGGCCGGCACGCCGGGCCCGGTCCTGGTCGGCGGTCACGACGTCGATGCCGGCGACGGCGAGGGCGGTCTCCGCCTCGGCCAGACATCGGGCGTAGATCTCCTGGTCGCTGGGGCCGGGGGCGATCGCGGCGTTGACGCCGTTGCCGAGGTTGTTGAGGAGCTTGCGGTGCTTCCAGGCCATGATGTCGGCGCGCGGCTCGCTCAGAAACCCCGCCTTGACCAGGTCGTTCGCGATCGCCGTGGTGACTTCGTCGACGCCGGCGGGGTAGCGGCCGATGTCCAGGACGCCGGGCTTGTTGCCGGAGTCCTGGACGACTGCGCCCGGGGTCAGGAAGGTGGCGGGAAGGATGACGTGGATGGCGTACGTCCGGGCGAACCGCCGCAGGATCCGCGGCTCGTTCGCGACGCCGTTCTGCAGGGAGACAACCGGCGTGCCCGGCGGGGCGTATGCCGCCAGGTCCTCGAGCGCGGCCTCGGTCTGCTGGCCCTTGACGCTGAGGAGCACGACGGTGTCCTCGGTCCAGACGACGTCGCCGGCGTCGCCGACGGCGGGTACGTCGAGGGTCAGCACGCCGTCGGGGGTGTCGAGGCTGAGGCCGAGGTCCTGGATCGCGCGGAGGTGCTCGCCGCGGGCCACCAGGGTGACCTCGATCCCTGCCCTGTGCAGCAGGCCGCCCACGACGCCGCCGACCGCTCCTGCTCCGAAGATCACGTAGCGCATGCGCCGAGTCTGGCAAACGACGCGGTCGCTGCGAGAATGGGCCCGTGCGCATCAGGATCGACCTCGCCTACGACGGCACCATGTTCCACGGCTGGGCGACCCAGCCGGGGCTGCGTACGGTCCAGGGAGAGCTCCAGGCCGCGCTGGCGACCGCGTTGCGGATGCCGGCGCCAGGGGAGCGGTCCCAGGTGTGGGTGACGGTCGCCGGGCGTACGGACTCGGGTGTGCACGCCCGCGGACAGGTCGCCCACTTCGACATCGACGCCGAGGTGCTCGAGTCCTCACGGGGACGGTCGGAGCAGTCGCCGCTCGACTCGCTGGTGCGGCGCTTGAACGGGATCCTCCCCGCCGACCTGCGCGTTCGTGCCGCAGTCGAGGCGCCGGTGGGCTTCAACGCCCGGTTCTCGGCGCTGTGGCGACGCTACGTCTACCGGATCGTGGATGACCCGGCGTACGTCGACCCGCTGCAGCGTGGGCACGTGCTCTACCGGACGCGGCCGCTCGACCTGTCGCTGATGAATGTCGCCTCCGCCGACCTCGTCGGGCTCAACGACTTCGCCTCCTTCTGCAAGCCGCGGGAGGGCGCGACCACGATCCGCGATCTGCGCCAGCTCACCTGGGACCGGCGCCCCGACGGGATCATCGAGGCGACCGTGCTCGCCGACGCCTTCTGCCACTCCATGGTGCGCTCGCTGGTCGGGTGCCTGATGGTGATCGGGGAGGGCCGCAAGGACGTCAGCTGGGCCAAGGAGGCGCTGGCCTCGCGCTCGCGGTCCTCGTCGATCCCGATCGCGCCGGCCAACGGTCTGACCCTCGAAGAGGTCGCCTATCCGCCCGACGAGCTGCTGGCGGCCCAGCACCAACGCACCATGAATCGCAGAGAGGCGAGCGAGCTTGACCGGGACCGATGACGAGCACTACTTCTCCGCCGACCCGTCGGTGCCCTTCGAACGGATCCCCGTCTCGACGACCGTGTGGGACATGGATCTCTCGCTGGTCTCGGGATCGGGCGTCTTCGCCAAGGGACGCCTCGACATCGGCACCTCGGTGCTGTTCAAGGAGACCGAGCCGCCCTCGCTGAAGCCCGGCGCGCGAGTCCTCGACCTCGGCTGCGGCTACGGCATGATCGGGCTCGCGCTGGGCCTCGCGGTGCCGGAGGCGTACGTCACCGGGGTCGACGTCAACGAGCGTGCGGTCCTGCTGGCCAACGAGAACGCGGCGAAGCTGGGTCTGGGTGATCGGTATCGCGCCGCGGTGCCCGCCGAGATCGACCCGGAGACTACGTACGACGAGATCTGGAGCAACCCGCCGATCCGGATCGGCAAGCCGGCCCTCCACGAACTCCTGCTCACCTGGCTCCCGCGCCTCGCCCCCGATGGCCGAGCGGTCATGGTCGTCGGCAAGAACCTCGGTGGCGACTCGCTGCAGCGCTGGATCACCGACCAGGGTTATCCCACCACCCGCATCGGCAGTGCCAAGGGCTTCCGTGTCCTGGAGGCCCGTCGCTCCTGAACGGTCCAGATGCCGGTTTCCGCCGTCTCGCGCGTCTCGCGGCCGGTCGCGCTGGGTGCGCTGCCAGACTCCGTCCATGACCAGTCCCGCGATGACGACCCCCGCGCTGACGAACCGCCAGCGCCTGGCCCGCTCCTACAAGGCCTGGGGCGTCGCCGCGCTGTTGAGCCTGGTGACGGTGCTGCCTGTCTACCTTGCCGTCACGAGCTCCGGGATCGAGCTGTCGCGGCTGATGAGCGTGCCGGTGATGGTCGTCGTGGGGCTGATCGGGCCGGTGGTCGGGGCGTACCTGAGCATGCGCTCCGGGCTCGGCCGGTTCTGTACCGGAGCCGCGTTCGTGATCATCGCGACCCCGATGACGAGCCTGCCGCTGCTGGCGATCCCGGCGTACGTCCTGGCGCCCTGGATCGCCGTGGCGATCAGTGAGGAGCCCGCGCCTCAGCGCGGGAACGGCTGAGAGATCAGGCGGCGGTGCCCGCCGAAGATCGAACCGGAGAGCACGTACGACGAGATCTGGAGCAACCCGCCGACGTCTGGGACGGCCGGGCCAACTGCTGGGCGTGCCCCGGGTAGTCGGGGATCAATCGGTCGGTTACTCCCAGGTAGACCGACTGTTTGATCCCCGACTACCCGGCTGCTGGGGAACTGAGTACCTGTGCTCATGCGCGGACTCAGGCCGGTCGGCCACCCTCTGCGCATGAGCAGATCAGACCCCACTTGGTATGGCGCCATCCTTCTTTCGTACGCAGCCTGGATCGTCGCGGTGGCTCTGGCCGTGGCGGCGTGGCCGATTTGGCGATGGGTGTTGAACTGCGAGGGCTGGGGCGACCCGTTCGCCCGGCTTGGGTGGGTGATCATCGCCATTGTGATGGTCGTGGCCGGCGGCGGTCTCGTGCTGACGAGGTTGTTCGGACTGCCCGGGCTGAGCGGTTTGGTGACGTTGGGATGCCTTGCGCTCTCGTACCCGGCAGCTGCCGTCGACCCGGCCCTCACCGTGATTCTTCTGGCCTTCGCACCAGGGGCCGGTGCCGCTGTCGCCTGGACGCGTGAGGGAGAGGATCCGGACAGCTGATGGATCCAGTCGCTTGGGCTTCAGACCGCGATGGATTCCTTGGCCAGGCGGACGGGGAGGCGGTCGAGGCTGTAGACGACGGAGAGGTCGCGCCAGCCGAGGTCGCCGGGGTCGTCGGTGGCCATGGCCAGGTCGGGGAAGCGGCGGGCCAGGCCGGTGAGGGCGGCGCGGAGCTCCATGCGGGCCAGCTCGGCGCCGACGCAGCGGTGCATGCCGTGGCCGAAGGCGAAGTGCATGGTGTCGGCGTTGCGGAGGTCGAACTGCTCCGGGTTGGGCACCACCGCGGGGTCGCGGTTGGCGCCGGTGAGGCTGACCAGGACGACGGCGCCCTTCTTGACCGGCAGGCCGAAGAGGTCGTGGTCCTCGCGGGCGAACCGCGGGAACGCGAGCTGCACCGGGCACAGGTAGCGGAGCAGCTCGTCGACGACCTTGTCGACCTCGGCCTTCTCGCCGGAGCGCAGGATCTCGTACGCCTCGGGGTTCTGCATCAGGACGTAGGCGCCCATGGAGAGCATCGAGGCGGAGGTCTCGTAGCCGCCGAGGAAGACGCCGTCGGCGAGACCGCCGAGCTCGACGTCGTCGTACTCCGAGCCCTTGTTACGGATGATCTCGCCGATCATGCCGTCGCCGGGGGTGGCGCGCTGCTGGCGGACCTGCTCGATGAGGAACGTCCTGGTCTCGGTGGCGGCACCGAAGGCGCCGGCGCCGCCCTCGGACAGGTCGAAGCGCGCCATGCCGAGCTTGTGGAACTCGTCGCGTACGTCCTCGGGCATGCCCAGCAGCTCACAGATCACCCGGAACGGGATCTCGAAGCCGAAGTGGTGGACCAGGTCGACCTCGGGGCCGTGGGCCTCCATGTCGTCGAGGGCGTCGGTGACGATCCGGTCGATCATCTCGTTGAGGCGGCCGAGGCGGCGCATCGTGAACTCCGGGGTCAGCAGACCGCGGAGCTTGGTGTGGTCGGGCGGATCGGTCATGCCGAGGCCACCGATGCCCTCGGCGTCGGTGCGCTTGCGGGTGCCGAGCAGGTGACGCATGTCGTTGGAGTAGGCGTTCTTGTCGGCCAGGACGTGCTTGGACTCGGCGTGCCCGGTGACCAGCACGATGTCGAGGCCGAGCACCGAGCCGAGCTTGGTGACCGGCGCCTGCTCGCGGCTCTCGGCGAGCAGCGGCACCGGGTCGACGCCGTCACGGCGCAGCGGGAAGGTCAGGTGCTCGGGGATCTTGCGCAGCGTGGTGACGTCGGGGATCGGCGACTCCTTGCCCCGCATCGCGAACTGCAGGGCAAGCTTGCGGACACGCTCGGTCAGCGGTCGCGTCATCGCCCATAGACGGGGACGCACCTGGGCAGCAATCGGCATGCGGCCAGTCTGGACCATCGTCAATCGACGGTCATCAGGAATAACCCTGGTTTGACGGTGTGGCTTGGCTCACCCGTGGAGCACGGTCCTGAACAGCGCACACGTCTCCTCGATCGCGAGCTGTGCCGCCTGCGAGACGTGGCCCATGGCGAAGAAGCCGTGGATGAGACCGTCGCAGTGGTGGTAGGTCGTCGGGACCCCGAAGCTCTCCAGCGCCTTGGCGTACGCGATGCCCTCGTCGCGCAGCGGGTCGAACTCCGCGGTCACCACGACCGCCGGTGCCAGGCCCTCCAGGTTGCCCTTGATCGGGCTCAGCCGCGGGTCGGCGCGATCGGCGTCGCCCACGTAGTTGTCGGAGAACCACTTCATCGTCGGCAGCTCGAGGAAGTAGCCGTGGCCGTTCTCCGCATAGGACGGGTAGCCGCTGGTCATGTCGGTCCCCGGGTAGATCAACAGCTGGCCGGCGAGTTCGCGACCCTCGTCGCGGAAGACCTGGGCGACCACGGCCGACAGGTTGCCGCCCGCACTGTCGCCGGCAACCGCGACCCGGCCGTCACCACCCAGCGTCGCGGCGTTGTCGCTGACCCAGCGAGCCGCTGCCACCGCATCGTCGTAGGCGGCGGGGAACCGGTGCTCGGGGGCGAGTCGGTAGTCGACCGCGACGACCACGGCGTCGCAGATCGTGGAGAGGTTGCGCGCCTGGTCCTCGTGGGTGTCGAGGTCGCCGACCACCCAGCCGCCGCCGTGGAACATCACGATCGTGGGCAGCGGCCCCTGCGTGGTGGGCCGGTAGATGCGTACGTCCAGGTCGCCGGCCGGCCCTGGGATCACCGCGCTCTCGACCGATCCGACCGGTGGAAGTGGGACGCCTTCGCCCAACGCACGGTAGAGCGCTCGTGCAGTCGGCGGGTCGAAGGACTCCAGGGGCTGGCCCTTGGCGAAGAGGGTGAGCAGGTCAGCGATCTGGCTGTCGAGCGGAGGCATGGCGACAGTCATATCGCTAATAGCCAAAATGTGTCGAGCGTCACGTTCTACTGATGGGACCGCTGGATCGAAGACGGCCGGTAATAACCATTCGACACGGATGCCAGACTGGATGGCTGTGGGACATGTGGACGTTGCTGGAGTGAGTTTCCAGCTGCCTGACGGACGAGTGCTGCTCGATGACGTCTCCTTCCGGGTGGGCGAGGGCGCCAAGGTCGCGCTGGTCGGCGCCAACGGCGCCGGGAAGACGACGCTGCTGAGGATCGTCACCGGCGAGCTGACCCCGACGACGGGGTCCGTCGTGCGCTCGGGCGGCCTCGGGGTGATGCGGCAGATGGTCGGCAAGGGCTCCTCGACCGTCGGTGAGCTGCTGCTCTCGGTGGCGCCCGCGCGGGTGCGCGAGGCGGCAGCTGCGGTGGAGGCGTGCGAGCTGGAGCTGATGTCGTCGGAGGACGAGCGGTTGCAGATGCGCTACGCGACCGCGCTGGCTGAGTACGCCGACGCCGGCGGCTACGACATCGAGGTCGTCTGGGACGTGTGCACCATGGCCGGGCTCGGGGTGCCCTACGACCGCGCCCGCTACCGCTCCCTGGACACCCTGTCCGGCGGTGAGCAGAAGCGGCTGGTGCTCGAATTCCTGTTGCGCGGCCCCGACGAGGTGCTGTTGCTCGACGAGCCGGACAACTTCCTCGACGTGCCCGGCAAGATCTGGCTGGAGCAGCGCATCCGGGAGTCTCCGAAGACGATCCTCTACGTCAGTCACGACCGTGAGCTGCTGGACAACACCGCGACCAGGGTGGTCACGGTCGAGCTCGGCGCGTCCGGCGCCGGCAACAGCGCGTGGACGCATCCTGGTGGGTTCGCCTCCTACCACGAGGCCCGCAAAGACCGGTTCCTGCGGTTCGAGGAGCTGCGCCGTCGCTGGGACGAGGAGCACGCCAAGATCAAGGCGCTGGTCCTGCGGCTGAAGGTCAAGTCGGAGTACAACGACGGGATGTCCAGCCAGTACCGGGCGGCCCAGACACGGCTCCGGAAGTTCGAGGAGGCCGGGCCGCCCGTCGAGCAGCCACGAGAGCAGGCGGTGCAGATGCGGCTGCGCGGCGGGCGCACCGGCAAGCGGGCGGTGGTCTGCGAGGCGCTCGAGCTCACCGGACTGATGAGCCCGTTCGACCTGGAGGTCTGGTACGGCGAGCGGGTTGCCGTGCTCGGCTCCAACGGCTCCGGCAAGTCCCACTTTCTGCGGCTGCTCGCCCGCGGTGGCACCGACCCGGACGTGGAGCACCGCCCGGTCGAGGACACCCCCATCGAGCCGGTCCACCACCGTGGGAAGGCCAAGCTCGGCGCCCGAGTACGGCCGGGCTGGTTCGTGCAGACCCATGCCCATCCGGAGCTGGTGGGGCGTACGCTGCTCGACATCCTGCACCGCGGTGAGGCCACGCCTGACGGGCGTGGGCGCGCGGGGATGGGGCGCGAGGCCGCCTCGCGGGTGCTCGACCGCTACGAGCTCGCGCACGCCGCGGAGCAGTCCTTCGACTCGCTCTCGGGCGGACAGCAGGCACGCTTCCAGATCCTTCTGCTCGAGCTTTCGGGTGCCACGTTGCTGCTGCTCGACGAGCCGACCGACAACCTCGACGTCCAGTCCGCCGAGGCGCTTGAGGCCGGGCTGGAGTCGTTCGAGGGCACCGTCGTCGCGGTCACCCACGACCGCTGGTTCGCCCGTGGCTTCGACCGGTTCCTGGTCTACGGCGCCAACGGTGATGTCTATGAGTCCCCGGAGCCGGTCTGGGACGAGACGAGAGTGGAGAGGTCCCGATGAGTGAGCTGGTGATCGAGCGCGTCGACCCGTTCGACGACGACGCCTTCGACGCGTGGTTCGACGTGATGACCGCGTCGTGGCTCGACGTACGTGGCCCCGACGCGGATCTGTGGGCGCGTGAGGAGCAGCGCGTCGAGCTGCGGCAGCAGACCGAGAAGACCGACCGTCGCGCCTACGTCGGTCGTGTCGGCGACACGGCGGTCGCCGCCGCCTGGATGGCCATGCCGCTGCTCGACAACCTCCACCGGGCGACACTCGTGGTCGCCGTGCTGCCGGCCCACCGGCGACGGGGCCATGGCACCGGTCTGCTCGACCATGTCGAGGCGGAGGCACGCGCTCAGGGGCGTACGTCGTTGACGGGTGAGGTCTGGTGGCCCTGGTCGCTCGGGTCCGGTGGCGAGGGATCGCCGGGACGGGACTTCGGGATCGCGCGAGGCTATGCGTCCGCCCTGGTGGAGGTACGCCGACTGCTGCGGCTCCCGGTGCCGGACCACGTCCTCGACCGGCTGGCGGCGGAGGCCGCCGAGAAGCATGGCGACTACACGCTGCGCTCCTGGGTCGGCCGGGTGCCCGACGACATCGTGGAGAGCTGGGCGGTGCTCGACGCCAGCCTGGAGACCGAGGCACCGACCGGCGACCTGGACATCGAGGCGCCCGAGCCCGACGTGGCGAAGGTGCGCGAGACCGAGGCGCTGGTCGCGGCCCAGCAGCGGACCCTCTACCACTCGGTGGCGCTGGACGCCGACGGTCGGGTGGTCGCCTACACGGTGATCGGCTACTCGAGCCTGGACGGCAACAGCTATCAGTGGGGCACCCTGGTCGAGGGGGCTCACCGGGGGCACCGGCTCGGGCTGGCGGTCAAGGTCGCCAATCTCCGGCTGCTTCAGGCCGAGCGGCCGGAGGTGCCGACCCTGTCGACCTACAACGCCGAGGTCAACGCCCACATGATCGCGGTCAACGAGGCCATGGGCTTCGAGCCGGTCGAGTGGCTGTGCAGCGTCCAGAAGCAGGTCTCCTGAGCACGAGAGCGCCTCATCCCGGTCAGTGACGGGGATGAGGCGCTCGGGCGTTTGGCACCCCGCGACGCTGGTGCCCTGCGGGCCCCAGCGTCTCGCGGGGAGATCAGGAGGCGTCGGAGTCCAGGGTGACCTTCGCGGTCTGCTCCTCGCCGTTGCGCGACCAGCTCACCTCGACCTCGTCGTCCGGGCGGTAGGAGCGGACGGTGGCGACGAGGGAGTCCGATCCGGTGATGACGTGGTCGTCGACCTTGGTGATGATGTCGCCCTTCTCGAGGCCCGCCTTCTTGGCGGTGCTGCCCTCGCCGACCTCCTGGACCTGGGCCCCGGTGACCGAGGTCTGGCCGTTCTGGGCCGCGGGGGCGTCCGAGACCGAGATGCCGAACTGCGCGTGGGTGGCCTGCTCGCCCTTCTCGAGCTGGTCGACGATCGGGCGGATCTCGTCGATCGGGATGGCGAACCCGATGCCGATGGAGCCCGCGTCCTCGCTGGTCGCGCCGCCGCCGGAGCGGATCGAGGCGTTGATGCCGACGAGGTTGCCGTTGAGGTCGACGAGCGCGCCACCGGAGTTGCCCGGGTTGATCGCCGCGTCGGTCTGCACCGCGGGGTAGACGGTGGCCGCGCCGCTCTGGTCGACGCCGACGTTGACCGGGCGGTCGAGCGCGCTGACGATGCCGGTGGTCACCGTGGAGTCGAGCCCGAACGGGGAGCCGATCGCCACGACGCTCTGGCCGACGGTGAGGTTGGACGACTTGCCGATGGTGATCGGCGTCAGGCCGGAGACGCCCTTCGTCTTGATCACGGCGGTGTCGGTGAGCGGGTCGGTGCCGAGGACCTCGGCGGAGGCCGACGTACCGTCGTTGAAGTCGACGGTCACCGTGCCACCGTTGGCAGCGAGCTCGACCACGTGGTTGTTGGTCAGGATCGTGCCGTCGGAGGAGATGACGACCCCGGAGCCCGAGCCGGAGCCCTGCTGCGAGGTGACCTCGATCTTCACGACGGAGGGGAGCACCTTGGCCGAGACCTTCTCGATGCTGCCCTCGGGGGCCTTCGCGTCGACGACCTGAGAGTTGGCCGGGGTGTTCGCCCCGCCGATGCTGTCCTCACCGTTGAGGGCGCCGTAGACGGCCGCGCCACCGATGCCGGCGGCGCCACCAGCGACCAGAGCACCGGCGAGGACCGCCGCGACGAGCCCGGTGCGGCCCGCGGCGCGCTTCTTGATGGGAGCACCGGGAGCACCCGGGGTTCCGGGCACGGCGGGCATGACGGAGGTCTGCGCCGGCGGGGGCGCGAACGGGCCGGCGGGAGGCTGAGTGGGGCCGGCCGGGGCCGGGGGAGTCCACTGCGGCGGAGTCCCACTCGGCTGCTGAGGAGGGAGTTCGGTCATGTCTTCGAGTGTGGCCAGCGTCCCTGTGAACGGGCTGAGACGGGGCTATGCGGTCTCGAAGAGATGTCTCAGGACCTACTCGGCCTCGATCCGCAGGGTGACCTGCTTGAGCAGAGCCGCGAGCTCCGTACGCCGCTCCGGGCTCAGCGTCTCCAGCAGTCTGGTCTCGGCCTCGCCGCGCAGGTCCATCGCCCGGCGCCAGATCTCGATCCCGGCCTTCGTCGCCTCGACGCTGATCTTGCGACGGTCATCCATCGATGCTGTACGCCGCACCCACCCGGCCTTCTCCATGCTGTCGAGCCGTCCCGTCATTCCGGCCGGACTGATGTCGAGGTCCTTCGCGAGTGCCGTGGGCGAGGCGTGGCCGGGGGTGTCGCGGATCATCAGCATGTGGAGCGTCTTGTACTCGAAGTCGGCCAGCCCGACCTCGCTGGCCGCCGCCGCGCGAGCATCGTTGAAGAACTTCGCGATGGTTCCGATCCGGACCGTGATGGCCTCGATCTCGTCGTCGAAGTCGACGTCGATCCAGTGGTCACGCCAGCGGGCCACGTGACGGTCGGCTTCGTCCTCCGTGAGCGCCTCGGGCGTCAGGATGATGCTCTCCGGGCCGCTGCCGACACCGACTCCGATCTGGGTGGGGCTGCCTTCGAGCGGGTCAGAGGAGTGTCGCATCTCGGGCATGAGTCGATCCTAACGCTTCGGACAGAGATAATTCGTTGGCGAATAATTCGTTGGCGAAGTACCTTTCCGGCATGACCGCGACCACCACCGAACCGCCGACCGGGCGCCGTTCACCGTTGAGGCATCGCAACTTCCGCCGCCTCGTGACCGGGACGGCGGCCTCGTCGCTGGGCAACGCGATCACGCCGGTCGCGCTGGCGTTCGCGGTGCTCGACCTCGGTGGGACCGTCACGCAGCTGGGCATCGTGGAGGCGATCTTCGCGACCTGCCAGGTGGTCACCACGCTGGCCGGGGGAGTGCTCGGCGACCGGGTCTCTCGCAAGCTGATGATGGAGGGCACGGCGGCGATCAGCGCTGTCGTGGCCGGCGCCTTGGCGGCGACGGTGATCCTCGGGGTGGCGACGATCCCGTCGATCGCGGTGATGGGCGGTCTCGCGGGCATCGTCGCCGCGCTCAACCAGCCCTCCGCGATGGCGATGACCAAGGTCGTCGTGCCCGCAGAGGATCTCGGTGCCGCCGTCTCGCTCCGGTCGCTGCTCCAGACCACCGCCTCGACCATCGGCTACGCCCTCGGCGGTGTGCTCGTCGCCGCGGTGGGATCAGGCTGGGCGATCATGGTCGACGCGCTCACCTTCGCCATCGCCGCTGTCGCCTACGCCGGCATGCGAGTGCCCCACGAGCGCCCGCCCCACAAGGCGTCGATGCTCGGCGACCTCGCCGAGGGCTTCCGCGAGGTGATGCGGCACTCGTGGCTGTGGTTCTTGATCCTGCAGGCGCTGCTCTACCACCTGTTCTGGTCGGGAGCGCACAGCGTGCTCGGCCCGATCGTGGTCGGCGAGGGCATCGGCCGGGCGTCGTGGGGCTTCGCGCTCGCCGCCCTGATGGCGGGCTTCTTCGTCGGCGGCCTGTTCTGTCTGAGGTTCCGCCCGCGCAGGCTGCTCTCCGTCGGTGTGTTCTTCCTCGCGATGACCGGCCTCTTCCCGATCTCGATGGCGGTCTCCGACACGCTCTGGCCGATCCTCCTCGGCGCGTTCCTGCACGGGTTCGGCCTGCAGGTCTTCGACATCTTCTGGCAGATCGCGATCCAGCAGGAGATCCCCGAGGAGAAGCTCTCCCGGGTCTACTCCTTCGACATCGTCGGCTCGTTCGTCGCCCGCCCCCTCGGGCTCGCGCTCGTCGGCCCGGTCGCCGTCGCGGTGGGCTTCGACACCTGGCTGCTCGTGGTCGCCGCGGTGATCTCCGGCAGCGCCCTGATGTCGATCTCCTTCGCGGGCGTGCGCCGTCTGGAGCGCGCGCCCGACCAGGTCCTCTAGACCGGTAGGCCGAGCGCGACCAGGTCCTTGCGGAGCTGCTCGGCCCCGGTGAACTGGATCGCGTGCATGCCCAGCGCCGCGGCGGCGGCCACGTTGGCGGCGCTGTCGTCGATGAACACCAGCCGGTCCAGCGGCATCCCGGCGCGCTCGGCGACGAGCTGGTAGATCGCCGGGTCGGGCTTGGCCAGGCGCACCTCACCGGAGACGACGACGTCGCCGAGCAGCTCGATCACGTCGTACGTCGCCGGAGCATGCGGATAGAGCTCGGCCGACCAGTTGGTCAGTCCGAGCTGGGGGAAGCCGGCCGCGGCGAGCTCGCGGACCAGCTCATGGGTGCCGGGGACCGGGCCCAGCAGGGAGAGCGGGAAATTGTCGACGTACGCCGCTCCGGCGCTGAGCCACTGGGGCGCGTCGCCCTCGAGGACGGCGAGTGCCTGGGCCCAGGTCCGGCCGGCGTCCTGGACGTGGTTCCACGACCGGAAGTCGTAGGACTCCAGGAATGCACGGGCGTCGGCGTCCCCGACTCCGGCCGCGATCGCCGGGAGCGGGTCCCAGCGGATCAGGACGTTCCCGAAATCCCAGACAACCCCGTCCACGTCAG
Source organism: Nocardioides sp. NPDC058538 (assembly GCF_042719275.1). NCBI lineage: Bacteria > Bacillati > Actinomycetota > Actinomycetes > Propionibacteriales > Nocardioidaceae > Nocardioides > Nocardioides sp. NPDC058538. Next base: position 24,025 of record NZ_JBHXNY010000011.1, on the reverse strand, counting down.
CCATGTCTCTCCTATGCGTTGCTCGGCTCTAGTCGGCGCAAATCCGTCCTCGCTTCGCTCCGGGCGGTTTTGCGCCGACTAGAGCCTGGCTAAGCGCTCACTTCCAGCGCACGTCGCGCGGGACGAAGGTGAGTCCGCGCTCGCCGGTGTAGATCTGCTTCGGACGGGCGATCTTCTGCTCCTTGTCCTGGACGAGCTCCAGCCACTGGGAGAGCCAGCCCGGCGTACGCCCGATGGCGAACAGCACGGTGAACATCTCCGGCGGGAACTCCAGGGCCTCGTAGATCAGGCCGGAGTAGAAGTCGACGTTGGGGTAGAGCTTGCGCTTGACGAAGTATTCGTCCTCGAGCGCGATCTTCTCCAGCTCCATCGCGATGTTGAGCAGCGGGTTGGTGCCCGTCACCTCGAAGACGTTGAGCGCCTGCTGCTTGATGATCGTGGCGCGCGGGTCGTAGTTCTTGTAGACCCGGTGGCCGAAGCCCATCAGCCGCTCGTTGCCGGCCTTGACGCCCTCGATGAAGGCGGGGATGTTCTCCACCTTGCCGATGCGGCGCAGCATCCGGAGGACAGCCTCGTTGGCGCCACCGTGGAGCGGGCCGAAGAGGGCGCCGACGCCGGCGGCCACCGAGGAGTAGGGGTCGACCTGGGTCGAGCCCACGCTGCGCACGGCGTTGGCCGAGGCGTTCTGCTCGTGGTCGGCGTGCAGGATGAAGAGCGTGTCGAGCGCCTTCTCGATGCGGTCGTCCGAGGCGTACTTGCTCTCGCTCATCTTGAAGAGCATGGAGAGGAAGTTGCCGGTGTAGGACAGGTCGTTGTCCGGGTAGACGTACGGCTTGCCCTGCGCGTGCCGGAACGCCCACGCGCCCAGCGTCGGCATCTTGGCGATCAGTCGGATGATCTGCAGGCGACGGTTGTCAGGGTCGGAGATGTTCGCGGCGTCCGGGTAGAACGTCGACATCGCACCGACCGACGCCATGAGCATGCCCATCGGGTGGGCGTCATAGCGGAAGCCCTGCATGAACTCCTTGATGTTCTCGTGCACGAACGTGTGGAAGGTGATCTCGTGCACCCACGCGTCGTACTCCTCCTTGGTCGGCAGCGCGCCGTGAACCAGGAGATAGGAGACCTCCAGGAAGCTCGACTTCTCGGCGAGCTGCTCGATGGGGTAGCCCCGATACTCGAGCACGCCCTTGTCACCGTCGATATAGGTGACGGAAGATCGGCAGGAAGCGGTGTTGACGAAGCCGGGGTCATAGACGGCCAGGCCAGGACCTTCTTCTTGGGTGGCCGGGTCAGCGGCCTTGATCTTCCCCAGGTCGGCGGCGCGGATGGTGCCGTCGGTGATCGGGATGTCGTACTCCACCCCGGTGCGGTTGTCACGCACTGTTAGAGATTCGGTCACGATCAGCAACGGTAACCCTCTTGAAATCCCCTACGTAACTCGGCGTCCCACCCATTGGCCGATTTCGACTCAGAGTCGGAACCTGTCCCGCGCCGGTTTGGTGTCGCCGGACGGCTCGTCGTCGCCGAACCGGGTCAGCGCGTCGCGCAGCCGATGGAGGTCGAGAGCGGTCTGCACAGACCGCTCGTTGAGGGTCTCGTCCTCTCCTCGGAGCGCGCGCAGCGCATCCTGGACCTCGGTCTCGCTCGGCTCCCCGGTCATGGGGACATAATCTAGGTGCCCGCACCAAGGCTCGCCTAGTGCGGATCGTCCACGACCTGCTGGGCGGTGCCGTGGGCCACACGCCACAGCAGCAGCGTGACCGCCGCACGCTGACGTCCCCGTCCTTTGATGGGTGAGTAGCCGAGCTGACCACTCAGCCAGGTCAGCCGCTCCTGCAGCGTCGAATGGTGCACGTGGAGCATCGCAGCCGACTGCCTCAGGCTCGGCTGGTCGAGCACCGCGTGGAGCGTTTCCACGACCCACGGATGGCCGGCGAGCAGCTCGTCCAGACGTCGTACGTCACCCACCGCCGCTGCCTCGTCGGCGCTGATCCGCTCGGCGATGACGGCAAGTGCCCCGAGGTCGTCGTAGCGGACCATCGCAGGGGCGAGGCCGCCGGCGTCGGCGGCCAGCCGGAGGGCCGTACGCGCCTGCTCCAGCGCGGTCGGCAGCTGCAGCGGGTCGGGGGCGACGGCGACGCCCGCACGGACGCCCTCCGGGATGGTGGGCGTGCCGGGAAGCAGCGCGACGACCAGGGCGCCGACCGTGCTGATCAGCGTCGCCCGCAGGTGGGCCGAGGTGCTCAGCACGACCGTGACGGGGCCGCTCAGGCCGAGCCGTGCGACCGCGTCCCGCCGGTCGGCGTCGGTCGCGTCGGGGTCGCACGCGATCCTGACCAGCCCGCTCGTCGAGGGATCGGACGAGCCCGTGCTGAGCGCCTGCAGGGCGCGGGCGGCCCGCTCGAGGATGAGTGCGTCGAGCGGGCCGTCGTCCCCGGTGCGCTCGAGCCACAGCCAGGAGCCGGGCTGGCCGGGGATCGGCTCGTGGTGCCAGCCGCCCTCGGCCTCGCCGGTCAGCGCGCGGCCATCTGCCGCGAACCGCTTGACGAGGCCGCGCGCGGCGTCATGGAGGCCTGCGGGGGAGCCGGCCAGCGCCGCCGCGGCGCGCACCACCGCAGCCGTCGACGTCCGCTCGTCCACGAGCCGGTCGAAGTGGTCGATGACGCGCAGCGCACTGGCCGTGTCGTCGTCGACCACCTCGAGCTTGCCGATCAGATCTCGCACCTGAACCTCCCTGGCCCACTCTCGCCCACGGAGGGCGAGCAAGCCAGCGGATCAGGCCTCGAGTGCCCTGCGGATGAATTCGTCACGGGTCGCGATCGAGGCACGGGAGACCGCGGCGTGCCCGGCCATCATGTCGAACCCGTGGAACCCGCCGCCCCACATGTGGAGGTCGACGCTGACGCCGGCCTCCGAGAGCCGGCGCGCATAGGTCAGCGTCTCGTCGCGGAACGTCTCCGTCGAGCCGGTGTCGATGTATGTACGGGGAAGGCCGGTGAGATCCTCGGCGCGCGCGGGCGCTGCGTACGGGGAGACTTCGGGGCCACCCCGGCGTTCGCCGAGCAGTGCTGTCCAGCCGAACAGGTTGGCCTCGCGGTCCCAGACTCCCTCGTCGTCGAGCATCCGGCTGCTGTGGGTCTCGAAGCGGTCGTCGAGCATCGGGCAGATGAGGATCTGGTGGCTCAGCTTCGGGAAGGACCGGTCGCGGGCGAGCAGCGCCGTGCCCGCGGCGAGGCCGCCGCCGGCGCTGGCTCCCGCGATCATGAGGTGCTCGGGGTCGATGCCGAGCTCAGCGGCGTTCTTCGCGGTCCAGACGAGGCCGGCGTAGCAGTCCTCCACGGGCGCGGGGTCGGGATGCTCCGGGGCGAGGCGGTACTCCACCGACGCGACCACGGCGGTGCCGTCTGCGACGTGCGGGAGGAAGGCCTCCACGCCGAACACCCGATTTCCGATCACCATGCCGCCGCCGTGGATGTGGTAGATCACCGGGCGCGGCGGCCCGTCGACGGTCGGGCTCAGGATCAGCAGCGTGATGTCGGGGGCGCCCTCCGGGCCGGGAACCTGCCGCTCCTCGACCCTGACTGCGCCGCCGACGGTCAGATCCGCCGGCTCCATGCCGGGGAACCCATCGGCGCTCTGCTGCCGTATCAGCGGGAGGATCTCGGCCGAGAAGGGCGGGATGCCCTGGCGTACCGCCTCGAGGACCGGTACGAGCTCGGGATCGAACGGCGGCCGGATGGGGGTGTCGGGGAAGATCTCGCTGGTGGTCGTCTCGGTCATGGCCACTCCTTCGTCGGGGGTGCCCCCAGCCTCCCTCGTGACCGTTGTCGACGGAACCCGGCCTGTGGCGGGAATCACATCCGCTGCCCCCGCCATCCGGCGGGCGGGGTTCCCCGAGAAACCGATGTGCGGTCGAGGGGTACGCCGGGGGAGAATGGGTGACCTCATGTCCGAGACCGACCAGCCCGCCGCCACCTCCGTCGCGATCACCTACCCTGCCGAGCTCCCGGTCACCCAGCGCCGCGAGGACATCGCCGCGGCCATCCGTGACCATCAGGTCGTGATCGTCGCCGGTGAGACCGGGTCGGGAAAGACGACCCAGCTGCCCAAGATCTGCTTGGAGCTCGGGCGCGGGTCCGCCGGACTGATCGGGCACACCCAGCCGCGCCGGATCGCGGCCCGGTCGGTGGCCGAGCGGATCGCCTCCGAGCTCGGCACCTCGCTCGGCGACCTGGTCGGCTATCAGGTGCGGTTCATGGACAAGTCCTCGGCCGCCTCGCGGATCAAGCTGATGACCGACGGCATCCTGCTCGCCGAGCTGCAGCGCGACCGCGACCTGCGCAAGTACGACACGATCATCATCGACGAGGCCCACGAGCGGTCGCTCAACATCGACTTCCTGCTGGGCTATCTGCGCCGGCTGCTGCCGCGGCGACCCGACCTGAAGCTGATCATCACCTCCGCGACGATCGACCCCGAGCGGTTCGCGGCCCACTTCTCCGATGTGAGGACCGGTGAGCCGGCGCCGATCATCGAGGTCTCCGGCCGCACCTATCCGGTCGAGGTCCGCTACCGGCCGCTGATGGAGCTCTCCGAGGAGGACGAAGAGGGCGAGGTGGTCGTCCGCGACCAGACCGAGGCCATCGTCGACGCGGTCAAGGAGCTCTCGGCCGAGGGGCCGGGTGACGTCCTCGTCTTCCTTCCCGGCGAACGTGAGATCCGGGACGCGGCCGACGCGTTGTCGGATGGGCTGGGGCTGAACAAGGGGCGCTCAACTGGTCTCGTCGAGATCATCCCGTTGTTCTCGCGGCTCTCGGCCGCCGACCAGCATCGCGTCTTCTCGCCTCATACCGGCCGCCGAATCGTGCTCGCGACCAACGTCGCCGAGACGTCGCTGACGGTCCCCGGGATCAAGTACGTCGTCGATACCGGTGTCGCCCGCATCTCGCGCTACTCCGCCCGCACCAAGGTCCAGCGGCTGCCCATCGAGCCGATCTCGCAGGCCTCGGCGAACCAGCGGTCGGGGCGTACGGGGCGGGTCGAGGCGGGCATCGCGATCCGCCTCTACTCCGAGGAGGACTTCGAGGGGCGGCCGGAGTTCACCGACCCCGAGATCCTCCGCACCAACCTGGCCTCGGTCATCCTGCAGATGGCCTCCCTCGGGCTCGGGGACATCGCCCGGTTCCCGTTCGTGGAGGCGCCGGACCGGCGCAACATCACCGCCGGCGTACAGCTTCTCGAGGAGCTCGGCGCGATGCGGGGGCAGCGGCTGACCAAGCTGGGCCGCCGGTTGGCCCGGCTGCCCATCGACCCGCGACTGGCCCGGATGGTGCTCGAGGCCGAGCGGCTCGGGTGCGTACGCGACGTCATCGTCGTCGCCGCCGCCCTCTCGCTCCAGGACCCGCGTGAGCGGCCGGGGCAGGACCACCCCAAGGAGCAGGCGCAGGCCGACCAGCTGCACGCGCGGTTCAAGGACGAGACCTCCGACTTCCTCACCTGGCTCAACCTGTGGCGCTACCTGAAGCAGCAGCAGCACGAGCTCTCCTCCAGCGCGTTCCGGCGGCTGTGCAAGCGGGAGTTCCTGCACTACGTACGCGTCCGGGAGTGGCAGGACCTGGAGTCGCAGCTGCGCCAGGTCTGCCGGGAGATGAAGATCGATCTCGGCAAGGGACACCGCGACGTCATCGAAGCCGGCGAGGACGCGGCCGAGACTGGACTGAATACTGCGGGGGCGGCGTACGACGCCGACGGGATCCATCAGGCGCTGCTCTCCGGGCTGCTCTCCCACATCGGGGCGCTCGAGGAGCGGGACTCGAAGGCCGACGCGGCGCGAGCGCGGGAGAAGCGGCGGCCCGGCCCGCGGGAGTACGAAGGCGCCCGAGGTGCGAAGTTCGCGATCTTCCCCGGGTCGGCGCTGCACCGGAAGAACCCGCAGTTCGTGATGTCCGCCGAGCTCGTCGAGACGTCCCGGCTCTGGGCCCGGCAGAACGCCTCGATCAAGCCCGAGTGGGCCGAGAGCCTCGGCCGTGACCTGGTCAAACGCACCTACTCCGAGCCGCACTGGTCCCAGAAGCGTGCCTCGGTGATGGCGCGGGAGAAGGTGACCCTCTACGGCGTGCCGCTGGTCGCCGACCGCCCCGTCGCCTTCGGCAAGATCGATCCCGAGCTCTCGCGCGAGCTCTTCATCCGGCATGCGCTGGTCTACGGGGAGTGGCGTACGAACCACCGCTTCCTCCGCGACAACGCGAAGCTCGTCGAGGAGGCCGAGGAGCTCGAGCACCGCGCCCGGCGCCGCGACATCGTCGTTGACGAGCACGCGCTCTTCGACTTCTACGACCGCCGGCTGCCTGCCTCCATCGTCTCCGGGGCCCACTTCGACCAGTGGTGGAAGCAGGCCCGGCGGGAGACGCCCGACCTGCTCACCTTCGAGCTGTCGATGCTCACCAACGACGCCGCGGGAGAGGTGACCGAGAGCGACTTCCCGGCCACCTGGGACGCAGGCCCGTTGACGTTCGATCTCAGCTACCATTTCGAGCCGGGGACGGCCGACGACGGGTTGACGATCGACGTACCCGTCGCCACGCTCAACCGCGTCGGCGCCGAGGACTTCTCCTGGCTGGTGCCGGGGCTGCGCGAAGAGCTGGTGACCGCGCTGATCCGGTCGCTTCCCAAGCCGCTGCGGGTCAGCTTCGTGCCTGCCCCCGACAAGGCGCGCGCCTTCCTGAAGGAGACCCCGCCGGGGGAGGAGCCGCTGCTGACCGCGCTGGAGCGCTGGGCGCGCTCGACCGCGGGCGTACACATCCCTCGCGAGGCCTGGGACTGGACCAAGGTGCCCGAGCACCTGCGCCCGACCTACCGGGTCGTCGGCGAGGACGGCAAGGAGACCGCGAAGGGCAAGGACCTCGACGCGCTCAAGGCGCCGCTCGAGGGGGAGTTCAAGGCGGCCATCGCCGAGGTCGCGGCGTCGGCCGGTCACACCCGCACCGGCGAGACGAGCTGGGTCTTCGGTGACATCGCCACCACGGTGACCGAGAAGCGCGCCGGTCATGAGGTCACGGTCTTCCCGTGCCTCTCCGACGAGGGCACGACGGTCGGTCTCGTCGTCGCCGGATCCGCGGAGGAGGCCGAGGCGCGTCATCGACTCGGCGTCGTACGGCTGCTGGTCCTCGCTCTCCCGAATGTGGGCAAGGAGGTCGTCGACGGGCTCTCCACCATGGAGAAGCTCGCGCTGGCCGGATCCCCCTACCCGAGCGCCGCCGAGCTCGTCGAGGACTGCCGCGCCGCCGTCGTCCAGCAGCTGGTCGATGCCCGTCCGCTTCCGCGGACGCAGGAGGCGTACGCCGCCGTCCTGGCCGCCGCCGGCACGCCGGCCGACCTGGTCGCGGCCGTCCGCGCGGTCCTGGCTGACGTGATGCGGGCGCTCGAGGCCTATCGCGAGACCGACAAGGCCCTCTCCGGGCGGGCCGACATGTTCCAGCTCCCGGCGCTGACCGACATGAAGGACCAACTGGCGCGCTTGGTGCACCGAGGGTTCGTCGCAGAGGCGGGTGCCCAGCAGATCAGGCGGTATCCGACCTATCTGAAGGCCATCGTCGAACGCCGCCGCAAGCTCGACGCCGACCTGCGCGCCGACCGGACGACCCACGACCGGATCGCGTCTCTCCAGGACGCCTACCTGCACCAGGTCGAGGCGCTCGCCGAGGGCCGGCCGCCCGGACCGCGGCTGCGGCAGGTGCGGTGGATGCTCGAGGAGTACCGCGTCCAGCTGTGGGCCCAGCATCTCGGCACCGCCGAGAAGGTCTCCGACGCGCGGATCCGCAAGCTGCTGGGGTAGCGCCTGCGGGGGTGTAACACGTCGTTCGTAGGACTTTCCGGTCGTTCCAATAGGGCGAGTAGTCCTACGAACGACGTGTTACATGTGTGCGGCGGCCGCTACGCTCGATCCGATGTCCAGAGAGTTTCATTCGCCGATGCGTCCCGGGGACGGCTTCTTCGACTCCCTCCTCGGGGGCGACGACCCTGCCCTGGTGCAGGAGGCGGCCGACGCGGCGGCGACAGCGCTCGTGCGCGGGGCGCGGGACAGCGACGACCCCGCGGTCGCCGAGCGGATCCTCCATCTCGCCGAGTCCGAGGGCATCGAGACGATCGCTGAGGTCTGGTCGAGCTCGCCGGCGGAGTCGCTGGCCGGCTGCCTGTGGCGGCTCTACCTGCTCCGCAGCTGGGTCTACGCCGACCCGGTCGGCGCTGCGCGCGAGTTCGACGCCGGCCGGGCGAAGGCCCAGGTCGCGCAGGTCGTTGCCGGTGTCGCGGAGCCTCCCGGCCCGCAGGAGCTCAAGGCGATGGTCGACGAGGTGCTGCGCGGCATCGCCGGCAGCGACTTCGCCGTGGTGCTCCTCCGCGCCGCCGCGTTCTCCCGCGTCATCGCCGCCGGACGGGCGGCCCTGGACCCGGACGCGGCAGCCAAGGACGTACGCAACATGCTGCAGCTCTCCGAACAGCTCGAGGCCGCGGGGCATGCGGAGCTCGAGCATCGTCTCAGCTGAGCTCCCCCGGGTGGTAGGAGTGGCGGGGGCTCACACACCTCGGGCACGATGGAGCGGTGACCGACCATCGGTTGCGGATGATGGAGCTGCTGGCTGCGCTCTCCGTCACCACTGACTTGGGCATGGGGCAACCTCCGGAGACCGCGCTGCGGTCGAGCCTGCTTGCGACCGGGCTCGCCCGCGCGATGAATCTGCCCGAAGAGGACGTACGCAACGCTCGCCTCGGCACGCTGCTGCGCCACATCGGGTGTACGGCGACCGCCTCGGTGGAGGCGCGCTGGTACGGCGGGAACGAGCTGGTGTCACGTCGGGCGGCCCAGCCAACGGATTTCGGCAGTCCCCGCGAGATGCTGCAACTGACCCTCGGCACGGGGCGCGGCGAGGGGCTCAGGCGCCCGGCGAAGGTCGCCAAGGTGGTCATCGGCGACGTGCGGCATGGCGATGAGATCCTCAGGTCGGTCTGCGACGCGGCATCGATGCTCGCTCGGCGGCTCGGGCTCGGGCGCGCCGTGCAGGACTGCCTGGCGCAGCAGTTCGAGCGGTGGGACGGCAATGGGCCTCACGGCTTGGCGGAGGACGCGGTCGCGCTGCCCGCGCGGGTGGGTGAGGTCGCCACGCAGGTGGTGCTGTTCCTCGACGCGGCCGGTCCGGACTCGGCGCTCGCCATGGTGGCGGAGCGCGCGGGCGGCTGGTTCGCCCCTGACGTCGTGGCAACGTTCAAAAAGGCAGGTCCGGGACTGTTGGCGGAACTGGTCGCCGCCGATCCCTGGCAAGCCCTCCTCGAGACCGAGCCGGCGCCGGTCGCATACATTGCCGAGTCCGATCTCGACGGGATGGCGCGATGCTTCGCCGACATGGTCGACCTCAAGTCGTCGTACACCGTCGGCCACTCCAGCGAGGTGGCTGAGCTGACGGAGACGGCCGCGCGAACCCTCAACCTCTCCGACACCGACGTCGTCTCCCTGCGCCGAGCGGCGCTGCTGCACGATCTCGGCCGGGTGGGCGTCACGAGCGGAGTCTGGGACAAGAAGGGGCCGCTGACCCGTGGCGAGTGGGAGCAGGTCCGGCTGCACCCGTACCTCACCGAGCGGATCCTCTCCTGCTCTGCGACCCTGGCGCCGCTGGGCTGGATCGCCGGACTGCACCACGAGCGGCTCGACGGCAGCGGTTACCACCACGGCGTCTCCGCGTCGGCGATCCCGCCCTCAGCCCGGATCCTTGCGGCCGCCGACACCTTCCAGACCGCCACCCAGGATAGGCCCCACCGGCCGGCGGGCACGGCCGAGCAGGCCGCCGAGCACCTCACCGCCGAAGCGGTCGCCGGACGGCTCGATGTCGACTGTGTCGCTGCCGTCATCGCCGCCGCAGGGCAGGACCGGCCGCGAGTACGCCGCGAGTGGCCGTCCGCTCTCAGCGACCGTGAGGTCGAGGTGTTGCGGTTGCTCGCCCGCGGGGCGTCGAATCAGCAGATCGCGGTGCGCCTGGTGATCTCCCGGCGCACCGCAGAGCACCACGTCCAGCACATCTACACCAAGATCGGCCGCTCCACCCGCGCCGCCGCCACGCTCTACGCCATGGAGCACGACCTCCTCACTCCCTGACGAACTCGCTCACGATCCTCGCCACCATCGCCGGGTCCGTGCGATGCGCGATGTGGGCCTGGCCGGGCAGCCTGCGCACCCGGGCGCCCGGGATCGCCGCACGTGCCGCGGCCGTGGTCCGCACGATATCTGGCGGGCTCTCGGTGCCCGACAGCAACAGCGTCGGTGCGCTGATGCGGTCCATCGAGCCGCCGGCGTACGTCCATTCCTGCTCGGCTCGCGCTTCCCGGACCACCGTGGGCGCCGTAGCGACCCGACCGGGCCACTCCGGCTCGGCCCGCCGCTCCGCGATCTGCTCATCGGTGAGCTCCAGCAGGTCGCGCAGCACCATCACGATCGCCGTCTCGTGATCACCGCCGGCCACCACCTGTTCGACCCGGTCGATCCACCCGGCCGGATACGGGAGGCCCAGGCTCGGCTCGTAGAGCACGACGTGGCTGACGTTGCCGGTCAGCGCCGCCGCGCCCATCGCGCAGCTCGCGCCGAACGAGTGTCCCCACAGCACCACCGGGTCGCCGGTCCGTGCCGTGACGGCGTCGACGACAGCCACCACGTCGGCGAACTCCCTCCCCAGTGAGTACGCCGGGGCGTCGCCGCTGGCGCCGAATCCGCGCCGGTCCATCGCGTACGTCGTGAATTCGGCCGTCAGCTCGGCCACCAGCGCTGCCGAGATGGTGTGATCCTGGATGGATCCGTGCACCAGCACCAGCGGCGGGCCGTGTCCCTCGACCCACACCGCCAGGTCGACACCGTCGGGGGAGCGGACCGTGAGGCGTTCGACCTCGGTGGAGGCGGTCATCGCCGGTCCACCTCGTGCGACTCGATGAAGCCGACCAGCGCGGCGACGTACTCCTCGGGGTGCGTCACGTGCGGGATGTGCCCGGCTCCGGAGTAGGTGATCCGGGAGGCGTGCGGCAGCAGTTTCGCGAGCTGGCGCTCGATGTGCTGGAATATCGGCGGACTCTGGTCACCGGAGGTGAGCAGGGCAGGGCCGCCGTAGCGGGCCAGCTCGGCCTCGCCAACGAGCAGCCGCTCGGTGTCGCGGAGCTCGTCGAGAAAGGTCGGCGCGTTGGCGATCATCATCGCTCGCATGGCTTCGGGCAACCGTGCCCAGCTGCCGGGCCCGAGTGCCACCTGTTCGGCGAACTGCTCGGCCGCCCCTGCGTGGTCGCCCGTGGCGATGCGCCGGCCGACCTCGGTCAGCGGGCCGCTCTCGATCTCGGCCACCGCGTGCGCCTCCTGGCTGCCTGCTTCGAGCAACCCGAAGAGTGGGGGTTCGTGCGCGACGATGCCGCGCAGGATCTCTGGCCGTGCGGCTGCCAGCTTCACGGTCACGGCGGCTCCGAAGGAGCTGCCCACCACCCACGCGGGGGCGACGCCGAGCTGTTCGATCAGGGCGGCCAGGTCGGCGACGTCCTCCGAGAAGTGCCCGTGCCCGGGCGGGCGCTGACTTTCGCTGTGGCCGCGCCGGTCGTATGAGACGACCCGGAAGCGCTCGGCCAGCCCGGGGACGACCGCGTCCCAGTTGTGGTGCGACCCCCAGGATCCGTGGACCAGCACGAGCGGGGTGCCCGTGCCGCCGGTGTCGGCGTACGCGATCCGCACGCCGTCGACCCTGATGAACGCCAGCTCCTCCTGCCGAGTGCCGGCTGCCGTGGTTGCCACTATGACCACCCCTTGTGACTGATGTGTTGTTGCCACCAGCATCGCCAGGGCATCGCGGTGGCGGCATCGGTAGTTCTGCCCATCCGTGATGTAGCCTCCTGTCCGCTTTGATGCGGGTGAGGTTGGGGGCACCGTTACACTGGTGACCGAACACGTCGGGCTGCGGCAGCCCCGGGTCCCAACTTCAGCCGCTTCGAGCGGCCTTGCGCCGTGAGGCGCTCCCGGTCCGGCGTGTTCATCATCTTTTCGGTGCACTCGGCTGGGCGGCCATGACGCCAGCCACCGACCAAGGAGCCGTAGTGACCGACACCCAGCCCGCAGCGCGCGAGGGCGCCATCTCCTACGAGCCCGAGATCGGTGACGGCAACGCCGACCCGGGCGAGGTCGTGTGGGGCTGGGTTCCCTACGAGGACGACGAGACCCAGGGCAAGGACCGTCCGGTCCTCGTGATCGGCCAGAAGGCCGGCGTACTCCTGTCTCTGATGCTGACCAGCAAGGACCACGACCGCGACGAGGCGCAGGAGGCGCGGAACGGGCGCCACTGGATGGATGTCGGCACCGGCGGCTGGGACCGCCAGGGGCGGCCCTCCGAGGTGCGCCTGGACCGGCTGATCCGGATGGATCCCGCAGACGTACGCCGTGAGGGCGATGTGCTGGCCAAGGAAATCTTCGATGATGTGATCAAGGCCGCACGCGATCACCTCGCCTGAGGCGGTCCTGGGGCTGTTCTGACGTGCCTTCTCCGGCTGTGCTTTCTCAGGCGGTGCTTTCTCAGGAAGCGTCCAGGTAGGTATCGTAAAGTGAATCGCTGGTAAACCGGGTCTGTGGTTGCATCACAGACCCGGTCCTGGTGTTGAGATGGAGGAAATGGTGCGGCGCACGCGGCTGGCAACGGCGCTTCTGGTGGCGGTTCTCTCGGCGTCCCTCGCCGCCTGCGGTGGTGGTGACCCGGCCTCGAAGCCATCGCCGAGCACCACGACGAAGGCGCCGACCAAGGTGAAGCTCGTCTTCGGGGTCTCCGGCCACAAGACGGTGGTCGACACCTACAAGCAGCTGGCCGCCGAATACACCCAAGAGGTCCCCAACGTCACCGTCGAGGTGAAGTCCTGGCCGACCGCCGACCAGCTCACCGCGGCGGTCAGCAGCGGCGAGAAGATCGACGTGGTGCTCACCCCGCGTGCCGACGTCGCCACGTTCGCCGAGGACAAGCGGATCCAGCCCGTCGACACCCTGCTCGAGGCCCGCAACGTCGACTTCGGCGACAAGTACTCCCGTGAGGCGATGGAGGACTTCTCCGTCGAACGCCGCCTGGAGTGCATGCCCTACTCGGTCTCGCCGCAGGTCGTCTACGTCAACACCGGGCTGATCGACTTCGACGCCATGAAGGAGGAGGGCCTGCCCACGCCCAGCGTACGGGCCGATGGCTCCCTGCGTGGCTGGACTCTCGAGCAGTTCAGCTCGGCCATGACGTACGCCGCTGAGCACCGCAAGGGTGTCCGGGGCACCTACGTCGAGCAGAACCTCTCCGCGCTGATGCCCTGGCTCGCCGGTGCCGGCGCGACCCTCTTCGACGACCCGCTGGTTCCGACGTCCACCGCGCTGGAGGACTCAGCCGGGGCGTACGAGGACCTGGTCGAGGCGTTGACCCAGCCCAACGTGCTGGCCACCGCGAAGGACCTCAACGGCCGCACCCCGTTCCAGGCTTTCAAGCAGGGCCGCCTGGTGGCGCTGGTCGGTGACCGTTCGCTGGTCTCGGACCTTCGGGCGACCGAAGCGATGGAGTGGGACGTGATGCCGATGCCGGGTGGCAACGGCACCACCGGCGACTACGCCGGCCTCTGCATGGGCTCGGAGACCGCCGACCCCGACGCCACCGCCGACTTCCTCACCTACCTCATCTCGACCGAGTCGGTCGTGAAGATGGTCCGCACCGGCCACTTCGTGCCGGTCAACTCCGAGGTCGGCTACGCGCCGGTCTTCACCCAGCCCGAGCGGAACCCCAAGAACGCCCGGATCTTCACCGACACCGTGCGCGACATGCAGGTCCTCCCCGAGGCCACCCAGCTCGCCCAGCTCCAGAAGGTCGCCGCCGCCGCCGTACGAGGCTCCTTCGCGGTCACCGAGCCCGACCAGGTCGAGGACTACGCCGTCCAGATCGACGAGCTCTCCAAGACCGTCTTCCCCCAGCCGACGCCGCCGGCCTCCCCGTCGCCCTCCATCTCACCCAGCTCCTAGCTGCCGAGCCGAGGCGTCACCCCCGTCGCCCGAGGTGTCACGTACGTCGGTCGAGAAGTCGGCTAGGTCGGTCGAGTCGTCACGACGATGCCACCTCGGCCGTCCTCAGTGACGCTTCGGCCGACGGGCCTGACGTCTCGGTCACTCCCTCGCTCGGCGCGAGCGGACGAGCAAGCTCGCCGCTCGACCTCGCTCAGTTCGTCTCGACGTGGAGGACGGCGTCGGTGAGGAGCGGGGCGGTGAGGGCGATCTGCCAGCCGCGGGCGCCGAAGCCGGAGAGGAGCTCGATGATGCCGTCGAGCAGGGCGCCGGGGTCGCGGGTCTTCGGGGGCGTCCACATGGCGCGGCGCAGGAAGTCGGGAGTGAGCAGGTTCTCGGCGGGGAGGTTGCGGGCCTCGGCGAGGGCGTTGACGGACTCGCGCGCCAGCGTGAGACGACGGGCGGCAGCAGGGTCCTTGTCGGCCCACGCGCGCGGTGGGGGAGGACCGTCGGAGCGCGGCGACCGCACCGGGAGCTCGTCCTCCTCCATCGTGATCGCGCGGTTGAGCGCCTTCACCCAGGAGGTCGAGTAGCGCTCGGCGCCACGACCGTGGAAGCCCTTCAGGCCGAGCAGCGCGGCCTTCTCCTGCGGGAGGTCCTGCGCGGCGGCGACGATCGCGGCATCTGGAATGATCCGGCTCGGGGTGACGTCACGCTGCTGCGCGATCCGGTCGCGCTCGGTCCACAGCTCACGCACCGCGGCTAGGCCGCGGCGCCCGCGGACGCGGTGCATGCCGGAGGTGCGCCGCCAGGCATCCGTACGCACCGGCGCCTCGAACCCGCGCAGCCAGTCGAACTCCTGGCGGGCCCAGGCCTCCTTGTCCTGCGCGACGAGCTCGTCAGCCAGCGCGTCGCGCAGCTCGACGAGCACCTCGACGTCGAGCGCGGCGTACTCCAGCCAGGCGTCCGGCAGCGGCCGGGTCGACCAGTCGGCCGCGGAGTGCTCCTTGAGCATGGTGAAGCCCAGCACCGTCTCGACCAGGGTGCCGAGCCCGACGCGCGGATAGCCCAGCAGCCGGCCGGCGAGCTCGGTGTCGAAGAGGGCGGAGGGGTGCAGGCCGAGGTCGCTGAGGCAGGGCAGGTCCTGGGTGGCGGCGTGCAGGATCCATTCGGTGCCCTCGAGCGCGTCGACCAGCGGCTGCATCGTGGACAGCTCGGTCGGGTCGATCAGCCAGATCCCGGAGCCTTCGCGGCGCAGCTGGATCAGGTAGGCGCGGTTGGAGTAGCGGTAGCCGGAGGCGCGCTCGGCATCGATCCCGACCGGACCCGAGCCGGCGGCGATGGCCGCGGCGGCCTTGACCAGGCCCTCATCGGTGTCGGTCACCGGAGGCAGCCCGTCGCGCAGGGTCAGCAGTGGCGCCGGAGCAGCATCTTCTGGTGTGTCCGGCCCTGTTTCGGCCTCGGTGTTGTCTTCGATCACGCCGCCACCTCCGTAGCGCAGGCGCCAGTATACGGAAGCGGTGGCGCGATGGTCGTGACGGTCGCTCGCTGACGCTCGCTCACGCGCCTCGCTGCCCTCGCCGGCTCGGTATGACGGTGACGCCCTCCGGCACCGGAGGAAGTCCCGCGGCCGTGCAGAGCAGCTCGCCCCATGCCTCGGTGTGTGGTCGCAGGTCCAGGTCGCCCGAAGCCGTGCCGACCGGGGTCCAGGAGGCGCGGATCTCGATCTGCGCGGTGCCGTCCTCATCGGCCATCCCGCCGTAGGACTCGGTGGCGACGCGGGTCACGGTGCCCGCCGCGGCGACGTGCTCGGCGCCGTGACCGGAGAGCGCGTCGAGGAGCCAGGACCAGCCGACCTCACCCAACAGCGGATCGCTGATGTGCTCGACGTCGATATCGGCCCGCGCGTACGCCACCAGGCGGAACGTGCCGGGCAGTCCGTGCACCGTGCCCCACGCATCGTTGCCGTCGGGGTCGTGCAGCAGGATCAACCGTCCGGTCGCCACGTCGACGTCGTCGACCGTCACCTCGGCGGACAGCGCCGCGGCGTACGGAGCGATCCGCTGGGGCGCCGGCATCTCCTCGGCCAGCACCTCGGGTCTGAAGGTCGCGGCGCGCATCCCTTCCGCGGCGGACCGGAACACGGCGGGACCGGTCTCCGGTCCCGCGGCGGGACGCGACTCTCCACGGACGACCATGTGAACAGGGTATGTCTTCTGCGCGATTCGCGATGTGCGTACACGCCGCACCGGATGGGACCATTGCCAGGTGGCCGCTGAACAAACCTCTGGGAAGACCCCCGACCTGCTCGCATCTTCCCCGTTCCTGCAGGCACTCGCGGGGCAGAAGCCGAGCCGTACGCCGGTGTGGTTCATGCGCCAGGCCGGCCGGTCGCTGCCCGAGTATCTGAAGGTCCGTGAAGGCATCGGCATGCTCGAGTCCTGCCAGGACGCCGACCTGATCACCGAGATCACCCTGCAGCCCGTACGCCGCTACGGGGTCGACGCGGCCATCTTCTTCTCCGACATCGTGCTGCCGCTGAAGGCGGTCGGTGTCGACCTCGACATCAAGCCCGGTGTCGGCCCGGTCATCGCCAACCCGGTGCGCACCCTGGCGGACGTGGAGGCGATCCCGGACCTGACCCCGGAGCACGTCACCTACATCACCGAGGCCGTCCAGAACCTCACCGGTGAGCTGGCCGGCATCAATGGCGGCACCCCGCTGATCGGCTTCGCCGGCGCCCCGTTCACCGTCGCCTCCTACCTGGTCGAGGGCGGCCCCTCGAAGGAGTACGCCAAGACCAAGGCGCTCATGTTCGGCGCCCCCGACGTGTGGGACGCCCTGATGCGCAAGATCGCCGGGATCTCCGGTGCGTTCCTGGAGGTCCAGGTCCGCGCGGGTGCCTCCGCGGTGCAGCTCTTCGACTCCTGGGCCGGCGCCTGCACGCCCGCCGACTACGAGCGTCACGTGCTGCCCTACTCCACCCAGGTGCTGACCCGGATCGGCGAGCTCGGTGTCCCGCGGATCCACTTCGGCGTCAACTCCGCCATGCTCCTTCCGCTGATGGGCAGCGCCGGTGCCGAGGTCGTCGGTGTCGACTGGCGTACGCCGCTGGACTGGGCGGTCACCCAGCTCGGCGACGACTTCGGCGTCCAGGGCAACCTCGACCCCGCTCTCGTCTTCGCGCCCACCGAGGTGATGCTCGAGCAGGCCGGGAAGATCATCGAGGCCGGGCGGCGCGCCAAGGGCCACGTCTTCAACCTCGGCCACGGCGTCATCCCGAGCACCGACCCCGACCAGCTCGCCCGGCTCACCGAGTTCGTGCAGAGCTACGAGCCGGCCGAGGGCTGAGCCCGAGAGGGTCAAGAGCGGGCAGCCGTCTCGGCGAGCAGGTCGAGTAGGCTGCGCGCCCCCGAGGTCGTACGCGCGTTGTGCCGTCGCACCGCGACCATCGTGACCCGCGAGCGGTCCCCGGCGAGGGGACGTACGGTGATGTGCCCGCCGGTCTCGCGGGGGTCGCCGACGACGCTGTAGTCCGGCAGCAGGGTCAGTCCGAGGCCCTCGCCGACCATCATCTTGCCCATCTCGGCGCCGTCGGTGGCGTGCCAGTGGTGGGGGAGGTCGCGACCGAAGACGCGGTGGGCGAAGCGATACATCAGGTAGCCCGAGCGCATGCCGACGAACGGCTCCTCGCGAAGCTCCTCGACGGTGATCTCGTCGCGGGACGCGAGCGGGTGGTCCGCGGGCAGCACCACGATCGGCCGTCCGTGGAGAAGCACGGTGCCCTCGACCGTCGGCGGCAGGTCGTCGCCGTCGAGCAGGTTGACCAGGCCGATGTCGATGGTGCCCTCGGCGAGGGCGAGGTAGATGTCCTCCTGCACCATGGTGCGCACCTCGACGCTCGTGCGCGGGTGCTCGTCGGCGAATCTCCGCAAGGTCGGTAGCAGCACGGTCGAGGTGCCGGCGTGGACCGTCCCGACCCGCACCGAGCTGACCCCGGCGCTCTGATCGCCGGCGGCCAGGCGGAGGCGGTCGACGGCCTCGAGGACGTCGGACATGGAGTGCAGCAGCTCCTGGCCATCGCGGCTGATCCGGGCCCCGGCGCGGCGCCGGTCGAGCAGGGTCACGCCGAGCTCGCGCTCGAGCTTGGTGATCGCCTCGCTCAGGGCGGGCTGGGAGATGTGGAGCTGCTCGCTCGCGCGGCGCAGCGAGCCGTACTGGGTCACGGCTGCGATGTACTCCAGCTGCTCGATCCTCACGCTGTCCTCTCGTCGGTCGGTGATCGGTCATCCCGAGCGGGTGATCGGTGATGGCTGGCGTCCAGCCTGCCTCACGCCGACCATTCTCAAGTAATTTGGTCGAATAAAGACAGAAACATCCACGACGCAAGACATGAGAGGGCGCGATGACAACCGAAGCTGTACGCACCGCCGCGGAGTTCGGCGCGGCACCCACGACTCCGGAGGGCTGGGTCGACCGTGCCCGCGAGGTGGCCACCAGGCTCTCCGTGGACGCGGTCGCCCGCGACCGGGCCAACCAGATCCCGACGTACGAGGTGAACCTGCTCAAGGAGAGCGGCCTGGTCACCCTGCTCGGCCCCGCCGAGCACGGCGGTGCCGGCCAGGACTGGACGACCGCGCTGCGCGTGGTCCGGGCGGTCGCCGCGGGTGACGGCTCGATCGGGCAGCTGCTCGGCTACCACTACCTGTGGGCCTGGGCGGCGCGGCTGGTCGGCACCCCGGAGCAGATCGCTGCCGTCGAGCAGCTCTACACCGAGAACAACTTCTTCTTCGGCGGCGCGGTCAATCCGCGCGACGACGACCTGGTGATCAGGGTCGAGGGCGACGAGCTCGTCTTCACTGGCCGCAAGTCGTTCTCGACCGGCGGACGGATCTCCGATCTGACCGTGCTCGAGGGAGTCATCGAGGGCACGGAGAAGCACGTCTTCGCGATCGTCCCGACCCAGCAGGAGGCCATCGTCTTCGCCGGCGACTGGGACAACCTCGGCCAGCGGCTCACCGAGTCCGGCGCCGTCGAGATCAACGGCGTGCGGGTCCCCTGGGAGTCCGCGGCGGGCTACGTGAAGCAGGAGGACGGGACGTACGAGTTCGTCCCGCGGGTCTACAACACCCTCAACGTGCCGATCATCCAGCTCATCTTCACCAACTTCTATCTCGGGATCGCGGAGGGCGCCCTGGCGACGGCGGCGACCTACACCCGCGACACGACCCGCGCCTGGCCCTACGCCGGAGACGTCAAGGAGACGGGGAGCGAGGAGTTCTACATCCAGGAGACGTACGGCGACCTGACCTCGAAGCTGTGGGCGGCCCAGGCGTTGGCCGAGCGTGCGGCCGGCCTGATCGAGGCCATCAACGCGCGCGCCGACGAGGTCACCGAGCAGGAGCGCGGCGAGGCGGCGGTCGTGATCGCCGCGGCCAAGCAGGTCGCGATCGACGTCGGTCTCGAGGTCGGCACCAAGGTCTACGACCTCACTGGTGCCCGGGCGACGTCCAACAAGGTCGGGCTGGACATCGCGTGGCGCAACATCCGGACGCACTCGCTGCACGACCCGGTGGCGCACAAGCGCGCCGAGGTGGGCCGCTATGCGCTGCTCGGGGAGATCCCCGCGCCGACCTGGTACACGTGAGCCGGCCGTCGGTGATCTGTAGGGCCTCTCGCCCCGACGCCGCCTGATAGGCGTCGCCTTTCACGGGATCTGGGCCACTGATCAGCACGGCCGGTGGTCCACATCGGGAGATCCGGTCCCGTCGCATGTTTAATCCGATAAGTTTAATAGACATTCGCGATCCAAGGAGACCAGCATGACTTCACCGGCAACCGAGCCCCTGAAGTTCGCCTACTGGGTGCCCAACGTCAGCGGCGGCCTGGTGGTGAGCAAGATCGAGCAGCGCACCGACTGGAGCTACGACTACAACAAGAGGCTCGCGCAGCTGGCCGAGAACAACGGCTTCGAGTACGCCCTGTCCCAGGTGCGCTACATGGCCTCGTACGGCGCGGCCTACCAGCACGAGTCCACCTCGTTCTCCCTCGCGCTGCTGCTGGCCACCGAGCGGCTCAAGGTGATCGCCGCGGTCCACCCGGGGCTCTGGCAGCCCGGCGTACTGGCCAAGTTCCTGGCCACCGCCGACCACATCTCCGGCGGGCGGGCGGCCGTGAACGTCGTCTCGGGCTGGTTCAAGGACGAGTTCACCCAGCTCGGCGAGCCGTGGCTCGAGCACGGCGAGCGCTACCGCCGCTCGGAGGAGTTCATCCGCTACCTCCGCGAGATCTGGACGAGCGACGCCGCCGAGCTCAACGGCGACTTCTACCGGCTGCACGACTTCGACCTGAAGCCGAAGCCGCTGGCCAGCGAGGGCCGGCCTCATCCGGAGATCTTCCAGGGCGGCAACTCCTCCGACGCCAAGGCGATGGCCGGCCGCGTCTCTGACTGGTACTTCGCCAACGGCAACACCCCCGAGGGTCTCGCCGCGCAGATCAAGGACGTCAACGCGGTCGCCGGGCCGCTGGGACGCCGGGTCAGGTTCGGGATCAACGGCTTCATCGTCGCCCGCGACACCGAGAAGGAGGCGCGCGACACTCTCCGGGAGATCATCGACAAGGCCGACCGCGAGGCCGTCGAGGGCTTCGGCTCCGCGGTCAAGCAGGCCGGGCAGTCGACGGGGGACAAGACCGGGATGTGGCAGGACTCCAGCCTCGAGGACCTGGTGCAGTACAACGACGGCTTCCGGACGGGACTGATCGGCACGCCCGAGCAGGTCGCCGAGCGGATCGTCGAGCTCAAGAGGGCCGGCGCCGACCTGATCCTCGGCGGCTTCCTGCACTACCTCGAGGACGTGGAGTACTTCGGTCAGCGCGTCCTGCCGATCGTGCGCGAACTCGAGGCCCAGCAGCTGGAGTCCGTGGCTTGAGCACGACGGAGATCGCCCGACTCGACGCCGAGACCGCGCCGCTGGTCGCGCGGCGGCTGGCCGACGAGCTCGCGCTCGGCGACGGCGGGCGCGACCGGGTCAGGGCGCTGCCCTACGACCAGGTCAAGGCGTACGCCGCCGCCGGGCTCGGCGCGCTGACCGTCCCGCTCGAGTTCGGCGGTCCGGCGCTTTCGGCCACGACCGTGGCGGAGGTGTTCCGGCTGGTCTCGTGGGGTGACCCCAATGTCGGCCAGGTCCCGCACAGCCACTTCGTGTTCCTGAACCAGCTCCGGCTGAACGGCACCCGTGAGCAGCAGCAGCGGATCTACAGCGAGGTGCGGGCAGGCGCACTGGTCGCCAACGCGCAGTCGGAGTTCGGCACCAAGCACGTGCGCGACATCCGGACGACCCTCGCGCCTGCGCGGGAGGACGGACAGTGGCTGCTGAACGGTGAGAAGTTCTACTGCACCGGCTCGCTCTTCGCCGACTATCTCGCCGTGCTCGCGCGGCGTGACGTCGACGGGCCGCTGCAGGTGGCCTGGGTCCGCACGGAGACTCCCGGCGTCGAGATCATCGACGACTGGGACGCCGTCGGGCAGCGTACGACCGGTTCCGGCACGGTGCGCCTCACCGACGTAGCCGTGGCCGAGGAGTGGGTGACGCCGTTCGCGGTCACCTTCGACGTGCCGACGACCTACGGCGCCTTCGCCCAGCTGCTGCACGCGGCCATCGACGCCGGGATCGCCCGGCGCGCGCTGGACGAGGCGTCCGAGTTCGTACGCACGAAGTCCCGGCCCTACGCCGACGCCGTCGCGCTCGCCGGTGCCGAGACAGCCGCGCAGGACCCGCTGGTCGTCCAGGCCTTCGGCGAGATGGAGCTGTCCGTACGCAGCGCCGAGGCGCTCCTCGCCGAGGCGGCGCAACGCGTGGACGAGGCCGATGCGGACCTCACCGAGGCATCGGCCGCGGAGGCGAGCCTGGCCGTGGCGGCTGCCCGCGCGTCGACGGCGAAGGTGTCGGTCGACGTCACCAGCCGGCTGCTCGAGGTCTCTGGCACCCGGGCGGCCCTGACGTCCACCAACCTCGACCGCCACTGGCGTAACGCGCGCACCCACACCCTTCACGACCCGGCCGCCTGGAAGGTGCAGCACCTCGGACGGTGGGCCGTCGACGGCACCGCACCACCGCGGCACGGGCAGATCTGACACATCCCCACACATCCCACCCGAAAGGCAGCGATGAGCACGCTCAAGTTCCACTGGTTCCTCCCGACCAACGGCGGCGACGGCCGTCACGTGATCGGCGGCGGTCACGGCGTCAGCGCGCTGGCGTCGGGCCGTCCGGCGACGGTGCCCTACCTCGGCCAGATCGCCCGCAGCGCCGAGCAGCTCGGTTTCGAGGCTGCGCTGACGCCGACCGGCGCGTGGTGCGAGGACGCCTGGGTGACGACCGCGATGCTCAGTTCCGTCTCGGAGCGGCTGAAGTTCCTGGTCGCCTTCCGGCCCGACTCGGTCTCGCCCTACCTGGCCGCGCAGATGGCCGGCACCTTCCAGAACCTGTCCGGGCAGCGGCTGCTCCTCAACGTCGTCACCGGAGGTGAGGACCACGAGCAGCGGATGTACGGCGACTTCCTGGCCAAGGACGAGCGCTACGAGCGGTGCGGGGAGTTCCTGCACATCGTCCGCCGACTGTGGGCGGGGGAGACGGTGACCTTCACCGGGTCGCATCTCTCGGTGGAGAACGCCCGGCTCGAGCAGCGGCCCACGCCGGTCCCGGACGTCTACTTCGGCGGCTCCTCGCCGGCGGCCCTGGAGGTCGCCGCCGAGTACGCCGACGTCTACCTGACCTGGGGCGAGCCCCCGGCCGCGGTCGCGGAGAAGATCGGACGCGTGCAGAAGCTGGCAGCCGACCGCGGCCGCGAGCTCCGCTTCGGGATCCGGCTGCACTCGATCGCCCGCGAGACCTCGTCCGCCGCGTGGGCCGAGGCCGACCGGCTGCTGGAGAACATCTCCGACGAGGACATCGAGCGCGTCCAGGCGGGGCTGTCCCGCAGCGTCTCGGAGGGTCAGCGGCGGATGCTGGAGCTCAACCAGGGTTCGCGCGACAGGCTCGAGATCCACCCCAACCTGTGGGCGGGCGTCGGGCTGGTCCGGGGCGGTGCCGGGACCGCACTGGTCGGCTCCTACACCGAGATCGCCGACCTGATCGAGGCCTACCACTCCGTCGGGATCTCCGAGTTCGTGCTCTCCGGTTACCCGCACCTGGAGGAGTCCTACTGGTTCGGCGAGGGCGTCCTACCCGAGCTCGCGCGTCGCGGCCTGTGGTCCCACCCCGCCCCCGTCGCCGGTCGAGGGGCAGCGGTGCCCTTCGGCGCCGCGGCCCAGTAGGAGGCGAACGTGTCCACCCCCACAGCCACCTCCGCCAGCCCCAGCTGGTCGCGTCGCGCCGCCGGCCTCGTCTTCGACAAGCTCTACGAGTCGCGGGCTGTGCCCGCGAGAGAGATGGTGGCTTGATGACCGGTCCGTTGCGTACGAATCAGGATCTCGACCCAGCCGCGCTGCGGCAGGCTTTCGGGGCCTTCCCCAGCGGGGTGGTGGCGGTCGCCGCGGTGGTCGACGGCCGCCCCGTCGGTCTGGCCGCGTCGTCGTTCACCTCGGTCTCCCTGGACCCGCCCCTGGTCTCCTTCTCGGTCGCCAGGACCTCGAAGACCTGGCCCGACCTGCGGCGCTCCTCGCACCTGGGCGTCACCGTTCTCGCCGAGCACCACGGTGAGGTCTGCCGCCAGCTCGCCGGTCCCGTCGACTCCCGCTTCGACGGGTTGGTCGTCAGCGCATCCCCCGAGGGGGCGCTGACGCTGGACGAAGGCCTGGCGCGGTTCGACTGCACCGTCTACCGCGAGGTCGAGGCCGGCGACCACATCGTCGTACTCCTCCAGCTTCACGCCGCCGACCACGGCGTCGGCCAGCCCCTCGTCTTCCACCGCTCCAACTTCGGGAAGCTGGTCAGCTGACCCCACCCTGCCGAGGCGTCACCTACGTCGGCCGAGATGGCATTCCGGTGCCATCTCGGC
>NZ_JBHXNY010000010.1:0-189886 GCF_042719275.1 Nocardioides sp. NPDC058538 | reverse complement strand
ACAACTCGAAACACTCGGCTACGGCGTCACCCTCACCGACCTCCCACAAGCCAGCTGAGAGGACCGTGACTGGGCTTATCTACGTACCAGTCGGCGCGTCATGACGCGCCGACTCGGCGTTGTTGACCGTGACGCGGATCACAGCTGCTCGTTGAAGCGGTCATGCGCCCGTTTCTGCTGAGCCTTCTCGCTGCTGTCGCACTCGTCCTGGTCCCGATCTCGCCATCCGCCGCGGCGGGGCCGAGCCGGACCGGGCTCCCGCTTCCGGGCTCGCCCTACGGCGATCCAGCCGGGTCCAACGACTGGGCGTGCGCGCCGTCGGCGGCCCGCCCGACGCCGGTGATCCTGGTGCACGGCACCTTCGGCGACCGCCGCTCGCTGCTGGATCCGATCTCGCTGGCCATGAAGCGGGCCGGCTTCTGCGTCTACTCGTTCGACTACGGCAACCGTGCGACCGGAGACATCCGGGACTCGGCCGCTCACCTGGGTGAGTTCATCGAGCGCGTACGCGAGGTCACCGACGCCGACAAGGTGTCCCTCGTCGGTCACTCCCAGGGTGGGATGATGCCGCGTTACTACATCAAGAACCTCGGTGGCGCCGCCCACGTCGAGGACCTGGTCGGCCTCGCCCCCTCCAACCACGGCACGACCATCGTCTTGGACGGGACGGCGTTCGGGGCCACTGGCCTGTGCCAGTCCTGTGCTCAGCAGGCAGCCGGCTCTCAGTTCCTCGCCGACCTGAATGCCGGCGACGAGACCCTGGGCGACATCTCCTACACCCAGATCGTCACCGCCACCGATGAGGTGGTCGTGCCCCACACCTCCGGCTTCCTCGCCGAGGGCCCGAACACCACCAACGTACGCATCCAGGACGCGTGCGCCCTCGACCTCTCCGACCACCTGCTCATCCCGATGAGCACCTCCGCCATCGCCTTCACCCTCGACGCGCTCACCCACGAAGGCCCCGCATCCCCGGCCCTGAAGACCTGCTGACCGTCGTTGGGAGAGCACGTCCCTGGCGACGTGGTCACCAGATGGTGTGGATGGAGTCGTATGCCTGCAGTCGGCTGTCCTTGGTCACCAGGGGAAGGTTCTCGAGCATGCTCTGAGCTGCGAGCATGCGGTCGAACGGGTCGCGGTGGTCCCAGTCGAGCTCTCCGGCGAGGCGTGAGTGGTTGAAATCCATCGGGAGCCGCTCGAGGACATGAAGACGTGTGCGGTCCTCGAAGGTGGCTTCCAGGGTCCCTCCGCCGGGGAGCTTGGTGAGCCGAGCCTTGGTGGAGATCTCCCAAAGACTTGCCGCCGAGACGAACACCTCGGTGTCGATGTCGATGACGGCCTCGTAGGCAGTGGTGCTGAGCCGGTCGGGGTCACTCACCAGCCAGATGTAGACATGAGTGTCGAGGAGGACCCGCTCATAGGTCTTCATCGAGCGAGCCCTCCCAGGCGGCGATCTCGTCGTCGGGGAGCGGGTCGAAGAACTCATCGGGGACGCTTACGCGCAGGCCGCCGAGAACCCGCCTGGTCGGCCGCTCGATCGGCACCAGGCGTGCGACGGCATGGTCGCCGCGGGCGATGATGACCTGGCCGCCCGCCTCGACCTCGGTGAGCAGGCTCGAGAGGTGTGTCTTCGCCTCCTGCACCTTCACGACATGTGCTGCATCCATGCGTCCACGGTAAGTTGGTCAACCAGGTTGGTCAACCCGTGGCCGCGGCCCGCTGAGGAGGACTGGATGCATCTGGATCTGGTGACGTTCGTCGTTCCCGACTACGACGAGGCAGTGGCGTTCTTCCGCGACGTTCTCGGCTTCGAGGTCACCGAGGATGCGCCTTCGACCACGAACGACGGCCGCCCGAAGCGATGGGTGGTCGTACGTCCGCCGGGCGGCGGCACCGGCTTTCTGCTCGCCCGGGCCGACGGGCCGGCACAGGCCGAGAGGGTCGGTGATCAGACCGGCGGCCGGGTCACTTTCTTCCTGCGGGTGGACGATTTCGCGGCGGCGTACGAGCAGCTGGTCTCCGCCGGGATCGAGCTCGTCGGGCCGGTGCGCGAGGAGCCTTATGGCACCCTCCAGGTCTTCAAGGACCCCTTCGGCAACCTGTGGGACCTGCTGGCGGGCTGACTCTCTACGGGGTGGGCGAGGCGTAGTAGCGGCAGCGGTGGTGCTCGGTGAAGCCGAGGCCCTCGTAGAGCGCGATGCCGGGGGCGTTGTTGGTCTCCACGTGCAGCCAGGCGGCGCGGGCGCCGCGTTCGGCGCCCCACTCGAGCAGGGTGGCGAGGGCCTTCGTGGCGAGGCCTTGGCGGCGGTGTGGCTCAGCGACCTCGAGGTCGTGGATGGCCAGCCAGTCGCGTTCCATCGTGCCCATGATCCGGGCGGTGTCGCCGAGGGTGATCAGGACCTGTGCGTCGTTCGCCTGGACCTCGACGCGGGCGTCCTCGACGGGCGGAGGCAGCAGGCGGCGGGTGGCGGCGAGCCCGGCGAGATGGAAGCCGACGGTCACGTCCTCGACCCAGCCGCGCGCGACCACGGCCTCCTCGACCGTCGAGCCGACCTCGATCTTCACCCGCGGGCGCTTGTGGCGGCTGCGGTAGTAGTTCTCGACCTTGTCGATCGCCACGCCCAGCCCGATGCCGGGGTCGCCGATCGCCAGCGCCGAGTTGGGGCGCCGGCGGACCGAGACCTCGTGGTCGAAGAGCACCCACTCGCCCAACGGCTCCGAGGTGGTGCCGGGGAAGATCGCGGCGCTGAGGAGTTCGGCCTCGCGTACCCCGATCCGCAGGCGTACGTTGGGCCGCTGCGGCACCGGTTTGCCGGAGACGATCTCGGCGACGGGCACGCTCACCCGCTCCCCGGACTCACGCTCGATGACGGCGGTGCCGTCGGCCCAGGACGTACAGACTCCGAGGATGTCGGTGAAGGCGGGACCGCCGGTGGGGCCGATCTCGCCGGGGACGAGGCGACGGATGACGATCCGCTTGCCGACGACATGTGGTCCCAGGAGATGAGCAGGCACGTGGGGATACTAGGCTGTTCCCTGAAGGGCCAGTCGTGCCCCTCTGACTTTCGTGATACCCCGCTTGGAGGAGCCCCGAATGACGTACGTCATCGCCCAGCCCTGTGTTGACGTGAAGGACAAGGCTTGCGTCGACGAATGTCCGGTGGACTGCATCTACGAGGGCAAGCGGATGCTCTACATCCACCCCGACGAGTGTGTCGACTGCGGCGCCTGCGAGCCGGTGTGCCCGCCCGAGGCGATCTTCTACGAGGACGACACCCCGGAGGAGTGGAAGGAGTACTACGACGCCAACGTCAAGTTCTTCGACGACCTCGGTTCGCCCGGTGGTGCCGCCCGCATGGGTGAGATCGACAAGGACCACCCGTTCGTCGCCGCGCTGCCCCCGCAGAACCAGGAATGATGCCGGCCTCGATCCCAGTCTCGCAGCGGCTGCCCGACTTCCCCTGGGACAAGCTCGCTCCCTTCAAGGAGAAGGCGTCCGCGCACCCTGACGGGCTGGTCGACCTCTCGGTCGGGACTCCGGTCGACTCGACCCCCGCGGTGGTGCAGAACGCGCTCCGTGCCGCCGCCGACTCCCCGGGCTACCCGACCACGATCGGCACGCCCGCGGTACGTCAGGCTGCGATCGACTGGCTCGCGCGCAACCACGGGGTCGACGGCCTCGGGCTGGACAACGTGCTGCCGGTGATCGGCTCCAAGGAGCTGATCGGCTCGCTGCCGCTGCACCTCGGCGTCGGGCAGGGTGACCTGGTCGCCTACCCGGAGCTCGCCTACCCGACGTACGAGGTATCCGCGGCTCTCGTCGGCGCCGACACCGTCGCCACCGACTCGCTGGTCGCGTTGGGCCCGAAGGCGCCGAAGATCCTGTGGATCAACTCGCCCTCCAACCCGAGCGGCCGGGTGCTCCCGGTCGAGCACCTGCGCAAGACGGTCGAGTGGGCGCGCGAGCGCGGCACGCTGCTGATCTCCGACGAGTGCTACATCGAGTGCGCCTGGGACGCTGAGCCGATCTCGGTGCTCCACCCGGACGTCTGTGGCGGATCCTACGAGGGCATCCTCGCCGTCCACTCGCTCTCCAAGCGCTCCAACCTCGCGGGCTACCGCTGCGCCTTCGTCGCCGGTGACGCCTCGGTCCTCGGTGAGGTCCTCGCGGTCCGCAAGAACCTCGGCCTGCAGATGCCCGGACCCCAACAGGTCGCCATGGTGACCGCGCTGGGCGATGACCAGCACGCCAAGGAGCAGCACGCCCGCTACGCCGCTCGGCGCGCCAAGCTCAAGGCGGCGCTGGAGTCGGCCGGCTTCCGCATCGATCACTCCGAGGCATCCCTGTACCTGTGGTCACGGCGCCCGATCTCCGGGGGCGACGAGGACTGCTGGGCCACCGTCGAATGGCTCGCCGAGCGCGGCATCCTCGCCGCCCCCGGCACCTTCTACGGCCGCGCCGGCCAGTCCCATGTCCGGATCGCCTTCACCGCCACCGACGAGCGCGTCGACGCGGCCGTCGCCCGCCTCACGGCATAGCCCGGGCGGGTTTGCCCCATACGTGAAGATTGGTGGAGTGAGCGCACAGCCGGGGACCCCGACGGGCCCGCCGACCATCCCGCCCCCGGGTCCGCGGCCTCCTGCGCCGGGCTCGCACGGGCCGAGGATCCCCGAGCCGGCGCGCAAGGCGCTGCGCAAGTCGGCGCGGGAAGCCCGCAAGCAGCTGCGGCCGGTGCGCAAGCACCTCATCGTCCTCGGCGTCGTGATCGCCGTCGCCCTGGTCTTCGCCGGCCTGCGGCTCCTCGGCGTCGGGGTCGGCGGCATCCCGGTTCTCGCCCGCGAGGTCTGCACCGTGACCTCCGAAGGCGAGACCTACGACCTCTCCTCCGAGCAGGCCGAGCGTGCCTCGGCGATCGCCGCCCAGGCCGTACGCCGCGGCCTCCCCGCCCGCGCGGCCTCTGTCGTGCTGGCGGTCGAGCTCGCCGACCACTCGCTCGAGCGGGATCCGGCGAAGGCGGCCGGCCTCTACGACCGGCTCTCCGGGGTCGCCGACTACCGCCAGCAGTCCGTCCCGGGCGTCGCCCAGCAGATCGGCGACGGCTCGCGCGACAGCTACCGCGACGCCGAGCCCGAGGCGCGGGCCCTGGCCTCGGCGCTGACCGGCAACACCCCTGAGGCGTTCTCGTGCGTCGTCAAGGGCGGCGCCGAGGAGGTCCCGGACAGGCTCAGCGGCGCCGGGCTCACCTCGCGTGCGGAGGCGCTGCGCGAGGACGTACGCAGTGTCTACGGGGGCGTCCCCGATGGCGGCTTCCAGCCCGGCGGCGTCACCACCGGACACATGGTCGGCTCGGCCCACTACGAGGGCCGCGCGGTCGACTACTTCTTCCGGCCCATCAACGCCCGCAACAACATCAGAGGCTGGTCGCTGGCGCAGTACCTCGTCGCCAACGCCGACCGCCTCGACATCGAGACCGTCATCTACGACGACCGCATCTGGACCAAGTTCCGCTCCGGCGCCGGCTGGCGCGACTACGAGGTCCCGCCCCGCGGCGGCGACCAGGCCATCCTCGAGCACCGCGACCACGTGCACGTCGACGTAGCCGACTGACGAGAAGTCCCCCGCGTCGGTCGAGAAGTCGCCCGCGTCGGTCGAGGCGTCACCCGCGTCGGCCGAGGCGTCGCCCGCGTCGGTCGAGGCGTCACCGGCGTCGGTCGAGGCGTCACCCGCTGCCATCTCGCGCGACCGGAGCGACGTCTCGCCCGACCTAACTGACGTCTCGCCCGACCTAACTGACGCCTCGCCCGACCTAGCTGACGTCTCGCGCGACGGGGGTGACGCCTCGGCAGGGTCAGGCGAGGGTGACGACGATCTGGTCGTCGTCGACCTCGGGGGTGTCGGCCCACTCCTCGTCCTTGCCGGCGGACCAGGTGCGGCCGTCGTAGGCGATGGAGGTGGCGCCGAACTCGCTGGCCCGGGCGAGTACGTAGTGCGCGACGGCCCAGCCGTTGCGCTGGCCGGTCTCGCCGGCGTCGACGGGGATGACCACCGTGCTGCCGTCGACCCGGGCTCGGCCGACCATCTGGCCGAGCAGCTGGTTGACCTCGGTCTTGGTGGCCTGGGGCTTGCCGGAGCCGGCCTCGGGCTCGTCGATCCGGCAGGTCAGTGCGGCGGGGGAGTAGCCGGTGATCGCGGAGGCGATGGCGCGGCCCTCGCCCTCGTGGTCGGCGTACGCCTCGGGGTAGGCCGAGCGCTGCACCTCCTGCGCCGCCTCGGTGACCACCATGTCCTCATAGCCCTCGATCTTCACCAGCGCGTCGTAGAACTTGTTGGTGGCGTAGACCGGGTCCTGGACCTGCTCCTCGGTGCCCCAGCCCATCGACGGGCGCTGCTGGAAGAGGCCGAGCGAGTCCCGGTCACCGTGGCTGATGTTGTAGAGCTTCGACTCCTGGATCGCGGTCGCGATCGCGATCGTCGCCGCCCGTGCGGGCAGGCCGCGCTTGAGCCCGAGCGCCGTGATCACGGCGGCGTTGCCCATCTGCTCGGGGTCGAAGCGCGCCTCGTACTCGCCCGCGACCGCCGTGCACTGCTGCAGGTCGGGCAGGATCGAGTCCAGCTTGTCCGTCGCGGCTTGGACCACCCAGTAGATGCCGCCGGCGATCACGCTGAGCACCACCAGGGCGGTGAGAAGCTTCTTCAACTCGGCACTCTGCTCTTCGGGCTCTTCGGTGAGAGTCAGTTGGCGTGGAGGGCGGCGTTGAGCTCGATGCCCTCGCCCTTCCACGGAACTGCCTCGATGGCGCCGCTGACCGAGTTGCGGCGGAAGAGGATGTTGGAGGCGCCGGAGAGCTCGCCGGCCTTCGTCACGGTGCCGTCGGGGAGCGTGACCTTGGTCCCGTACGTCACGTAGCACCCGGCCTCCACCACGGCGTCGTCACCGAGGGAGATGCCGATGCCGGAGTTGGCACCGAGCAGGCAGCGCTGGCCGATGGAGATGACGGCCTTGCCGCCACCGGAGAGCGTGCCCATGATCGAGGCGCCGCCACCGACGTCGGAGCCGTCGCCGACGACGACACCGCCGGAGATCCGGCCCTCGACCATCGAGGCGCCGAGGGTGCCGGCGTTGAAGTTGACGAAGCCCTCGTGCATCACGGTGGTGCCGGAGGCCAGGTGGGCGCCGAGACGGACGCGGTCGGCGTCGCCGATGCGAATCCCCGAGGGCACGACGTAGTCGACCATCCGCGGGAACTTGTCCACTCCGTAGACGGTCACGTGCTGGCCCGCGGCGCGCAGCCGGGCGCGGGTGAGCTCGAAGCCGTCGACGGCGCACGGGCCGGCGCTGGTCCACACCACGTTGGTGAGCAGGCCGAAGATGCCGTCGAGGTTCTGCCCGTGCGGCTGCACGAGGCGGTGGGAGAGGAGGTGGAGTCGCAGCCAGACGTCCTCGGTGGTCTCGGGCGCGGTCTCGAGGTCCTTGACCTCGACCAGGGCGACCCGCTGGGTGACCTGACGCACCTCGTCGGCGCCCTCGAGCGCGGTCAGCTCGGCCGGCGCCGTCGCGTCGGCGGGCTTCTCGCCAAGCTGCGGGGCGGGGAACCACACGTCGAGGACGGAGTTGTCGGCGGCGTACGTCACGAGGCCGAAGCCCCAAGCTGCATTCGTCACGGGGCGCAGTCTAGTGGCCGAGCCTGAGCGGTCCCTTATCGACGGTCTCGACGTGCGAACATGGACGGGTGAGCGAGCGTCAGCGAGTGAACCAACAAGACAACACGCGACCGCGTCCGTATTCTGGCGCCTGCGCTACGGAGGTGGTCGCGTGAGCAAGAAGAGTGCGCCGCCGATGCCCCAGCTCCTCCAGGCCGAGGACGGCACCTGGACCCTGGAGATCCCCGGCGTGGCGACCAGCAAGGGTCATCCGGCGCCGGAGTGGGCGATGGCCAAGGGCGTCGAGGTCGTCCGCCGCGCCGCCTCCGACATCGTCCGCAGCTGGATCAACGGCAAGCCGGTGAGCGACGCCGAGAAGCAGGTGGTCCTGCTCGTCACCCGAGGTGACTCGCAGGTGTACGCCTGGCTCGACGCCGCCTTCGCCGACGACAGCCCCCGCTAGACCGCTAGCAGCAGCGGGCCTGCGGGTTGTGCTCCTTCTCGTCGGCCCGGTGACGCTCGAACGCGCGCCGGCTCATCGGCTCGACGCAGTCGCGCTCGCACCGGGCGACGTACTCGTCCCACTTGGCCTCCCCGGTCGCCTGGCGGAGCAGCCGCCAGGCGCCGGAGACACGCTCGGCGAGCAGACTCATGAGACCGGCGCCTTCTGGGAGGCCTCCCACTCGCGTACAGCCTCCTTCTCCTCCTTGGTGGCGAAGAAGTCGGAGGGCGCGACGATCTTCGACTCGACCTTCGGGACCTCGGTGGTCGGCAGCCCGCCGGCGCGGATCGCCTTGACCACGGTCACCGCGGCACCGGCGACGATCACGATCACCAGCAGCGCGAACGCTGCCTGCAGGATGCCGGACTGGGTCGAGTTGTAGATGATCTGGTCGACGTCCGCGGGGGTCTTCGCAACCCCGTAGAGCTCACCGGCGTCGCGTGCCTCGCGCGCGGCGGAGGCCTGGGCGAAGTAGCCGATCGCGGGGTTGTCGCTGAACACCTTCTGCCAGCTCGCCGTCATGGTGACGATGAGGTCCCAGACCAGCGGGATGCCCGGCACCCACGCCCACTTGAGCTTGCCGTGCTTGATCAGCAGCGTCGTGGCCAGCGTCAGCGCGACCGCGGCGAGGAGCTGGTTGGCGATGCCGAAGAGCGGGAACAGCTGGTTGATCCCCCCGAGCGGGTCACCGACGCCGATCCAGAGCATGTAGCCCCAGGCCAGTACGACCAGCGCGGAGGCCGACCAGGCCGCCGGCCGCCAGGAGGTGTCGGCGTAGCGCTTCCAGACGTTGCCGATCGTGTCCTGGAGCATGAACCGGCCCACGCGGGTTCCGGCGTCGACGGCGGTCAGGATGAAGAGCGCCTCGAACATGATCGCGAAGTGGTACCAGAAGGCGGCCAGGCCGCCACCGAACGCCTCGGTGAAGATCAGCGACATCCCGAACGCCAGGGTCGGGGCGCCACCGGTGCGGGAGATGATCGTCTCCTCCACGCTGGCCGCGGCGGCCTCGAGGTCGGCCGGGGTGATCGTGAAGCCGAGCCCGTTGACGAAGGCGGCCGCGGTCTCCGGGGTGCCGCCGGTGGCGCCCAAGGAGGCGTTCATCGAGAAGTAGATGCCCTGGTCGATCACCGAGGCGGCGATGAGGGCGGAGATCGCGACGAACGACTCCATCAGCATGCCGCCGTAGCCGATCATGCGGACCTGCGACTCCTTGGCGACCATCTTCGGCGTCGTCCCTGAGGCGATCAAGGCGTGGAAGCCGGAGAGGGCGCCGCAGGCGATGGTGATGAAGACGAATGGGAACAGCTTGCCGGCGAAGACCGGACCCTCGCCGTTGGTGGCGAAGTCGGTGACGGCCTCGTTCTGCAGCACGGGGGCCGCGAGGACCAGGCCCACGGCGAGCAGCACGATGACGCCCACCTTCATGAAGGTGGAGAGGTAGTCACGCGGCGTGAGCAGCATCCACACCGGGAGGATCGAGGCGACGAAGCCATAGACGACCAGACAGATCACCAGCGTCTCGTGGGAGAGGGTCAGGGCGTTGGCCAGGCCCATCTCCTCGACGTACCCACCACCGATGATCGCCAGAAGCAGCAGCGCGACGCCGACGACTGTCACCTCGCTGACGCGGCCGGGGCGCAGGTAGCGCAGGTAGAAGCCCATGAAGAGCGCGATCGGGATGGTGAGACCGATTGAGAAGACACCCCACGGCGACTCCGCGAGCGCATTGACGACGACCAGCGCGAGCACCGCCAGGATGATGATCATGATCGCGAAGACGGCGATCAGCGCGGCCACGCCGGCGACGGTGCCGATCTCCTCACGCACCATCTGACCGAGGCTCTTGCCGTCGCGGCGCATCGAGAAGAACATCACGACCATGTCCTGCACGGCACCGGCGAAGATGACGCCGACGATGATCCAGATCGTGCCCGGCAGGTAACCCATCTGCGCGGCCAGCACCGGGCCGACCAGCGGGCCGGCGCCGGCGATCGCGGCGAAGTGGTGCCCGAAGAGCACTCGCCGGTCGGTGACGTCGAAGTCCTGCCCGTTCTCCAGCCGCTCGGCCGGGGTGGCCCGGGTGTCGTCGACCTTCAGCACCTTGTTGGCGATGAACTTCGAGTAGAACCGGTAGGCGATCGCGTACGAGGCCAGCGCGGCGAACAGGATCCACAGCGCCGAGACCTCCTCGCCTCGGGACAGGGCGAGCATGGCCCAGCAGACGGCGCCGACGACAGCGACGGCGGTCCAGATGAAGATGGCCCTCCAGTTACGGGGCGCGTTGGGCCCGGACCCTGGGCCCGAGCTGGTGGGGTTGGCGGTCGACGTCGACATGGTCTCCCTCTGATTCAGCGCGGTAACGGTCGTTGTGACCGCTGTCTCAGCCTAGTCTCAGGAAACCGCCCGGTGGGCGGGGGAGGGGCTACTGCCCGGTACGCCCGTCGATGACCTCGCGCAGCAGGTCGGCGTGACCTGCGTGGCGGGCGTACTCCTCGATCATGTGGACCAGGATGTCGCGGATGCTGGTCGGCTCGTCGCCGCGGCCGACGTCACGGGTCTCGCCGAGCACCGAGTCGTCGATCGAGTCGAGCCACTCGTCCGCCGCCGCGACCTGCTCGCGCCAGCTCGCGAACGCCTCGTCGACCGACTCCTGGGTCGGCTCCACCTTGTGGAACCCGCCGGTGGGGTCGTCGGCATCGAACCGCGGCAGCTCGAGGTTCTCCTTCAGCACCCGCTGGAACCAGCTGTGCTCGACCCGCGCCATGTGGCGGATCAGTCCGAGCAGACTGAGGTCGCTCGGCGGCACGCTCTGCTTGACCAGGTCCTCCGGACCGAGGCCCTCGCACTTGAGCTCGAGGGTGAGCCGGTAGTGGCGCAGGTAGTCCCGGTAGGTCGCCAGCTCCCCGACGGCCTGCTGGTCCTGGTGGCGTGGATCCTCGCCCTCGGGAAGCCAGATTCCGCCGAAGCCCACCTGTCGCTGATCACTGCTCATGGGCCCACCCTCGCGGAACGAGCGTCCCCGCGCCAAATGAATTCAGCGGCCAGCGACTTCAGCCGGTGAAGCTGGGCGGTCGCTTCTCCAGGAACGCGTTGATGCCCTCGCGGCCCGAGGCCGAGCCACCGAGCGCGGAGATCGACTGCGCCTCGCGGCGCAGCGCCGACTCGGGGTTGGGGTCGGCGACGTCGCGGATCAGGTGCTTGGTGCTCGCCAGCGCCTCTGGCGAGCCGGCGAGGAGGGTCGCGACGACCTCGTCGATCGCGGCGGCGAGCTCCTCGGCCGGTACGACGCGCGCGACCAGCCCGGCCTCGAGCGCCTCGGTCGCCGAGAGCATGTCGCCGAGCAGGGTCAGCCGCAGCACCCGGTGCAGGCCCAGGGTGTGCACGAGGAGCGACCCGCCGCCGTCGACCGACAGCCCCACCTTCGCGTAGGCCAGGCTGAACTTCGCCTTGTCGGCCGCGATCACGATGTCCGCGGCTGCGGCCAGCGGGAACCCGACCCCCGCCGCGGTGCCCTGGACGGCGCTGACCACGATCGCGTCGCAGCGTACGAGCTCGGTGATGATCCGGTTGGCGCCCTCGGCGAGCTCGAGGATGAACGGCCCCAGGTCGTCGGCGGCGGCGAACCCGGCCAGGTCACCGCCGACAGAGAAGTACCTCCCCTCCGCCGCCAGCACGATCACCCGCGCCGAGTCCGCCTTCGCGCGCAAGATCGCCGCCAGCATCTCCGCGCCCGCCTCAGGCTTGAACACGTTGCCCCGGTCCGGGTTGGTCATCGTGATGCGGGCGCAACCGTCGGCGTACTCGTAGCGAATCAGGCTCATGCGCGCATCCTGCCAGGTGCCCCGACGAGGTGTCCGAACTATGGTCGCGACGTGATCACGGTGCGCCGGGTGGCGGTTGAAGAGACGTATGCGCTGAGGGCGAAGGTGTTGCGCAACGGTGGGCCGCCGGAGGCGGCGAGGGTGCCGGGGGATGACGGCCCCGAGGTTGCTACGTACGGGGCGCTGGATGTGGACGGGAGTCTGATCGGGTGCGTCGGGCTCTTCCCGGAAGCATGTCCTGACCTGGCCGGACACCTCGATAAGGGGTGGCGGATCCGGGGGATGGCGACGGCGGACGGATGGCGCGGCAAGGGCGTCGGGGCCGAGGTGCTGCAGGCGGCGCTGGACCATGTCGCGGCCAGGGGCGGCGGGCTGGTCTGGTGCAACGCGCGTACGCCGGCGGCAGCCTTCTACAAGAGGGCCGGGTTCGTCGAGATCGGTGAGCCGTGGGATGACCCCGAGATCGGTCCGCACGTGCGGATGTGGCGCGCGGTGTAATCGGGTTCGCGTGGCGGGCGCCGGGCGGCGTACTCTCTTCCTTACAGGCGTTCGAGCCGTCATCAGCGGCGAGCCCCGGGAAGAAAGCCTCCAGGTAGATCGAAGGCAAGTAGAACCCGGCGGGAGTGGCCCGTCACAGCCGAGAATGAGTGGCCCTGGTTTCGACAAGCTCAACCACCGGTGGAGCATGACCGACCAGGACAAGCAGGGTGGTACCGCGGTCGAAAGATCGTCCCTGTGGTGAAGACAACCCACTACCACCCAGCAGGAGATGCGTCGATGGCCTATCCGAAGGTCAACTCAGCCAAAGTCCCGGCCAGCCCACGCTTCCCGGAGATCGAGACGCAGATTCTCGATTACTGGAAGAAGGACGGGACCTTCCAGGCGAGCATCGACAACCGTGACGCCGGGGAGAACGGCGAGAACGAGTTCGTCTTCTACGACGGGCCGCCGTTCGCCAACGGCCTGCCGCACTACGGCCACCTGCTGACCGGTTATGTGAAGGACATCGTCCCGCGCTACCAGACGATGCGCGGCAAGCGCGTCGAGCGGCGCTTCGGATGGGACACCCACGGCCTGCCCGCCGAGCTCGAGGCGATGCGCCAGCTCGGCCTGAAGACGACCGACGAGATCGTCGAGATGGGCATCGACAAGTTCAACGCGGCCAGCCGTGCCTCAGTGCTGAAGTACACCGGCGAGTGGCGCGACTACGTCACCCGCCAGGCGCGCTGGGTGGACTTCGACCACGACTACAAGACGCTCAACCCCGACTACATGGAGTCGGTGATCTGGGCCTTCAAGACGCTCTTTGACAAGGGCCTGGTCTACGAGGGCTTCCGTGTCCTGCCCTACTGCTGGCAGGACGAGACTCCGCTGTCCAACCACGAGCTGCGGATGGACGACGACGTCTACAAGGACCGCCAGGACCCAGCGGTCACCGTGGGCTATGCGATCGATGCCACCGGTGAGGACGAGGTCCTCGACAACGCCCACATCCTGATCTGGACCACCACGCCGTGGACCCTGCCGTCCAACCTCGCCGTGATGGTCGGCTCCGAGATCGACTACGTCGTGGTCGAGGGCCCGGTCCCGGGCACCGACAAGACGGCTAAGTACGTCCTCGCGGAGGCTCGCCTGGGGGCGTACCAGAAGGAGCTCTTCCCGGACGCCGACGAGGCGACGGTCCTGGGCCGCTACAAGGGCTCCGAGCTGCTCGGCCGCACCTATCAACCGCCGTTCTCCTACTACGCCGGTCACCAGAACGCCTTCCGGGTCGTGGCCGCCGACGACGCCGTCACCACCACGGACGGCACCGGGGTCGTCCACACCGCCGGTGCGTTCGGTGAGGTCGACAAGGAGGTGACCGACCGCGAGAACATCGAGGCGGTCATGCCGGTCGGCAAGGACGGGCGTTTCACCGCGCCGGTGGTCGACTACGCCGGTGTCCAGGTCTTCGACGCCAACTTGGCGATCATCGACCACCTCAAGGCGGTCACCCGCGGCGAGGCCGGCGGATCGGTGACCGAGGGCACGATCCTGCTGCGCCGCGAGTCCTACAACCACTCCTACCCGCACTGCTGGCGCTGCCGTCAGCCGCTGATCTACAAGGGCGTGAGCAGCTGGTTCGTCGAGGTCACCAAGATCAAGGACCGGATGCTCGAGCTCAACCAGCAGATCCGCTGGGTCCCCGAGCACATCCAGGACGGCCAGTTCGGCAAGTGGCTGGAGAACGCCCGCGACTGGTCGATCACCCGCAACCGCTTCTGGGGCTCGCCGGTGCCGGTGTGGAAGTCCGACGACCCGGCCTACCCGCGCCTGGACGTCTACGGCTCGTTCGCCGAGTTGGAGCGCGACTTCGGCACCCTTCCCAAGGACGCCGACGGCAACCCCGACCTGCACCGTCCGTACGTCGACGACCTGGTCCGTCCCAACCCGGACGACCCGACCGGCAAGTCGATGATGCGCCGGGTCTCCGACGTCCTCGACGTCTGGTTCGACTCCGGGTCGATGTCGTTCGCGCAGAACCATGTCCCGTTCGAGAACGAGGAGTGGTTCCAGCACCACTTCCCGGGCGACTTCATCGTGGAGTACATCGGCCAGACCCGCGGCTGGTTCTACACCCTGCACATCCTGGCGACCGCGCTCTTCGACCGTCCGGCGTTCTCGAGCTGCATCAGCCACGGCATCGTGCTGGGCTCCGACGGCCAGAAGATGTCCAAGAGCCTGCGCAACTACCCCGACGTCAACGAGGTCTTCGACCGCGACGGCGCCGACGCGATGCGCTGGTTCCTGATGTCCTCGCCCATCCTTCGCGGCGGCAACCTGGTCGTCACCGAGCAGGGCATCCGAGACTCCGTACGCCAGGTGATGATCCCGCTGTGGAACAGCTGGTACTTCTTCCAGCTCTACGCCAACGCGGCCAACGTGGAGACCACCGGCTCGACGGCGTCCACGGACCCGCTGGACCGCTACGTCCTGGCCAAGCTGCGCGACTACGTCGCCGAGATGACCTCGGCGATGGACGACTACTACGTCGCCGAGGCCTGCGAGGCGACCCAGCGGTTCATCGACGTGCTCACGAACTGGTACATCCGGCGTAGCCGTGAGCGGTTCTGGAACGAGGAGAAGGCCGCCTTCGACACCCTCTACACGGTGCTGGAGACGGTGAACCGCCTGGTCGCGCCGCTGCTGCCGCTGACCACCGAGGAGATCTGGCGCGGTCTGACCGGCGGCCGCTCGGTGCACCTGGCCGACTACCCGGTCGTCGAGGACCTTCCTGCTGATGACGACCTGGTCGCCCGGATGGACGCGGTCCGCGCGGTCTGCTCCTCGACCTCCGCGCTGCGGAAGGCGCGCAAGCTCCGCAACCGCCTGCCGCTCGCCGGCCTGACGGTCGTCGGTGCCGACATCGCCGGCTTCGAGGAGATCGTCGCCGACGAGGTCAACGTCAAGTCCGTCCGGCTGCTCGCGGCCGACTCGGAGGAGGCCGGCACCTACGGCATCGAGCAGCGGCTCGCCGTCAACGCCCGCGCCGCCGGGCCGCGGCTTGGCAAGGACGTACAGAAGGCCATCAAGGGCTCCAAGTCCGGCGACTGGTCGGTCGACGAGTCCGGTGTGGTCGTGGCCGGTGGCCTGACCCTGGAGGAGGGTGAATACACCCTGGAGACGGTCGCCGGTGCTGCTTCCGACGACATCGCCGTCTCGATGCTGCCCACCGGGTTCATCGTGCTGGACACGGTCGTCACCCCCGAGCTCGCCGCCGAGGGCCTCGCCCGCGACCTGATCCGCGCGGTCCAGCAGGCCCGCAAGGACTCCGGCCTCAACGTCGAGGACCGCATCACCCTGTCGGTGACCGGCTCCGAGACCGTACGCCAGGCAGCCACCACCCATGCCGACCTCATCGCCCGCGAGACCCTCGCCACGACGTACGACGTCGTCGACTCGCTCGAGGGCAACCCGGTCGACCTCGGTGACGGCGAAAAGGCCCAGCTCGCGGTCGCCAAGGCCTGACGATCGTTGAACCCTAGGAGGGCGAGTCACGCCAGACGTGACTCGCCCTCCTAGGGTTCCTCCATGTCGGAGCCGCTGGTCGGGGATGCACGAGGACTGCCGTTCGAGGAGGCCAGTCTGGACGTGGCACTTCTCCTCGGTCCGCTCTACCACTTGGCCGAGCGTGAGGACCGGCTGCGGGCGCTCGGGGAGGCGATCCGGGTGGTGAAGCCGGGCGGATGGGTCATCGCCGCTGCGATCCCGAGACTGGCAAGACTTGTTGCGATGTCAGGTGGGGCTGGTGTGCCGCGGGGGTGGAAAGACCTGATCGAGCATGGATCCTCGCCTGCGGTAGGACGATTCCCGGGCGGACATTTCCACACCAGCGGCCGAACTGGCAGGGGAGTTGAGCGATGCGGGGTTGCAGGAGGTCGAGGTGGTGGGCGTCGAACCACCTCCTCGCGATCGGCCGGCGACCTTAGGAAGGTCTGGACCCCTTACATGGGATAACTGGGAGTGTGGAGAACTCGGGGGTCACCAGCGGTCACGTGGATGTCTGGGAGCGGGAGCATGCCGCCAGGCTGATGGAGGCGCAGCGGCGCCAGCAGGACGGCGTGCTCAGCCATGCTCAGCTCACGGCAGGCGGGGTGACCCGGGCTGACCTGATCAGGATGCAGCGGCGCAAGGAGATCGTGCGGGTGCATCCGCGGGTGTACGTCGACCACACCGGTCCGCTCACCTGGCACCAGCGTGCCTGGTCCGCCGTGCTTTACGCCGGACCTGCCTACCTGTGCGGTCCGAGTGTCGAGGCGCCTCGAACGGAGAGGCCGCTCCAGCCCGGAATGCTCCCTGATCCGATCCACGTCGCGATCGACCAGTCCCGCCGGGTCATGCCCCAGCCCGGCATCGTGATCCACCGCCTCACCAACCTCGAGACCCATGCCCATGGCGGCGTCCCGCCACGTCTGAAGCTGGAGGACAACGCGCTGGCGATGGCGCACGACGCCCGCTCGGAGGTCGACGCGATTGCCAGTCTCGCCGACGTCGCTGCGCGGACTCATGTCACGGCCGGATCGCTCCGTGGGGCGCTGAGTCGGTTCCCGTCACTGCGCCGCCGTGCCTGGATCGCCAAGATCATCGACGATCTGGAGTCCGGCACGAACTCCGTTCTCGAGCACGGCTATCTCACCAAGGTCGAGCGTGTCCACGGGCTGCCACGGTCCGAGCGACAGACGGTCCGGGCGATGCCGAAGGGCAGTCAGTTCCGGGACGTGGAGTACGTGGCGTACGGGCTGGTCGTCGAGCTCGACGGAGCGTTGGGTCATGACACCTGGCGCGATCAGGCCCGCGATGCCGACCGGGTGCTCGACGACCTCGCAGCCACCGGCACCGTGACCGCGCGACTGCGCTGGCACCAAGTATTCGAGACACCATGCCGTACCGCACAGAGCATCGCGAGAGTCCTGGCATCTCGTGGCTGGACGGACTCTACGAGGGCATGTGGCGACGCCTGCCTGATACCGCGGCAACCCTAGGAGACTTGATCACGGCAGACGTGATCGGGTCTCCTAGGGTCATCGAGAACGACGGCGCGGATCACCTGTTCGCACCTATCGTTGAACCGTGGAGAGGCCCACGCTCAAGGAGCTCGCCGTCCAGGCGCTGTCGTCGGTGGAGCACGGCTACGACCTGCTGGCGCCGAAGTTCGACGCGACCCCGTTCCGGACGCCGGACTGGATGCTGGCCGCGACGATCACCGCGCTGCGGGAGTACGGGCCGTTCGAGCGAGGGCTCGATGTGTGCACCGGCACCGGGGCGGGGCTGGAGATGCTCGCGGAGGCGACCGCGGAGCGGCCGACGGGGGTCGATTTCAGCGTCGGGATGCTCGAGCAGGCCAGGGCCGCGCACCCCGACGCCGATCTGGTTCGGGCGGATGCTCGCGCGCTGCCGTTCGAGGCTGCGTACGACCTGGTGGTGAGCTTCGGGGCGCTGGGGCACTTCCTGCCGGAGGAGCGGCCGGAGCTCTTCGACGGCATCCGTCGGGCGCTGCGGCCGGGCGGGGTGTTCGCGCTGCCGGTCAGCAGGGCGCCGGGGCCGACCCACCCGGCCTACTGGCTGCTCTCCGGCTTCGACCTGGTGATGCGGGTGCGCAACGCGGTGTGGCGGCCGAAGTTCGTCATGTACTACCGCACCCATCCCAGGCCGGCGCTCTTCGCCGACCTGGCCAACGCCGGGTTCACGGTCACCACGACGCCGATGCCCGGTGTCGGCGAGCTGATCATCGCTCGCCGAGCACCGGGCTGACGTCCGCAGACATCTCAGGCGCGGCGCGGGTTGCGCTCCGCCAGCCGCGCGGCGATCACGGGGACGATCACGACCGCGGCGACGAGGTGGGAGATCACCAGCATGATGTTGGTGGCGTAGGAGTCGGTGACGGCGACCAGGCTGGGCACGATCGAGAGCGCGGTCAGGGTCCAGGCGGTGCGCTTCCAGGTGGAGCGGGGGCGCTTGGCGAAGCGGTCCAGGCACACGGCGATGATGATGCCGATCAGACCGAGCTCGGCGACGGCCCAGGCGAGCCCGGTCGCGGGAATCGCGGCGGGCTCGACGCCGGTGCCGGGGAGGGCGACGTTGAACGGCACCCCGACGGCACGGGCGAAGAACTCGAAGACGCCGGTCACCAGGGCGCCGACAAGGACGGCGGTGACGCTGACGAGCCAGACGGGCATCCGCGCTGCGAACTGACCGCGGGTGGAGGTCGTGGCCTGGGTGTAGGTGCTGGTGCTCATGGTGGTGCCTCTCGTCCTGTGGTGGTGGTTTGTCGCGGTCCGTGTGGCCGCTTCTCACTCACTCCACGAACGGCTCGACACCGATCCGACAGGTTCCCGGAAAAAAGTTCTGCACGACGAAGATCACACCCTCCGGGGCTTTCATCCGAAGGTAAGTTAGGTGAGCCTTAACCGGCATGACCCGCAAACCTCGGATCGCGAAGCTGCTGAGCCCCCTGATCGGGCTGTTCGGCCTCCTGTTCATCGCCAGTGGCGCCGCCACCTACTACCTGGCCCACACCCAGCTGAAGGCGCAGGAGATCACCGTCGCTGACGACGCCTCCTTCCTCGCCGGAGACAACGTCGACGGCCCGTTCTCGGCCTACGCCCAGGCAGCCACCGTCGAGAAGCACGCCCTGGGGATCACCAAGGGCAAGACGTACGCCGAGCTCGAACAGGAGGACCCGATCCGCGCACTCGCGGCGGAGTCGTCGTTCGTACGCGCCTCTCTGCTGACCGCGGTCACCGCCTTCGGCCTCTCGGCGCTGGTCGCGGGCCTGGGCGTCGTGCTGCTCTTCGTCGCCTTCGCGATCGGGTCGCTGACCCGAGCCGTCGCACCGGCGAAGAAGAAGTCCGCGGAGGAGCCCGACGGCCTCGAGCCGGCCACCGTCTGACCCCCACCCATTCGCCAATGGGCCCGGGAAGGCATCGCCTTCCCGGGCCCGTTCTCCCGTTCTCAGCCCAGGCGCCGGAACGCGCGGACGGAGAGCGGGACGAGGACCGCCAGCAGGACCGCGGGCCAGGCCAGCGCCAGGAGCGTCGCGTGGTCGGCGAGCACGCCGGAGGTGATCCCGGTCGGGTTGCCGAAGAGGTCGCGACAGGCCGTGGCGGTCGCCGAGACCGGGTTCCAGGCGGCCAGGAAGCCGAGCCAGCCGGGCATCGTCTCGGGCGAGACGAACAGGCTCGAGCAGAACCCCAGCGGCCACACCAGCACCTGCACCATCGTCAGCGCACCCTCCATCCGCAGGGTCAGCCCGAGGAAGATGCCCAGCCACAGCATCGCCAGCCGCAGCCAGAGCAACAGTCCGACCGCGGCGACCGCCTCGAGGAACGAGCCGTCGATCCGCCACCCGATCAGCAGCCCGCCGAGCATCAGGACGCCCAGCTGGACCGCCGAGTTGCCCAGGTCGGCGATCGCCCGCCCCAGCGGCACAGCGAGACCGCTCATCGGCAGCGAGCGGAACCGGTTGGTGACGCCGCGCTTGGTGTCCTCGGTGACCACGGCCATGGTGCCGTCGATGCCGAACATCATCGTCAGCGCGAGCACTCCGGGCAGCAGATAGGGCAGGTACGACCCGCCGCCCGGCATCTCGATCGCGCCGCCGAACAGGTAGCCGAAGATCAGCAGCATCATGATCGCGAACAGGATCCCGAAGACCGGTCCCCACGGCTCGCGCTGCCAGTGCTTGAGGTCGCGGAGCGTGATCACCCAGGTCTGGGTCACGGTCTGTCGGAGGGTTGATGCGATGGCCGTCATCGGGCGGCTCCTTCAGGATCGGGTACGTGGCCGGGGGCGGTCAGGTGGAGGAACACCTCGTCCAGGGTCGGTCTGCGCAGCAGCACGTCGTCGACCGTGATGCCGGCGGAGTCGAGGGTGCGTACGACCTCCACGACCGCGGCACCGCCGCCGGCCTCCCCGGCCTCGACGGTGACCTCGTGCCGGTCGGGGTCGACGACGGCGGCGGAGCCGAGGACGCCGGCCATCCGGGCGAGGTCGTCCGGCCCGGTCGCGGTGATGATCACCCGGTCGCCGCCGAGATCGCTCTTGAGGGCCGACGGGGTGCCCTCGGCGATCACTCGGCCCGCGCCGAGCACGGTGACCATGCCGGCGAGCTGGTCGGCCTCGTCCAGGTACTGGGTGGTCAGCAGCACCGTCGTCCCATCGGCGACCACCTGCCGCACCATCTCCCAGACCTCGTGACGGCCGCGCGGGTCCAGCCCGGTGGTCGGCTCGTCGAGGAAGAGGATCCGCGGACGGGTGACCAGGCCGGCGGCGATGTCGAGGCGCCGCCGCATCCCGCCGG
Organism: Nocardioides sp. NPDC058538; assembly: GCF_042719275.1. Lineage (NCBI taxonomy): Bacteria > Bacillati > Actinomycetota > Actinomycetes > Propionibacteriales > Nocardioidaceae > Nocardioides > Nocardioides sp. NPDC058538. The sequence goes on along the minus strand of NZ_JBHXNY010000010.1, from coordinate 169,079 downwards.
AGTAGCCCGAGACCTTCCTGTCGGCGGCCTCGGTGAGGCCGAAGGCGTCGAGGAGCTCGCCGGCGCGGCGTACGGCATCGGGTTTCGAGAGGCCGTGCAGACGGCCGAACATCACCAGGTTCTCCCGGCCGTGGAGGGCCGCGTCGAGCGCGGCGCTCTGCCCGACCAGGCCGATCGTGGAGCGGACCCGGGCGGGGTGACGTACGGCGTCGTGGCCGCCGACGCGCACCTCACCGGCGTCGGGCCGGGTCAGGGTCGCGAAGACGTTCACCGCGGTCGACTTGCCGGCGCCGTTGGGGCCCAGCAGGGCGTGCACGGTGCCGGCGGCGACCTCGAGGTCGAGGCCGTCGAGCGCCTGGGTGTCGCGGTAGCGCTTGCGCACGCCGCGCGCGGACAGGGGAGTCGAGGTCATCGGCCCACCTCGATCCGGAACACGCCGCAGCGGCCGGTGACGGCCTCGAACGCCTCCGGCGTCAACGCCGTGACCACGCCGGCGTCGAGCATGATCTTCGCGCCGTCCGTCATCCGCTCCGGCCAGGCCCGGAGCACGGTCAACGCCTCCTCGCCCTCGACCTCCACGAGACACACCTCCTCGGTGTCCTTGCCGATCCGCAGGGTGGCGCGACCGGCGGCGGCACGTACGTTGCGGGCCCAGTCGGCTCCCGGAAAGCCCTCGAGCAGATAGCGGCGTCCGTCCAGGTCCAGGACCGAGAGCGGGGTGCTGCGGGGTTTGCCGCTCGCGCGGCCCGGCGCGGTGAGCACCGGCAGATCCTTCATCCCGATCCCGGTCTTCGACAGGGTCATGAAGACCTTGTTCATCGGCTTGAGCCAGCGCGGCGGCACTGGCTTCGCGTCGTTCGGCATACACGTTCCTCCAATTTCGTACGCTGTACGAAGATGTCAACGGAGTGACTGTAGCATTTGTTCCGTACGACGTACGAAATTATTTCGGATGAGGTTACGATGAGCGACGTGCCGGACCAGCCAGACCAGTCGGACCCCTCCCTGCGCCTGCTGTGGCGCCATCGGTCGGGTGCGCGCGAGGAGCCGAAGACCAAGCGCGGCCCGAAGCAGAAGGTGAGCGTCGACGAGATCGTCGACGCCGCGATCGACCTGGCCGACGCCGAGGGCCTTGCCGCCGTCACGATGCGCGCGATCGCGCAGCGCTTCGGCCTGGGGGCGATGACGCTCTACTCCTACGTGCCCAACCGGGACGCGCTGCTGGTGCTCATGGCCGACCAGGTGACCGGCCGCGCCGAGCTCCCGGAGCTGCCCGAGGATCCGCGCAAGCGCCTCGAGCTGGTCGCCAACCTCACCCACGACGAGCTCCGGGCCCATCCGTGGCTGCTCGAGGTGCAGGACGTACGCCCCTGGCTCGGGCCCAACATGAGCGACCGCTACGAGTGGCAGCTGCAGGCCGTCGACGGTCTCGGGCTCTCCGACCTGGAGATGGACCAGACGGTCGCCGTGCTGATCGGCTTCGCGGGCAACATCGCCCGCAGCGAGCTCATGAAGCGCCGCGCCGAGCAGGTCACCGGGATGACCGAGTCCGAGTGGTGGGAGGCCAACTACGACACGCTGAGCGAGGTCATGGCGGGCGCCCACTATCCGCTCGCCAACCGGGTCGGCACCGCCGCCGGCGAGGCCTATCAGGCGGCCAGCGACCCCGCGCGCGAGCTCGACTACGGGCTGGCCCGGATCATCGACGGCGTGCTCGCGCACGTCGGCCGCCGGTCGACCGGTGCGGCCGACGAACTCTCATGAAGGGCTGGTTGACTAGCGCCTGTGACAACCAGTCCTGACACTCCCGAGATCGACCTGACGACCGACGTGGTGACGCTGACCCGGCAGCTGATGGACATCAACTCGGTGAGCCTCGACGAGCTCGAGCTGGCCGACGCCGTGGAGCGGGCGCTGGCTGCGTACGACCACCTCGTCGTCGAGCGGCGCGGCAACTCGATCGTGGCGCGCACCGACCTCGGCCTCCCCGAGCGCGTCGTCATCGCAGGCCACCTCGACACGGTGCCGGTCAACGGCAACTTCCCGAGCCGCCTCGACGAGGCCACCGGCATCCTGCACGGCCTCGGCGCGTGCGACATGAAGTCCGGCGACGCGGTGATCCTCAAGCTCGCCGCGACCCTCCGGACGCCCAACCGCGACGTGACGTACGTCTTCTATGACGCTGAGGAGATCGAGGCCGTCCACAACGGCCTCGGCAAGCTCGCGGCCAGCGAGCCCGACCTGCTCGCCGGAGACTTCGCGATCCTGATGGAGCCCTCGAACGCCGGCGTCGAGGCCGGCTGCCAGGGCACGCTGCGGGTCGAGGTGCGCACCACCGGCGAGCGTTCCCACAGCGCCCGTTCGTGGCGCGGCGTCAACGCGATCCACAAGGCCGGCGAGGTGCTGCGTCGCCTGGAGTCGTACGTCCCGCGCAAGCCGGTCATCGACGGGCTGGAGTATCACGAGGGCCTCAACGCGGTCTTCGTCGCCGGGGGAGTGGCAGGCAACGTGATCCCGGACGAGTGCGTCGTCACCGTCAACTACCGCTTCGCACCGGACCGCAGCGAGGAGGAGGCGCTGGCGTTCGTGACCGAGTTCTTCGAGGGCTACGACATCACCCTGACCGACTCGGCCCCGGGCGCGCTGCCGGGCCTGGGCCGTCCCGCGGCCAAGGCCTTCATCGAGGCGGTCGGCGGCGAGGTCGGACCCAAGTTCGGCTGGACCGATGTGGCGCGGTTCACGGTTCTCGGCATACCGGCGGTCAACTATGGTCCAGGTGACCCGATGTTCGCCCACAAGGCCGACGAGCACGTGCGGATCTCCGAGATCACCGCGTGCGAGCTGGCCCTTCGTGATTGGTTGACCGCATGACCCGACGCAGCGGCTCCGGCCCACGCCCCACCAAGGGGCGCCCCGCCGGCAGCACCACCGACCAGCGACTGCTGGACAGCTCCGGCCACGGCGACTGGGTCCACACCGATCCATGGAGGGTCATGAAGATCCAGGCCGAGTTCGTCGAGGGGTTCAACGACCTCTCCGAGATCGGCCCGGCGATCAGCGTCTTCGGGTCGGCGCGCACGCCCCAGGACCACCCGACCTACGCCCAGGCCGAGGCGGTCGGCCGCGGCCTGGCCGAGGCCGGCTTCGTGGTGATCACCGGCGGTGGCCCGGGCACGATGGAGGCGGCCAACAAGGGCGCTCTCGAGGCCGGTGGCGAGTCGATCGGACTCGGCATCGAGCTGCCCTTCGAGGCCAGGCTCAACGACTACGTCAGCTTCGGGCTCAACTTCCGCTACTTCTTCGTGCGGAAGATGATGTTCGTGAAGTACTCCCAGGGCTACATCGTCATGCCCGGCGGGCTCGGCACCATGGACGAGCTCTTCGAGGCGATGACGCTCTCCCAGACCCAGAAGATCACCCAGTTCCCGATCGTGCTGATGGGCGTGGAGCACTGGCAGGGACTGCTCGACTGGATGCGCGAGACGATGCTGGCCGACGGACGGATCAAGCAGAGCGACCTGGACATGATCACCCTCACCGACGACGTGGACGAGGCGGTCGAGCTGATGTTGAAGGCGCGTGACTGAGGCGATGGGTTGGATCTTCGCGGCACTCATCGTGCTGGCTCTCGGAGGAGTCGCCCTCGTAGCCGCCGGGACAGGCGCGCCGATGGGGGAGGAGTACGGCGACCAGCCCGACGCTCTGGTGCCCCGCGACCGCGTCCTGGAGGCCTCAGACCTGCGTCACGTACGTTTCTCGGTGGCCTTCCGCGGCTACCGGATGGACGAGGTGGACGCGCTGATCGCCCGCCTTGCCGAGGAGGCAGAATGGCGTGAGTCGACCGCGGCCGGGGATACCGGAGCCGAGGTCGGAGTCGGGGGACTCACATCACATACGCCCGAGCCCGATTCGGGCTCGCCCGACGTCTAGGACAGAATCGCTGCCGTGAGCTTCGCTGCCGTACTCGTCTACGCCGTGACCGCCCTGGTCGCGGTGATCGTCGCGCTCACCTATCTGAAGCCACATCTCCTGCAGCCGCAGGAGGCGGGGCTGCCGCCCAAGATCCACCTGTACGCCGGCGCAGCCGGGCTGCTGATCTGGGTCCTCTTCCTCGCCTCGCCGTCGTCGTTCTTCCTCGGCGGCGACATCCCGGGCGTGATCGGGCTCTTCGGGATCTGGCTCGCCGCGATCGCGGGCCTCTACCTGCTCGCCCGCCGGCTCAAGGAGCAGCGCGCCGCAGCCTCCGGCCACGACGACTACGCCTATGACGACGGATACGACGACTACGCCGAGGAGTACGCCGAGGACGGCTACGCCTACGACGAGACCGGCTATGCAGAGGCCGGTTACGACGACTACGCCGAGCCCGACAGCCGGGCGGGCCACGCGGACCCGCGCCGACCGGTTCAGCAGCCTGTTCCTCAGCCCGTCGCGCAGCAGGGACGTCCGGCAGAACGCCGGCCCGAGCCCCGGCGAGCAGCCTCGGGTGTCGAGGAGACCGCCGTGATGGCGCCGATCGAGCGTGGCCCCTCGCCTGCGCCGCCGCCAGCCCCAGCCCCAGCCCCAGCCCCAGCCCCGGCCCCTGCCCCCGCTCCTGCTCCGACGCGGGACGGCCAGATCGGTCGCCGCGTGGCCGGGCGGCAGACACCGCCCCCGCCCGCACCGCAGCCCGCACCGCAGCCCCAGCCCGCCCCGCAGCGGCCTCCGCGACGGGCAGCCGCACCCCAGCCGCCGGCACCCCAGCAGCCCGTACGTCACCAGCCCGCGCCCCAGCCGCCGGTCCCGGAGGCTCCCGCCCGGCCGCGGCAGGACCGCCCGGCTCCCGCGCGACCCGCACAGGAGCGGCGAGCCCCGGAGCAGCCGATGCGTGAGCGTCCGGCACCCCAGCGACCCGCCCAACAGCGTCCCGACCCGCAGCGTCCCGACGCCCAGCGTCCGGCGCCTCAGCGTCCTGCGCCTCAGCGCCCGGCGCCCGAGCAGCCCCAGCCGAGTCAGGGCGAGCCGGGCCGGAGCGGCCAGGACCCGTGGGGTCGCCGTCAGGAGCCGCCGCAGCGCCGCTCGCGCGGCTACGACGATCGCTACGACGACCGCCGCAACGACAGCCACGACGAGTTCGCCGACCGCCGCTACCGGCGCGACAGCAGCTACTCCGACTACCCGGGTCAGCAGCAGCCCAGCCCGCCGCGCGCACCGCGCCCCGCACCCCGGCCCGCCCCGCAGCCGGCACCCCAACCCGCACCTGCGCCTGCGCCGCCGCCTGCGCCGAGCCGGCCGTCCGGCCGCCAGGCGGGGCAGCAGCCCGAGACGTACGATCCCTACTCCTTCGAGTCCTACGGACCGGGCGACCGGGACCGGGGCCGTGACCGGACCGAGCCCCCTGCCCCGACCCCGCCCGCGCCCGAGGCGCAGCCCCGTCCGCGGCGGCGGGACCAGGGCTACGACGAGCCGGCCCACGCCGGATACGAGCAGGGCTACGACCAGGCGTACGCGCAGGGCTACGACTACGACGAGGCCTACGACCGTGGCTATGACGAGCGCTACGACGAGCGTTACGACGATGCCTACGACGATGCCTACGACCGGTCCCTCGGAGGCGACCGCCGGGACCGGGACGGAGCTTTCCACGAGTCCCCCGCAGTGGCCATCGTGGTCCACCTCACGCTGGTGATCCTCGCGATCTGGCTGACCTGGGCCTACGGAACCTCGGTCATCTGACAGGTTCGAAGGCAGGTCAACCCGCCGAAACTCCCACCTTGCCGTCAGGTCTGCTGACCTGATGAGGGATAATGGACGTGCAATGCGCGCTCCGAGGCCATCCGGCAGGTGAGCGCCGACACGCGAGACACGGAAGAAGGTGCCGCATGGCGGCGATGAAGCCGCGGACGGGAGACGGTCCGCTGGAGGTCACCAAGGAAGGTCGGGGCATCGTGATGCGCGTCCCGCTCGAGGGTGGTGGCCGGTTGGTCGTCGAACTGAACGCCGAAGAGGCCGCTGCGCTCGGCGAAGAGATCAAAGGTCTTGGGCTGAACGCGTAGATGACCACAACGCTGCCGTCACCGGCTCTGCCGTCGCAGGTCGGGCCGCCCACCTTCACCCTCAATCCGCTCGGCCCGGAGAGTCTCGATGCCGAGATCATCGCGCTCCCGGTCATCCCGGGCGAGGACGAGTTGGTCATCGGTCCTGGGGCCGCCGACCTCGGCGACCACCACGACCTCCTGGGTCATCTCGAGTTCGAAGGTGCCACCGGCAGTGCCGGCGAGGTGACGACGTACGCCGTCACCGGCTCCGGCACCTTGCGGCAGATCCTCCTGATCGGTGTCGGAGCGCAACGTCGCGACGACTTCCGGCGTGCGGGGGCCGCGCTGGCTCGAGCCGTGCGGGATCGGTCCGAGGTGGTCACGACCATTCCGGCGGCCGACCCGGAGGTCGGGCTGGAGCCGTTCGTGGCCGGCGCGACGCTGGGGTCATTCCTCTTCCACTGGCGCTCCGAGGGTGCGCCGTGGAAGCCGGTGGAGACGATCACTCTGGCCGACCTCGGCGATGACCAGGCGGCAGCGTTGGACCGGGCCCAGGCGATCGCGCGCGCCAGCTGGCGCGCGAGGTTCTTCTCCTCGGTCCCGAGCAACTTGAAGAATCCGGGCTGGCTCGCAGATCAGGCGACGACACTGGCAGGCGAGACCGGCCTGAAGGTCACCGTCTGGGACGAGGACCAGCTCGCAGCGGAAGGCTTCGGAGGCATCGTCGCGGTCGGCCAAGGCTCGGCGACCCCGCCGAGGCTGATCCGGCTCGACTACACGCCCCGCAAGTCGGGTCGGTTGAACTCCTTGAAGACGGCCCCGACGGTGGTGCTGGTCGGCAAGGGCATCACCTTCGACACCGGCGGGCTCAACATCAAGCCCGGCGACGGCATGCTCAACATGAAGCGCGACATGACCGGCGGCGCGGTGGTGCTCGCGGTGATGTCGGCGCTGGCCGAGATCGGCTGCCCGGTCAAGGTGGTCGGCCTCATCGCTGCCGCCGAGAACGCCATCTCCGGCTCGGCGTTGCGCCCCGGCGACGTGGTCACCCACTACGGCGGCCGCACCTCCGAGGTCACCAACACCGACGCGGAGGGCCGTCTCGTGCTGGCCGACGCGATGGCGTACGCGGTGGACAAGCTCAAGCCGGCCGCCCTCGTCGACATCGCCACCCTCACCGGTGCGATGCGGGTGGCGCTCGGGCAGACGATGGCCGGCTACTTCGCCGACGACGACGCGCTGGCGACGCTGCTGGCCGAGGCGTCCGATGTCTCCGGCGAGACGCTGTGGCGGATGCCGTTGGTCGCCGACTACGAGGACAAGCTCTCCTCGAAGGTCGCCGACGCCGACAACGCCCCCGGCGGGCCCGGCGCCATCACCGCCGCGCTCTTCCTGCACCACTTCACCGGTGGCATCCCGTGGGCCCACATCGACGTCGCCTGCGGTGATGCGTACGCCGACGTCCACGAGCTCACCCCCGGTCCCACCGGTTTCGGTGCCCGGGTCCTCCTCAGCTGGCTGGCGAGCGCGGACCCGCTCTCCGGCGTCGGTTCCTGACGAGACGTCACCCGCGTCGGCCGAGAGGTCACGTACGTCGGCCGAGATGGCACCCAGGTGCCGCCTCGGCCGACGGGGGTGACGCTTCGCGCGGTTACTCCCCCGCTCGACCTCGCTCCGGTTGTCTCGGCTAGGACTTGCGGGCGAGCAGCAGGCCGTCGCCCACCGGTAGCAGCAGCGGTATCAGGCCGTCGTTGTCGGCGACCTGCTGGTTGAGCTCGCGGATGGTGGCGGTCTCCTCGTCGCGTACGGATGGGTCGGCCACCCGGTCGTGCCACAGCGCGTTGTCGAAGGCGACGACGCCGCCGGGACGGAGCAGGCGCAGGGCTTCCTTGAGGTAGGCCGAGTATTCGGTCTTGTCGCCGTCGACGAACACCAGGTCGTAGTGGTTGTCGGTGAGCCGGGGGAGTACGTCGAGGGCGGCACCGGCGATGCACCGCGCCTGCCGCTGGCCGAAACCGGCCTCGGTGAAGCTCTGGCGGGCCAGCCGCTGATGCTCGGTCTCGATGTCGACCGTGGTCAGGACCCCCTCGGGGCGCATGCCGCGCAGCAGCCACAGCCCGGAGACGCCTGTGCCGGTGCCGACCTCGACGACGTTCTTGGCGTCGAGGACGGAGGCGAGGAATCGCAGCGCCGCACCGCCGCCCGGCCCGATGGGTGCGACTCCGACCTCCTCGGCCCGGGATCGGGCGGCTGCGAGGAGGTCGTCCTCCGCGACGAACTCGTCGGCGTAGGTCCAACTTGCGGTCGAAACAGGGCTGGTCACACCGCAAAACCTAACCTGTTTCGCGCAACGGTGCGGGAACGCCTGATCCAACTTGTGCGTTGGAAGAGCACAGGAAGAGGAAAAATAGGAGCCTCACAGGCAACTCTCAGCCCTTCCGGTCCCGGGGGATCTAACGTAGGAGATGTCAGCGATCAGCGAGACGGACGACAGGAGCACCATGACCGCGGAGCCCACGCAGACCCCGACCGTAGAGCCGGGTGTTCCGACGTGGGACGAGATCGTGGAGAAGCACTCCGACCGGGTCTACCGGCTCGCCTACCGTCTCACCGGCAACCGCCACGACGCCGAGGACCTCACCCAAGAGGTCTTCGTTCGCGTCTTCCGCTCTCTCGACACCTACAGCCCCGGCACCTTCGAGGGCTGGCTGCACCGGATCACCACCAACCTCTTCCTCGACCAGGCCCGTCGTAAGCAGCGGATCCGCTTCGATGCCCTCTCCGACGAGCGCGCCTCGCGCCTGACGAGCAGCGGCCCGACGCCCGACGTGGCCTATACCGACCAGCGCTTCGATGACGACATCGAGCGTGCGCTGGCGACGCTGCCGCCCGACTTCCGGGCCGCGGTCGTGCTCTGTGACGTGGAGGGGCTCTCCTACGAGGAGATCTCCGAGATCCTCGGTGCCAAGCTCGGCACCGTCCGCTCGCGTATCCACCGCGGCCGGGCGATGCTCCGTGACAACCTCGCCCACCGCGCTCCGCGCGGCGGACGCCTGCGTCACTCCGGGCCCAAGGTGTTGTGGGGCGGGGCTTCATGAGTCTTCTCGGCAACCATCTCGGCGCACGCACCAGCGCTCTTCTCGACGGGCAGCTTCCCGCAGCGGAGGAGGAGCGCGCCTGGGCGCACGTGCACCAGTGCTGCGCCTGCCGCCGCGCCGTGGAGCGTGAGGGCTGGCTCAAGCGACGCCTGGCCGGTCTCAGCGTCGACCCCGGCGTCACCGCACCGGCCGACCTGAAGGGCTCGCTCCGCGGCGGTGCCCTGGCCGCCTCTGTGTGGCCCGCCGACGACCTGGACGAGACCTACTCCGACCCCCGGTCGATGCGGCGTACGTTGGTGATGGTCGCCGCCGGTGGCGGTGCTGTCGGAGCCGCCGTCTTCGGCATGTTCACCTTCGCCGCCGCGCCGGCCGACGCGCCGGTTCCCAGGAATCTCCCGGTCACCGCGGTCACCCAGGTCCCGGGCGCTCCGGGCGCTCCCGTCGTCGCCCACGTACGCCGCTGAGCACTGGTCCGGCGACCCGACACGAGACCCGGGCTGCCCATTGTTGGGGCGAGTGGGAAGAATGGGTGTCGTGACGCAGGAACCACAAGACGACCAGTCTCGGCCGATCTCCCGTTGGGCACCGCCCTCCGACGTGCCCCCGGCCGGGCAGTCGTCCCCTGACGACCTTGTCGACGACGAGCGGGACACGGCCGAGGTGCCGTTGCCGGGTATGCCGAGACCCGCCGTCGAGCCGGTTCCGGCCGCCGACACCGCTCCGCTGCCGCCCATGGTGCCGCCACCGCCGGGCGGTTCCCTGCCCGGGTTCGACACCCCGCCTGCGCCACCACCGTCCTCACCCCGGACCGACTCCTCGCAGCGACGCCGGATCCCCGGCCCGATCTGGGCGCTCGCGGCGGCCGTCGCGTTCCTGCTCGGCGTGCTGGGCGGCTATGCCGGCGGCGTACTCGAGGACCAGGACGACATGTCGAGCCTGGCCGGCGGTGGTCTCGACCCGGGCTCGATCGAGACCGACGCGCCCCTGGAGGGCGGCGACGCCAGCATCGTGAAGGTGGCCGCGACGCTGCTGCCCTCGACGGTGCAGATCTTCGCCGAGTACCAGGGTGTGGAGGACGCCGCGACCGGCTCCGGTTTCATCTTCGACCGGAACGGCCACGTGGTGACCAACAACCACGTGGTCGCCGACGCCGCCAAGGCCAAGGGCAGCATCGAGGTGGTCGACCACAAGGGCCGCCGCTACAAGGCGGACGTGGTCGGGCGCAGCGCGGTCTACGACCTCGCGGTCCTCGACGTGCCCGAGGTCAAGGAGCTCGAGCCGGCCTCGCTCGGCAGCACGTCACGGCTGAGGATCGGTGAGGGCGTCGTCGCCATCGGGTCGCCGCTCGGACTCAGCTCCACGGTGACCTCGGGCATCGTCAGTGCGCTCCAGCGCCCGGTGAGCACCGGGCAGACCGAGGACGACACCTCCTACATCAACGCCGTCCAGACCGACGCGGCGATCAACCCCGGCAACTCCGGTGGTCCGCTGGTCAACCTCGTCGGCCAGGTGATCGGGGTCAACTCGGCCATCGCGACCGCGGGCGGGGGAGAGGGCGGAGAGGGCGGCAGCATCGGCGTCGGCTTCGCGATCCCGATCGACCAGGTCAAGGTGACCGCCGCGCAGATCCTGAAGACCGGCAAGGCGACCTACCCGATCGTGGGCGCCTCCGTCGACGTGCAGGCCGCCGACCACAACGGAGCTCTGATCTCGGTGGTCGATGCCGGCTCGCCGGCCGCCGCCGGTGGGCTCAAGGACGGCGACCGGGTCACCAAGGTGGGAGACGTCACCGTCACCGACGGGATCGGCATGATCGTCGCCATCCGTGCTCACCAGCCGGGCGAGACGGTCGAGTTCACGGTGATGCGCAACGGCGCCCGCCACGAGCTCAAGATCAAGCTCGAGGCGCAGACCGAGAACCTCGCCTGACCAGTGGTGCGTCCCAGAAGTTCCTAGGCGCTTCGCGCCGCCATGGCACGCACTTGGCTGCGTTGGCGCCGCTCGGAAGACGCCGGTATGACTTCGCGGCGCCGCCTTGCCATGCACGCACCCTGACGACGCCAAGCATCCAGGAACTTCCAGGACGCACCACTAGAAAAGACGCGAAGAGCTGCTCGGCAGGATGCCCGGCAGCTCTTCGCGTTGTTGTGGGGAAGGTTTAGTTGTGGGGGTTGAGGTTGCTTTGACTCAAGAAGCGTCCGGCGTGGCGGCGGGCGCAGCAGGCTCGGCCTCGACGAACGGGTGGTCGGCCACAAAGGCCTTGGTCTGCGAGTACATGTCATCGATGAACTTCTCGAGGACGCTGGACTCAACGCGCCACTGGCCGCGCCCGCCGATCTTGATGGCGGGGAGCTCACCACGGCGGACAAGGGCATAGACCTGTGCGCTCGAGGTGTTGAGCACCTCGGCGACGTCGGCAAGAGTCAGGAAGCGGGGGGTACCAGACATAAGGATCAGTCTCCCAGACTCTGCAAGCGGCCGTAAACCATCGCGCCAACCTGTTAGTCCGCATTAGGTACAGTTGCGCTGCTTTGTGGATGCGTGGTGGGTGAACCGTGAAGCAGAGACGCGCTAGGCGGCGAACAGCAGATACAACCCACCAACAGTGAAGCCGACCATCGTGAGCAGAAGCGGGATCTGCCCGGTCACCAGGTGCTGCGGCGGAAGCACCTGGAGCGCTCGGATGTGGGCCGACCAGACTCCCAGCACGTGTCCGGTGATCACCGCTGCCACCTTGATGACGGCCAGCAGCGTGGCGTGGAAGGCGAAGAAGTAGGAGACCGGCATGTCCGCGGTTCCGAACCAGTCGCTTCCGTTTCCGAACGGATCCGAGGCGTTGCGCAGCGTCGCCAGCCCGCTCTCCCAGAAGTAGCTGAGGTAGTGGGCCACGACGTAGCCGACGATGATCGGCACCAGCGAAGGCGCCAGCTCGCCGGGCAGCGCCCGGCGTGGCACGTCACCGACACCGGTCAGCATCGTCCCGAGGCAATAGAACCCGGCCACGAGCAGCGGGAACGCGATCAGGGCGACGTTGCTGATCAGGTAGGCGGTGTTGGCCGACATCTCGGGGTTCTGTACGAACTGGAGCCACGTCGGCGACTCCCGATAGGAGTCGTAGACGATCGTGCCGAAGAGCACCGAGACGACCGCGACCAGCCCCGGGGTCGGACGCAGGGTGTCCAGGTTGCCGAGCGGCGTCCGCAGGACCAGGTTGCCGGCCCGCGTACGTCCCCACACCGACAGGCGCGCGGTCAGCGACGAGTAGACCTCGAACGGGTCGCAGCGCTCCAGGAACTTCTCGCCGAAGAGCACGCCGCCGAGGATCATCACGGCCAGGTAGACGGCCAGCCAGAGGCGTACGGGGCCGAGGTAGTTGTTCTCCGGGTAGACCAGCTCGAGCCAGGCGAAGGCGAGCAGCGTGAACGCCGCCGGCCAGTAGCCGAGGCGCTCGGGCAGGCGCAGCGGCGGATCGCCGGCGCCGCGCAGCCACGTCAGTCCGGCCACGATCGTGCGGGCCGGGCTGATCGCCCTGAAGACCCGTCCGAAGAGCAGGGAGAACGGGACGAGGCCGACCCACAGCCAGACGTACGTCATCCCGAAGATGGGGTTGTTGGCGTTGTCGGAGCCGGCGAAGGCGACCAGCACGAAGTAGGCGAAGATCAGCAGTCCGACGACGCGCCACAGTGCGGTCCAGGCGGGGGAGTCGACGACACGCCCGAGACGGGGGACCGGCCAGCCGCGTGGGTTGCGGCTCTGCGGATTTCCTGGGCCAACCAGTTGGCCCTCGGCGGCGCGCTTGGTGGTCAGCACCAGCAGCCCGAAGGAGACGAGAAGGGCGAGGACTGCGCCCGCGATGACGTACTCGAGCGGCAGTGGGAGGTCTTGGCGACCACCCACGCCGTGCGTGAGGATCCCCGAGGAAAGGTTCACTGCACCTCGAGGGTGACGATGGTCTTGCCGAGGGTGTGTGACTCCACCTCGTACTGACCAGGGATCTCGAACGCGCCCAGGCTGATCCGCGTGGTGCCCACGCCGTAGGCGGCAGACTGCTCCGGATCGGAGTGCACGTGGATCTCGCCGGCAGCGTCGGCGGTCACATCGAGCTCGACTCCGTGGCCGACGGGGACGTCGATCTGGGTCCCGTGCGGGTCGACCGAGTCACCGGAGAAGTTGATACCGACGACCACCGGGTCGCTGTCGTTGCTGGGCTCGGTGGCGACGTCGTTTCCGCAGGCTGTCGCGACGGACGCGATCCCGCAGATTGCTGCCACGACCGCGATTATCCGGGCCGTGAGGCGCATTGCTCCCCCGTTTCGTGGGCTAAGTTCAAGCTGGCGTCTGCCACAATCGCACATGAACCAAAGAGGGGGCTGAGAGGGCATGAGTGATCGGCTGAAGGCGCGCGAGGTGGCCTTCCTGGACGGGGAGACGATCGCCGTTCCGCATCAGGTGGCGAGCATCGAGATCATCGAGCCGAAGGCCGAGGGCTTCGACTACGGCGCCTTCCTCGAGCACGTCGAGGACAGGCTCTCCTTCGTGCCCCGCTACCGCCAACGGGTCCGTGTCGTGCCCGGCCGCATCGCCTACCCGGTCTGGGCGGACGACGACCGTTTCGACCTCACCTACCACGTACGCCGCTCCGCGCTGCCCCGTCCGGGCTCGATGGATCAGCTCCTCGACCTCGCCGGACGGATCGTCTCCCGGCCCCTGGACCGCTCCCGGCCGCTGTGGGAGCTGTACGTCATCGAGGGGCTGGCCGGCGACCGGGTCGCGCTGATCACCAAGACCCACCAGGCGCTGGTGGACGGCGCCGAGACCGTCGACCTGGTCCAACTGCTCCTCGACGACAAGCCCGAGGTCGGGCCGGTCGTGCCGGACCTGTGGGAGCCGCCCGAGCCGCAGTCGAGCGCGCGTCTGGTCGCCGGCGCGGTCTTCGACGCGGTCACCTCGGTCAGCGGCCTGACGGACACGGCACGCAGCCTGGGCGGCTCCGCCCTGGGCCGGGTCACCGGCGTGGCCAAGGACGTCCAGAACGCGGGCGTCGGCATCGCCCGGGTGCTCACCCGCCGGGCTCCTGAGCGGCCGACGCCGCTCAACGGGACGCTCTCCCAGCAGCGGCTCGTGGTCACGCTCCAGGCCGACCTGGCCGACTTCCGTCGCATCCGGGACACCCACGGCGGCACCGTCAACGACGTCATCCTGGCTGCCGTCACCGGCGGTCTGCGCGCCTGGCTGATGACCCGGCAGCAGTCCCTGGCCGGCGTACGCCAGGTGCCGGCGCTGGTGCCGGTCTCGGTGATCGACGAGGAGCTCGACCCGACCCAGCTCGGCTCCGCGGTGGCGCCCCACTTCGTGGTGCTCCCGGTGGCAGAGCCGTCGCCGGTGGTCCGTCTCCACCAGGTGTCGTACTCCTTCGAGCAGCACCAGGCCAACGCCCGCACGGTCAGTGCGCAGCGGCTGGCCGGGATCAGCGGCTTCGCCCCGGCGACCTTCCACGTGGTCGGCTCCCGGGTGGCCGCCGAGAGCGAGCACGACTACCTGCTCTCGGTGTGCAACGTGCCCGGCCCGCAGGAGCCGCGCTATGCGGCCGGCTCCCGGCTGGTCGCCTCCTATCCCATCCACCCGCTGGCCGAGGGGCACACCCTCGCGATCGGGGTGACCTCCTACGACGGCCAGGTCTTCTTCGCGATCACCGCCGACCGTGACCTGGTGCCCGATGCGTCACTGGTCGGACAGTGCATCAGCGAGGCCCTCGACGAGCTGCTCGACACAGTCTCCGGACGCCGCTTCCGTGCGCCCCGAGGTCTGCGTGTCGTCAAGAACTCCGGCGAGTGAGGCAGAATCCGACCCGTGACCCGTATCTACGTACCCGCCACGCTGGAGCTCCTCGCTGACTGGTACGCCAAGGGCGAGCTGCCCGGCACCGCCGACGGCTACGCGGCCCCCGACGACAGCGAAGAGGCAGAGTACGCCGCACTGATGAGCGCCGCCGACGACTCGGCGGCGCTCCTGGCCGGTCCCGGCCGCAGAGTCGTGGTCGTCATCGACGCTCCGGCCGCGCTGGGTGACCAGGTGGTGCCGCTCAAGCTCGTCGTCGCGGTCCATGCCGACCTGGCGGACCGGCCTGCCGACGCCGACCCCGACGAGGACCTGGGCTGGTTCGCGACCCAGGAGATCCCGCAGCTCATCGGGTGATCGACGCCGGCGCCGGCTCAGGCCGGGGTCACTCCTCCTCGCCCCACCAGGTCTCGGTGTCGACGCCCTGGTAGGGCGGGACCTTGACGGTGCGGGCACCGGCCTTGCCGCCGATGGTGATGGTGCGGTGGCTGACGTTGTTCGACCGGGTCCGCTCGTAGAGGTTTCCGTCGGGGTTGACGGTGACCTTGATCCGGTACGTACCGTTCTTGACCTTGCTCAGATCGAAGGCCTGGGTCTGGGCCTGATTGTAGGTGTCACCCCAGCCCGTCGGCATGCTCTCCCGAAGCCAGAGTGCGGACTTCTCGCCACAGGCCGACTCCAGACCGGTCTGGCTGGGCCGCAGCGTCGCGCCGGGCACGGTCAGGTCCACCGGGTCGGTGGGGGCGAGGCACCAGGACTGCTTGCCGCTCGTCGAGACGACCTTGTCCTTGGCGTCGACCAGCTCGTACTTGGCGAAGTCGAGGAAGTGCCAGTGGTTGTGCTCGGGCGCCTCGTGGAACTCCATGGTGCCCGTCTTCTTGATCCCGACCTGCTCGCCGTCGCGGTAGAACATCTGGTAGGCGTCCATCACCGGCGCGGTGCCGCGGCGGAAGCCCTCCACGATCATCGGTGCGGGGCCGGCGTTCCACTCGTTGGCGGCGAAGTTGAGGCGGTCGGTGCCGCCCTCGTCGACCTCGGTCGAGATCTGCCACGCGGGCAGCGAGACGAGGTCGGGCAGGGTGTCCTTCTTGGGCTTGCCCGGCTTGATGGCGCCGAGAGTGCCGCCCAGCGGGAGTCGGCCCCGACCGTTCTCGCCGCCCTCCAGCGACTCTCGCGGCACCACGGTGCGAGCGCCCTGGTCGTCATCGGCTCCGTGTGCCGCCATGATGCCCACGCCACCTTCGCCCTCGCCCTCGCAGCCGCCGTTGGGGCAGCCGTCGACGATGACCAGGTTCTGCTTGGCGCTGCGGCTGGCCTTCGGCAGCCCGAGGAAGTCGGCGACGGGCTTGCTGATGCTCATCGTCATCGTGAGCTTGGTCTCGCCCTTGGTCGCGAACTCGAGGTCGGAGACGGTCGGGACCGCCATGCCCCGCTCGATCCCGTACAGGATGCCCTTGGTGAACCAGTTGCCGCCGCAGAACTCGGGGTAGACGGGGCCGGTGGCGCCGTCGGTCTGCACGCGCTGGCGGTCGTAGCCGCCCGGACACAGCGGCCGGCTCTCGTCGAGGACCACCTTGCCGGCCTTGTTCTTGAGCGTGACCCGAAGGCCGTCCTTGAAGCCCTTCATCCCGTCGACGATCGAGGCGGGCGCGGTCGTGGTGGTGCGCTTCTTGCCCCGGATGACGGTCTTCGTCAGCTTGACCGGCTTGTCGTAGGCCGAGTGGCTGGCCCGGAACTCGAAGGCCGCGTCATAGGCGGCCAGCCAGACGGACGGCTGGATGTACGCCGTTCCCTCCCAGGCCTCCACCTCGACGGTGTCGGTTGCGGCGACGAGCTTCAGTGTTCCCTTGCCGGTGGTGCCGCTCGCGGGACCGGAGTTCGCCGTCACCGTCGTGGTGACGACGAGCGCGGCTGCCACCAGCCCGATGCCGGCCGAGACCAGCTGTCGCGTGCGAGTACGACGTTTGAGCATCGAGATGTCCCCTCATGAGTGGCCCGAATCCCTCCTGATCCGAGACCTGATGCCCGGCAATGTATTGCCGGGCACATATGGGGACGGTTAGCTTTTCAGCTCGGTTGCATCAGACCGGTGAGATTCTCACCGAGACAGGTACGCCGCGCCGACCGCCTGCTCGAGGTCGAAGGCCTTGAGCATCAGCTCCTCGACGTACTCCTCGAGCTTGGCTCCGACCAGCGGCACGGGCACCTTGATGTTCAGCCGCACGCTCTCGGTGGTGCGTCCGTCGGACTCGGACAGCGAGATGTTGCCGCGCAAGGTGGCCAGGCCGCCGGGGACGGTGATGTCGACGACGGCGACTGTGTCGGAGGACCAGACCTCGCTCTGATGGACGGTGAGATCGCCGGAGACGATTCGCTTCGCGAAGGAGGGTACGCCGACGGTCGACTGCACCCGGTCGATCCGGACCTCCCGCGGCGCACCGCCGACGGTCACCCGGCGACGGAGCGCTCCCTGAGCGTCGGCGACTCGCTCGCGGAAACCCGGGTCAGCGAGCATCGCGGAGACCTCGCCCATGCGGGCGTCGTACACGAGCTCGTGCTGAAGGGTCGTCGTCATTGCCGAATCCTTTGGGGCTTCTGCGGGTTGGGGCTGGGGATGAGGGGTCAGGCGGCGAGCCAGCGGGTGCCCACCTCGTGCTCCTTCTCGAGCGCCTTCTTGAAGATCGAGAGGATGAGATCCTCCAGCTTTCCGCTGACCAGGGGCACATTCACCGTAGCGGTCAGGGTGACCGTCTCGATGGTCTTCGTGCCGTTCTCGGCCACCCGGGCGATGCCTGAGAGCGAGCCCGGCTTGCCTGGCAGGGTGACCTTGAGGTCGCCGGAGGTGAAGTCGGCCGACCAGATCTCGTCCTGGTGGACCTCGATGGTGTCGCCGACGAACTTCTTCGCGAACCCGGGCACCCCGCTGACCGCCTGGGCGTAGCGGATGCTCACCGTCGAACCGGTGATCGCCACGCTCCTGGACAGCGCGCGCTGGGCGTCGCAGACCTGCTCGCGGAACGCCGCGTCGGCGAGCATCCCGGAGACGGCTGCGATCGGCGCGTCGTAGGCCAGATCGACCGACAGCTTTTTGCTCACGCGACCCCCTCCGTAGCGCAAGCGCCAGAATACGGACGCGGTCGCGTCGTGTTTTCGTCGTTCACTCGCTGGCGCTCGCTCATAACCACACATCATGACGCCTAGTGCGGCCAGAGTCATCAGCGGAGCGGCCGAGAGAACGGACACATTCCAGGAGTATGCTCTTTACCCCCAGGCCAGTGGGAGGTCGTGAGCCTATGACTCACATCGGCGATTCCTTCGGATGCAGCCGCCTACTCAGAGCCCTCGCGGGATACCGTGACAGGTGTGTCAACGGAGACGCATATCAAACCTGTCCAAGCTCAGCAGAACGTCCAGCAGTTCCGCCTGCCGAGCACCACCTACTTCCGCCACGTAGCCCCCGAGGAGCTCACCGGCCGCAGCGAGGCTGATCTCGCCGGCGCGGTGGGATCGCATCTGGCGCTGGCAGCGAACCGCCCGCAGGGCACCGCCGCCGTGCGCATCCTCACCCCGACCACCGCCGCAGACGGTTGGTCCGCCGGAGGCCGCAGCGTCGTCGAGATCGTCGTCGACGACATGCCCTACCTCGTGGACTCGGTCAAGACCGAGCTCTACCGTCGTGGCCTCGACGTACATCTGGTCGTCCACCCCGTCATCGACGTCGCCCGTGACGTGACCGGTGCGCTCGAGGGGGTGAACGAAGGCGACATCAGCGAGTCCTGGATGCACATCGAGATCGACCGTCTGGCCCCCGACGCCGCCAAGGAGATCGTCTCGGGCCTCGAGGGAGTCCTCGAGGACGTACGCGAGGTCGTCGAGGACGAGCCGAGGCTGCACCGCCGGCTGGCGGAGATCGCGGCCGGTCTGCGCTACACCCCGCCCAACAGCGTGCCGCGCGAGGAGGCCTCCGAGGCCGCCGAGCTGCTGGCCTGGCTGGCCGAGGACCACTTCCTGCTGACCGGCTACCGCGAGTACCGCCTCGACGGCGACTACCTGCGCGGTCGCTCCGGCACCGGCCTGGGCATCCTGCGCGCCGACCCGCCGCAGGCCCCCGACCACGGCAAGATGCCGCCCAAGGTCGCCGCCCACGCCCGCGACAAGGTCATGCTCGTCCTGGCGAAGGCCAACTCCCGCTCGACCGTCGGGGAGCCCGCCTACCTCGACCACGTCGGCATCAAGATCTTCAACGCCGCCGGTGAGGTGATCGGCGAGCACCGTTTCCTCGGCCTCTTCACCACCAAGGCGGCTCGCCAGTCGGTGACCCGGATCCCGGTCGTACGCGGCAAGGTCGCCGCGGTCCTCGACCACACCGGCTACGACGCCCGCAGCCATACCGGCAAGGCGATGCTCGACGCGATGGAGTCCTACCCTCGCGAGGAGCTGTTCCACGCCTCCACCGAGGAGCTGATGGACCTGGCCGAGGCCGCGCTGGGAGCGATCGAGCGTCGCATCCTGCGGGTGGCCGTCCGGCCCGACACGTACGGTCGCTATGTCTCGGTGCTCGTCTCGCTGCCGCGTGACCGCTACAACACGACGGTTCGCGAGCGGTTCTCGAAGGTGCTTCTCGACGCGCTCGGCGGCACCGACCTGGAGTTCACCGTACGCATCAGCGAGTCGACCACCGCCCGGGTGCACTTCGTGGTGCACGGCACCACCGAGTCGCTGGGGAAGGCCCTGGACACCCCGGGGCTGGTCGACAGCCTCGAGTCGCGGCTGCGCAAGGCCGCGCGGAGCTGGCGCGACGACCTGGTCAGCGCGGTCATCGCCCATGCCGGCGAGGACGGCGCGGCCCGGCTCTCGCACGTGCTCGACGCGTTCCCGGAGGCCTACAAGGAGGACTTCGACGCCGACACCGGCGCCGCCGACCTGACCCGGCTCGAGATGCTCTCGCACCAGGGTGAGGCGGTCGACTTCTCCTTCTACAAGGACCCGGAGAGCCCTGGCGGTTTCCGGATCAAGATCTACCGCACCGGTGGTCCGCTCTCGCTGTCCCTGATGCTTCCGATCCTGTCCTCGTTCGGCTTCGAGGTCACCGACGAGCGGCCCTACGATCTCGAGGGCGTCGGCACCTCCGGTTCGGAGGAGTGGTTCATCTACGACTTCGGCCTCGCCTACGCCGACACCCCGGTCGGCACGCCCACGCAGCTGGTCGCGGCGCTGCACCAGGCCTGGTCGGGACGCAGCGAGATCGACGGGCTGAACGCGCTCGTCCTGGCGGGACTCGACCACGGTCAGGTCACCATGCTGCGTGCCTACGGCCGTTACCTGCGCCAGGCCGGCACCCCGAACTCGTTCTTCTCGATCGGCAACGCGCTGTGCACCAACCCGGGGATCGCCCGGCAGATCGTGGAGCTGTTCGAGACCCGTTTCGACCCCTCGCTCACCACGCGTGACGAGACGAAGCGGGCCGAGGCGATCATCGAGGCTCTCGATGACGTTGCGAGCCTGGACCAGGACCGGATCCTGCGCAGCTACGTCTCCACGATCCTGGCGACGACGCGGACGAACTATTACCGCGGCCGGAGCTACCTCGCGTTCAAGTTCGACCCGCAGCAGGTTCCCGACCTGCCGCTGCCGCGGCCGGCGTACGAGATCTTCGTCTACTCGCCCGACGTCGAGGGTGTGCACCTGCGCTTCGACCCCGTGGCCCGTGGCGGCCTGCGGTGGAGCGACCGGCGCGACGACTTCCGCACCGAGGTGCTCGGGCTGGCGAAGGCGCAGCAGGTCAAGAACACCGTGATCGTGCCGGGCGGCGCGAAGGGTGGCTTCGTCCCCAAGGGCGTCGCCGGTCCGGACGCGTACGTCACGTTCCTGCGTGGCCTGCTCGACGTCACCGACAACCGGGTGGACGGTGAGATCGTGCCGCCGGCCGACGTGGTGCGCCACGACAGCGACGACTCCTACCTGGTCGTCGCCGCCGACAAGGGCACCGCGACGTTCTCCGACCTGGCCAACTCGGTCGCGGCGGAGTACGACTTCTGGCTCGGCGACGCGTTCGCCTCCGGCGGCTCGGCGGGCTATGACCACAAGGCCATGGGCATCACCTCGCGTGGGGCCTGGGTCTCGGTGCAGCACCACTTCAAGCGGCTCGGCATCGACCCGCAGACCGACGAGATCACCGCGGTCGGCGTCGGGGACATGTCCGGTGACGTCTTCGGCAACGGCATGCTGCGCTCGGATCGCATCCGGCTCGTGGCCGCCTTCGACCACCGGCACATCTTCATCGACCCCACGCCCGACGCGGCGGCGGGATTCCAGGAGCGGAAGCGGCTCTTCGAGATGCCCCGGTCGACCTGGGAGTCCTACGACAACTCACTGATCTCGGCGGGCGGCGGCGTGTGGTCGCGGCAGCTGAAGTGGGTGCCGATCAGCTCCGAGGTGCGACAGGCGCTCGGTCTGGCGACCGACGTCAAGCGGCTCACCCCGCAGGAGCTCATCAGCGCGATCCTGCGCGCTCCGGTCGACCTGCTGTGGAACGGCGGGATCGGGACGTACGTCAAGGCGTCCAGCGAGACCGACGACGACGCCGGTGACCACGCCAACGACGGGGTCCGTGTCGACGCCGCCGAGCTGCGGGTGCGGGTCGTCGGTGAGGGTGGCAACCTGGGCATCACCCAGGCCGGCCGCGTCGAGTTCGCCCGCAAGGGTGGGCTGATCAACACCGACGCGATCGACAACTCCGCCGGTGTCGGCACCTCCGACCACGAGGTCAACCTCAAGATCCTGCTGGACCGAGAGGTACGCGCGGGCTCGCTGACGCTGGCCGCGCGTGACGAGCTCCTCGAGGAGATGACCGACGAGGTCGCCGCGCTGGTGCTCGCTCACAACGAGGCCCACAACGTGACCCTCACCCGTGCGGTCGCCTCGGCCCCGCAGCTCCTGGAGGCTCACGAGCGCCAGATCGCGGAGTGGGTCACGGCCGGGCTGCTCGACCGCGAGGTGGAGGGCCTGCCCTCCTCGACCGAGGTCGCCCGCCGCCTGGAGGCGGGGGAGGGGCTCACCGCCCCCGAGCTGGCCGTGATGCTCGCCTGGACCAAGATCGTGCGCCGACGCGAGCTGGTCGCCGCGGGTCTTCCCGACCCGGCAGCGGATCCGGAGATGACGGAGCGTCTGGTGGCCTACTTCCCGACCGCGATCCGCGAGCGGTTCCCCGAGGCCATCGTGGATCACCCGCTGCGGTGGGAGATCTGGGCGACCTCGGCGCTCAACGAGGAGGTCAACCTCGCATTCGGGACGCTCGACGCGCTGTCACGGTGAGCACCGTGCCGGCGAGCAGGAGCGAGATGCCGAGCGCGGCGAACACCCACGACGGGCCGCCGGTCTCGGGCAGCGAGCTCTGAGGTGAGGTTTCCGTCGGCGGTCCCGGGGTCGGGGCCGTCGGCGGATTCTCATTTCCACCGGGGATCGGCACGTCGGTCGGATCCGGCGTCGGTGTCGGATCCGGAGTCGGGTCCGGGGTGGGCGTCGGGTCCGGCGTCGGGGTCGGGTCCGGCGTAGGAGTCGGGTCCGGCGTGGGGCTCGGCGAGGGGACCTCGTCGACCCGGAAGTCCTGTCCGCCTCGGATCTCGCCGGCCGAGGTGATCGTGACCGTACGCGAGGTCTCACCCACGACCCGCATCCCATCGGGTGCGGTGACGGTGATGGTGTAGTCGCCCGGCGGGAGGTCCTCGACGATGTAGCCGCCCGCCTCGTCGGTGGTGGCGGTGACCGGGCCATTGGGCCCCTCGACGGTGACGGTGACGCCGGAGACCGGGTCTCCGGTGGAGGCGTCGGTGACCCGCCCGGCGATCGTGCCGGGGCGGGTGAGGTCGAAGTCGACCCCGGTCACGTCGCTCGTGGCCACGGTGACGGGTCGCGTGGTGGCGCCGGTGTAGCCCTCGGGTGCCTCGATCTCGGCGGTGTAGTCGCCGGGCGGTACCCCGTCGAGCCGGTAGTTGCCGTCACCGTCGGTGACGGTGGTGATCGGGTCGCCGCCGCCCGCGGGGACCAGGCGCACCTGGACGCCGCCGAGCCCGCTGCCGCCGCCGGTCACGGTGCCGGAGACGCTGGCCAGCTGGTTGACCACGAAGTCCTGGTCCGTGATCGGGCCGTCGTCGACGGTGATGTCGGAGCGGGTCGTACCGTCGGGACCCGCGGTGTAGCCGTCGGGCACCGTCAGGGTCAGCGAGTAGCCGGTGTCGACCGCGTTGTCGTCGAAGAGATAGGTGCCGTCGGTGCCGGTGGTCGTGGTCGGGGTGGTCCCGTCGGGCCGGGTGAGGGTCACGGTCGCGCCCGGGACCGGAGCGCCGGCATCGTCGCGTACGGTGCCGCTGATCGCCTGCGGGATCACCTGCCGCACCTCGAAGTCGGCCCGGGAGGCGGGGTCGCCGTCCTCGCCGCGGTTGCTGGCGGTCGCCTCGGTCTGCCCGACGATCGCACATCCGTCGGGCCGGCTCAGCCGGACGGTGTAGCCGTCCTGGGTGGCGAACTCGCCGAAGGAGTAGGTGCCATCGGCGGTGGGGCTCGTGGTGGCCAGGGTCTCCCCGTAGGGCGAGACGAGGGTGAGCACCGAGCTCTCGACCGGGCACGACCCCGAGG
The DNA here is from genome assembly GCF_042719275.1 of Nocardioides sp. NPDC058538. Taxonomy (NCBI): domain Bacteria; kingdom Bacillati; phylum Actinomycetota; class Actinomycetes; order Propionibacteriales; family Nocardioidaceae; genus Nocardioides; species Nocardioides sp. NPDC058538. Next base: position 145,492 of record NZ_JBHXNY010000010.1, on the reverse strand, counting down.
TCGACACGTCGGAGACCATGCCGCCGATCGGCCGCGCCCGGCTCACGAACCAGGTCTGGTAGACCGGGAACCCGGCCCTGCGGGTGAAGACGAAGGTCAGGCTGGTGATCCGGATGTCGGGCTCGTACCAGCCGCTGGCGCCGTTCGTGTCGGTGGCGGTGGGGTTGCCGGTCAGCGTCGAGGTGGCCGGGTTCCAGGTCGGCTGGTCGGCGCCGCCGGCGTAGTTGAACGAACCCTGGAACCACGAGGAGATCTCCGCGGTCGGAACCTCCTCGCCGTTCTCGTCGGTCGCCTGGACCTGGACCTGGTCGGAGTCGATGTCACCGAGCACGAACGCCCAGCCGGTGTCGGGCGTGGGGCTCTCGAAGGCGTACGTCGTGGTCGAGGCGCCGGTCGGGGTGTCGGCCCTCGGGCGCAGGTTGATGTAGGCCGACCCGCGGCTCGATCCGTACTTCGCTCCTGGTGGCGTGCTGGCGTCGAGGAACGTGCTCGCGCCGCTGGGAAGGGCGACGTTGGCCCGGGAGTCGCTGGCCATCTGGGCCGCGGGGAAGCCCGCAGACCGCTGGGTCATCGTCGTGGAGTAGTCGTTGGACGTCCCGGAGATGGGCGCCCACTCGGCCCACGAGTCGGTCGCGGCATGAGCCGGTCCTGGAGACAGCAGCGTGACGAACACGCCGGCCAGAAGTGCCAACGCCAGACAGGCCCGGTTGAACATGCGAGGGGATCCTTTGCTTCCGAGGAGCAAAACGTTGCGTTGGGGGACTTGACGAAGGTTATCCCTGCGGAACCGCATTTTTACGCTCTGAAGCGCGTGTGTGGCCGAGGTTGTCGTCGTTCGAGGACAGGGACTGCCAGTCCGCGGGGCGCGGGATCGACCGCACGGAGCGAGCGAGTGTGGGGATGAGGGCGGCGAGAGCGACCAGCGCCGTGACCGCGAGGACCGCGGTGGTGCCGTCGGTGACGGCGAGCAGTGCCCCGGCCAGGGCGGGTGCCAGCGGGATCGAGAGCATGGAGACGAACTGGGCCGCTGACTGAACGCGTCCGACCAGCTCCGGTGGGGTGATCGCCATCCGGTACGCCGCGACGCCGGCGTTGCCTGCAGGGTTGAGGAAGAGGCCGACGGAGACCGCCAGAGCCATCACTGCGGGGTGGGTCCAGAACGCGAGGGGGATCGAGAGCGGCACGAAGCTCCACGCGACCAGGGCGGTGAGCCTGCCCGTCGGGATCTTGTCGATGAGCCAGGGAGCGACCAGCGCGCCGAGGATCCCGCACGCTCCGATCGCCGCCTCGGCCAACCCGATCTGCCAGGCCGGGAACCCGGCCTCGATCAGTCGCAGCAGGGCCATGAAGAAGAGCGCGTTGACAGCCAGGTTGGCGGCGGGCCCGAAGAAGAGCAGCGTACGCAGGAACGGCTGCTGCCAGCTGTAGCGCAGTCCCGCGACCAGGTCTGCCGAGGCCTTCTCGTGAGGCGCGTGGGCGCGGGCCGGCGGTGCCGAGAGGTCGGCTCGGACGCGTCCGAGGAGCAGCCAGCCGGCGGCGTACGCGATGGCATTTCCGGCGAACGGCGCCCAGCGGGTGAAGCCGAGCAGCACCCCGCCGAGCGGCCCGCCCAGGAGTCCGGCGATGTGCTGGCGTGCCTGCTGCTGGGAGAGGGCCGTCGGGAGATCGTCGGCCGCGACGACCGATCTGATCGCTGAGTTCTCGGCCGGGAGGAAGAGCCCGTTGAGCGCTCCGGTGAGGAGGGCGACGAGGAGCAGGTGGGGGAGGGTGAGCGAGCCGAGGATCCCGGCGATGGCCAGCGAGGCGAACAGGACGGTGCCCGAGCCGTGGGCGAACCGCATGATCCGCAGCCGATGGCGCCGGTCGGCGATCACCCCGGCGGGCAGCAGCATCCCCACCATCCCGACGAGATGGATCGCCTCCGCGGCCGCTGCCCAGAAGGCGGATCCGGTCATCGCGTAGGCGACCAGGGGCATCGCGAAGAGGCTCACCCGGGTGCCGAGCTCGGCGACGGTGGCACCGATCCACAGGGCGGTGAAGTCGTGGTTGCGGGCGAGCTCGCGATAGGAGGGCATACCCGCACCATAAGGTGCGCAACATCTGTTGCGCAATAAGTATTGCGGAATTCTGTAGACTGCCGACATGGCTACGTACGACGACCCGCGGATCCTGCGGGCGATCGCCCACCCGACCCGCAACCGGGTGCTGCACGAGCTGTCCGCTGCGGGGTCCCTCCGTGCCGCAGATGTCGCCCAGCGCACCGGCATCCCGGCCAACCAGGCCAGCTTCCATCTGCGGCAGCTGGCGAAGTACGGCCTGGTGGAGATCGACCCCGACGCCGGCCGGGACAAGCGCGACCGGGTCTGGCGGCTCACCGACGACGACATCACCATCAGCCCCAGAGACATGGTCCAGCAGCCGGGAGGCGAGGCGGCGTACACGGTGTTTCAGCGCAGCTCCGTCGCCTGGGGCCACCACCTGGTCGACGAGGCCTTCAAGGTCCCTCCGGAGACCGAAGACGATCCTGCCAAGCGGTACGTGTCGGAGTCGTCCCTGCGGCTGACCAGCGACGAGGCCCTCCAGCTGCAGCAGGAGCTGAACCAGGTCGTCGCGCGCTACCGCGACACCGGCCGCCAGCCTTCTGGCGAGGAGCGGGACCTCTACTCGGTCTACCAGATCGTCCAGCCGATGCCGGACCTGGCTGGTGAGGCCGATCCGGGGGTGGCGACGTGAGTCATGTCTCAACGCCTGCCTCAGGCCGACTCCTACTCGCGAGTCACCGAGAAGTTGGTTTACCGTCCGAAGTCGCGGCCATCCCAGGACGCCAGTAGGGAGATAGACGAACGATGAGCACGAGCCAGATCGCCGAGAAGCGCGAGGTCCGCGAAGCCAACCGAGTCGAGGGCCACAACGCCCGGTCCTGGCTCCTGGTCTCCGCCATGCGTACGGAGATTTTCGACGATGCCCAGCTGAGCCGAGCCGACCAGATCATCCTCGACATGGAGGACGCGATCGACACCTCGCTCAAGTCGCAGGCGCGCGAGAACGTGACCAGCTGGCTCAAAGGTGGCGGCCGTGCCTGGGTACGCATCAACGACTGGACCACCGAGGACTGGAGCGAGGACATCGCGGCGCTGGCCGGGATCGAGACGCTCGCCGGTGTGATGCTGGCGAAGACCGAGTCGCCCGACCAGGTGACCGACACGTTCCAGCGGCTCGGCGGGTCGACCCCGGTGATCCCGCTGCTCGAGTCGGCGCTGGGGATCGAGGACGCCGCGACGATCGCGCGCGCCCGCGGCGCCTACCGGCTCGCGTTCGGCTCCGGTGACTACCGCCGCGACACGGGTGCGGAGAACGACCCGCTCGCGATGGCGTACCCGCGGACCAAGCTGGTCCTCGCCTCGCGGATCGGCAACCTGTCCGGTCCGATCGACGGCCCGACGGTGGGCAGCAGCCACCCGCTGCTGCGTGAGCAGTCGGCCGACGGCGTCGCGATGGGTATGACCGGCAAGCTCTGCCTCGACATCGAGCAGCCCTCGGTGATCAACGAGTCGTTCAGCCCGTCCCCGTCCGATGTGACCTGGGCCCACGAGTTCCTCCAGAAGTTCGAGGAGGGTGGCCGCGTGATCCGCGACGGCAGCGACAAGCCGCGTCTGGCCCGCGCCGAGACGATCAAGCGCCGTGCCGAGCTGTTCAAGATCAAGCCGGACATCGAGGCCTACGACGCCCCCACCTCGGGGCCGAGCGTCTACTGATCGGCGCCGACTCGGCGCTCTGGGATGGGACAGACGCGCCGGGTCGGCACGGCTCGGCTAGCGTTGATGTCGTGGATCTGCAGCAGCGCATCAATGACCGGGCCGGTGAGATTCTCCTGTTCGCCGTCACCCCGCCGAGGGTGACGACGGAACCCGAGCGGGTTCAGCAGATCGCGGAGGTCACGCTCGAGCGGATCCGGCCCCTCGATGTCGACGGGCTGATCCTCTACGACATCGACGACGAGTCCGACCGCAACCCCGAGGAGCGGCCGTTCCCGTTCGTACGCACCCTCGACCCCGCCGAGTTCCTCGAGCGCAACCTCGCCGGCTTGGACGTGCCGGCCGTCGTCTACCGGGCCACGGGCAAGTACGACGAGCCGACGCTGCGTGACTGGGTCAAGACCCAGGACCCGGCCAAGGCGCTGTCGGTCTTCGTCGGCGCCTCCTCGGGCGAGAAGCGGGTCGCCACCAGTCTGCGTCGCGCCCAGCAGATCCGGAACGAGGCCAACCCCGACCTGCTCCTCGGCGCCGTCGCCATCCCCGAGCGGCACACGGCCAAGGGCGACGAGCACCATCGGCTGATCGCCAAACAGGAGGCCGGCTGCTCCTACTTCGTCACCCAGGTCGTCTACGACGTCAACGCCGCCAAGAACCTCGTCTCCGACTACCGCTACGAGTGCGAGTCCCGCGGCCTCCGGCCGGTGCCGATCGTGTTCACCTTCTCCGTCTGCGGCTCGATGAAGACCCTCGAGTTCCTCCGCTGGCTCGGCGTCGACGTACCGCGCTGGATCGAGAACGAGCTGCGCCACGCCACCGACACCCTCGACGCCTCGCTCGCGCAGGCCGAGGCGACGGCGATCGAGCTGATCTCCTTCTGCCGCCAGCTCGGCGTGCCGTTCGGCATCAACATCGAGTCCGTCTCGATCCGCAAGGTCGAGATCGAGGCCTCCGTACGCCTCGCCGAGCGGCTTCGCGGCAAGCTCGCGCGCTGAGCGCGAACGGTTCCGCTACAACTCGGTACGCATCGCCCACAGCTCGGGGAACAGGATGATGTCGAGTTGCTTGCGCAGGTAGGAGACACCACTGGTCCCGCCGGTGCCGATCTTGAACCCGATGATCCGCTCGACGGTGGTCACGTGCCGGAACCGCCAGACCCGGAAGGCGGTCTCGAGGTCGGTGAGCTCCTCACCGAGCTCGTAGAGGTCCCAGTGCTTCTCCGGGTCGCGGTAGACCTCGCCCCAGGCGGCCTCGACGGCGTCGGAGGCGGCGTACTCCTGCTTCCAGTCCCTGTCGAGGTGGTCGGCCGGGATGTCGAATCCGCGCCGGGCCAGCAGCCGCAGCGACTCGTCGTAGAGAGAGGGACGTCCGTACGCGGCCAGCACATCCTGCTCGTGCGGGCGTCCCTCGTGCACGCGGAGCGTGTAGGCGGCCTTGTTGCCGAGCGCGAACTCGATGCAGCGGTACTGCCACGACTGGAAGCCCGAGCCGGTGGCCAGATAGGGGCGGAACTTGTCGTACTCGGTCGGGGTCAGGGTCGAGAGCACGTCCCAGGCGTGCACGAGCTGCTCCATGATTCGCGAGACCCGGGCCAGCCCCTTGAACGCCGGGCGTACCGCATCCTCGGCGAGGAGCCGCTGCGCCTCGGTCAGCTCGTGCAGCGCGAGCTTCATCCACAGCTCCATCGCCTGGTGCTGTACGACGAAGAGCATCTCGTTGTGGTCGCCCGAGAGCGGATGCTGCGCGCCGAGCACCTCCGGCAGGTGGAGATAGTCGGAGTAGTCCATCGGAAGGTCCTGCGTGCTGCTCATGTGACTGCTCCTCGGGTCCAGAAGCGCTCGTCGCGCCATTCGTCGTTGTCCATCACCGAGACCAGGTGGTCGACGGCGTCCCACACGTCGACGTAGCGGGTGTAGAGCGGGGTGACGCCGAAGCGCAGGATGTCTCGCGACCCTGCTCGGAAGTCGCCGACGACGCCGCGCTCGATGAGCGCCTGCACGATCGCGTACGCCCCGTCGTCGGCGACGCTCAGCGACAGCTGGCTGCCTCGGCGGGTGTCGTCCAGCGGGGACTCGATCGTGAACCCGGGAAGCCGGGACGCGACGAGGTGGGCGAAGAGCCGGGTCAGCGCGAGCGACTTCTCCCGGATCGCCTCGAGACCGCCGTACGCCTCGGCCGCGAGCAGCGTGTCGACGCCGCACTCCAGGGCCGAGATGCCGATGACGGCGGGGGTGCCGGACAGGTAGCGCGAGACCCCCTCCGCGGGCCGGTAGCCCGGCGACATCTCGAACGGCGCCGCGTGACCCATCCAGCCCGACAGCGGCTGCTCGAAACGGTCGACGTGGCGAGGGCTGACCCACAGGAACGCCGGCGAGCCGGGGCCGCCGTTGAGGAACTTGTAGCCGCAGCCGATCGCGAAGTCGGCGTCGGCGCCTCGGAGGTCGACCGGCACCGCACCGGCCGAGTGGCACAGGTCCCAGACGGCAAGCACACCGTGCTCGTGCGCGAGCGCGGTCACCGCGGCCATGTCGTGCAGGTAGCCGGTGCGGTAGTTGACCTCGGTCAGCATCAGCACCGCGGTGCGATCGAGCAGCCCCTCGATCTCGTCGGGGGAGTCGACCAGCACCAGCTCGTAGCCGCGCTCGCGGCACAGCGAGGAGGCGATGTAGAGGTCGGTGGGGAAGTTGCTGCGCTCGCTGACCACGACCCGGCGATCGGGCGAGTCGACCGAGGCGATCGAGAGCGCCGAGGCGAGCACCTTGTAGACGTTGAGAGAGGTCGAGTCGGCGACCACGACCTCTCCCTCACCTGCGCCGATGATCCGGGCGATCTTGTCGCCGACGCGCTGAGGGAGGGTGATCCAGGAGGCGGTGTTCCAGGACTCGATCAGCCCCTGGCCCCACTCCTGCGTGACCACCTCGGCCACCCGGCCGGCGGTGGCGCGGGGGAGTGCCCCGAGCGAGTTGCCATCGAGGTAGATCGTCTTCTCGGGCAGGTCGAAGAGGTCCCGCAGCGGAGCCAGCGGGTCGGCCTGGTCGAGAGCGACGGCATCGTCGCGGTTCATTCGGCAGTCTCCTTGATCGGCCTGAGCACGGCGCGCACGGGCGCGGCGTCGGCGGTGGTGAGCTTGAGGGGGAGCGCGATCAGCTCGTAGTCGCCCGCGGGTACCTCGTCGAGCAGCAGGTTCTCCAGGATGCGTACGTCATGACGGTGGGTCGCGAAGTGGGCCGGAAGATCCTTCGAGGAGGACGGGTCCAGGCTGGCCGCATCGGTGCCGACCAGCTGCACCCCGTGGGCGGCCAGGAGGTCGATCAGGGCAGGGTCGAGGGCGCAGAAGTCGTCGTCCCAGGTCGTCGGCTGGGTGGCGTACGTCCGGAACAGCACGCGCGGCGGCAGGTCGGTGACGTCGATGTGGTCGACGGTGACCAGTGGGCGGACCCCGGACACGTCGACCACGCGGCACGGGCCGAGGAATGGTTCCAGTGCCATCTCGCCGGCCGGCGTGCCGCCGTCGGTGAAGTGCAGCGGGGCGTCCGCGTGAGCCCCGACATGCGCCGACACCGAGATCTCGGCGACGTTGACCGGGCAGCCAGGACCGATCCGGAACGTCCAGCCGACCTCGGTGGCATGGTCGCCGGGGAAGACCGGCGAGGATGCGTGGACCGGTGGGGAGATGTCCCAGAGTTGCGCCATGGCGCCAGGATAGGCCGCCCTCCGGCGGGGTCGGTCAGGCGGTGAGGAACTCGGCAGCGATAGGGGCCAGGGCATCCGCCTTGACCATGTGGTCCTGCCCGTCGAGGACGACGTAGCGGCCCTCGGGAACGGCCTTGGAGATGGCCTGCTGGGCGTTGGTCATGTAGGTCGGGCTCTTGCTGCCCGCCACCGACAGCACGGGCACCGACACGTTCTTGAAGTAGCCGCCGGGCAGGGGCAGCCCCTGCTGGAACGGCACGCACATGCCGAGGTCATAGACCAGCGTGTGCGCGATCGGGGTGAGCTTCTTGAAGGCCGGGGTGAGCCGCATCATCTTGACCGCGATCAGCGGCATGCCGACCACGCGCATGAAGAGCTCGACCGCGGCGGCTCGCTTGCCCTTCTCCACCAGGGCCTCGACCTGCTGCGCCAGGTCGGCGTCGTTGGGACGGTGGGTGTCGTCGAGGATGAGCGGCGCCTCGTAGGCGACGATCTTGTCGATCGGCAGCCCGGCTCGTGCGGCCTCCAGGGCGAGGAACGCACCCGAGCTGAGGCCCAGCAGATGGGCGTGCCCGCCGGCCGCCTCGATCACCGCGCCCAGGTCGGCGACCTCCTGCTCGACCGCCTCCATGGTGCCGGCGGCAGCAGGCTTGGCGATGTTGCTGTCGCCGCGGCCGCGACGGTCGTAGCGGTAGACGGTGAACCGGTCCGAGAACGCCTCGGCCAGCTCTTTCGACGGCCCGAAGCCGCGGTAGCACATCGCCCCGTCGACCAGGACGAGCGCCGGGCCGGTGCCGGTGACGTCGTAGGCGATGGTGGTGCCGTCGGCGGAGGTGGTGGTCTTGGTCATCGTTCTGCTCACTTCTGTCGCGGTGGTCGAGCCTGTCGAGACCCGGTTGATACTTACGCGTCGGACGAGATGTCGTCGCTTCGACACGCGGCCGCACGTTTCTCGAGAAGCTCCTGTTCCCCGGCGTTGGTGGTCAGCGAGGCCGCCTCGTCGAACGCCGCTGCGGCGTCGAGGTGTCGCCCGGCGCGGTGCAGGAGGTCACCACGTACGCCGGCGGGCAGATGCGATCCCGGAAGCGCTCCCTCCGGGAGCGCCGCCAGGATGGCCAGCCCGGCATCGGGACCGAAGGCGCGCCCGTGTGCCACCGCGCGGTTGACCTCGATGACGGCGCCTGGGACGCCGGTCGCGAGCATGTCGTAGAGGCGCGCGATCTCGGCCCAGTCGGTGTCCTCGGCCCGCCGGGCGCGGCCGTGGCACGCGGCGATCATCGCCTGCACCAGATAGCTCCCGCCGGGGGTGCCGGAGGAGGCCAGCGCCGTCGCCCGGTCGACCGCGGCCAGGCCACGCCGCAGCAGCAGCTGGTCCCAGCGGGTCCGGTCCTGGTCCTCGAGCAGCACCGGGTGACCCTCGGCGTCCGCCCGGGCCGCGAGCCGCGACCCCTGGATCTCCAGCAGCCCCTGCAGCGCCTGTGCGTCGGGGTCGCCCGGGGCGTGCGCGGCCAGCATGCGGGCCAGCCGCATCCCCTCCAGACACAGCTCGGGCCGGGTCCACGACGGCCCGGACGTCGCCGCGTAGCCCTCGTTGAACACCAGGTAGATCGTCTGCATCACGTCGCGCAGGCGTGCCGTCCGCTCCTCGCCGGTGGGCAGCTCGAACGACGCCCCGACCTCGGCCAGGGTGCGCTTCGCCCGCGAGATCCGCTGTCCGACGGCCGACTCCTTGGCGAAGTAGGCCCGGGCGATCTCGGCGGTCGTCAGCCCGCCCACCAGCCGCAGGGTCAGCACCGTGCGAGAGTCGGGAGCCAGCACCGGATGGCAGGAGAGGAACATCAGCCGCAGCACATCGTCCTCGATATGGTCGACCGCGGCAGCCAGGTCAGGCATCTCACCCTCCTCCAGTTCGTGGCCCAGCAGGGCGACCTTGCGGCGCAGCACCTCGTCTCGGCGGAACCCGTCGATCGCGCGCCGCTTCGCGATCGACATCAACCACGCGCCGGGGTTGCGAGGGATGCCCTCGTGCGGCCACTGTTCCAGCGCCGCGACAAGGGCATCCTGGGCGAGGTCCTCGGCCAGGTCGAGGTCGTGCGTCATCCGCGCCAGACCGGCGAGGAGACGTACGGACTCGTTGCGCCAGACCGCGACGATCGCGTCTTCGGTGGGCGAGCTCATTCAGCCGGGGTCGGCGGACCGAACAGCGGCCGCATCTCCACGGCTACGTCCTGCCCCGGCCACAGCTCCTCGTGGAGCTGGATCATCCGGCGGCCGAGCTCGACGGCCTCGTCGGGTGAGCGGACCTCGAAGAGCGAGAACCCGCCGGCGACCTCCTTGGCCTCCGCGAAGGGCCCGTCGATGTGGGTCACCTCCCCGGCGGTCAGCCGGATCTCCACCGCGGGGCCGAGCCCGTCGGCGTCGAGCAGGATGCCGTCGGCGTACTGCTGCTTGATCTCGGCCTCCACGGCCTCGATCAGCGCGGCTGGCGGCGGCCCGGCCTCGGGGTCCATCTTCACGAACATCATGTAGCGCATCGGCTTCTCCTTGCGTGTCGGCGTCGCGTCCGTTGCGCGTCGTCGCCTACGCGTCGAGAAGAGCCTGCCGCTTTCGACACGTCCGCACCAGAGAATTCGGTGCGTGTCGGTCGGGACGTCTCAGGACGCCTCCGACTTCTTGTCCTCGGCCTCCTCGGGGACCTCTTCGCCACGCGACTTCTTGGCCGCGGCGACCGAGCGCTGCAGCGCCGCGAGCAGGTCGACGACCTCGCCGGAGGTCTTGGTGGAGGTGGGGGTCCGCTCGACCTCGCCGCCCTCGATCTTGGCCTTCACCATCTCCTCGACGGCGCTCGCGTAGTCGTCGGAGAACTCCTCGGGATGGAAGTCGCCCGCGAGAGTCTCGACGAGCATGTTGGCCATCTTGATCTCGGAGTCCTTGATCTCGCCGGCCTCGACCTTGAAGTCGGGCACCCGGATCTCGTCGGGCCACATCATCGTCTGCAGCACGATCACGTCGCCGTTGTCGGTCGGCCGCACCCGCAGCGCCGCGACCGTGGTGCGCTGCCGCAGCGCGACGGTCACCAGGGCGACCCGGTCGGCCTCGAGCAGGGCCTGGCGCAGCAGCGCGTAGGGCTTGACCCCGGTGTTCTCCGGTTCCAGGTAGTAGCTCTTCTCGAAGAGCATCGGGTCGATCTGGTCGCTCGGCACGAACTTCTCGACCGCGATCTCGCGCGAGGAGGTGGTCGGCAGGTTGGCGAAGTCGTCGTCGGTGAGCACGACCATCTCGCCGTCCTCGGTCTCATAGCCCTTCGCGATCTCGGAGTAGGGCACCTCTTCGCCGTCGATCGAACAGATCCGCTGATAGCGGATCCGGCCACCGTCGGACTGGTGCACCTGGCGGAACGAGACGTCGTGGGACTCGGTCGCCGAATAGAGCTTCACGGGCACGCTGACCAGCCCGAACGACACCGCGCCCTTCCAGATCGCACGCATGGTGACTCCCTCCGCAACGGCAACGACTTCCCCAGTATCTGCCGGATTTCGCTTTCTCGGTACCCCTTAACCCCACCTGTCACACGGCGGGTGCGAGGAATGCACTCGCCAGGGTCTGCTCACGCGACGGCGGCGCCAACGGTCACAGGTCGCGACCGGTCCAGTGGTAGCGGCCGATGAGATACGCCGCCACGACCAGGCCGACCGAGCCTGCGAGCCACACGAGCGCCTCCGGGCGGCGTTCCTCAGGAGTGGTCCAGAAGCACATGTCCTCGGGGCGCAGTCCGGTCCCGCACGATGGTGCGTCGAGGGGCATGAGCCCGAAGTAGGCAGCGACGGCGGCGGCGATCAGCGCCGAAAAGACGAACAGCACACGTAGGTAGCTGGTCATGGGTCTGGGCCCCTCTCTCCCCGGTGGGTGCGAAGCGGAAACGGGCCCCCTCCGCCAACCCAACGGAGGGGGCCCACGGGTCGCTGACCCGCTACCCAGACGCTAGGCCTGCCTGGCCAGGCGCGGCGGCCGACCACAGGCCGAGGTACCCGATCTGGAGTAGCCGCTCAAAGACGGACCGCCCCCGGCATGCCTGTAACGAGCCCGGGGCGGCACCAGAGGCGGTAGCCCCGCAGGCATGCCGTGTCGACGTCGACCGGGCGTGAGGATCGGACCCGATCTGCCCGGTGCATCGACCTGGTAGAGGCAAGATGGGCGCATGCGTCCCATGCTCGCCACCCCTGGCGCCCACGTCCCGCCGGGGGAGGAGTGGGTCCATGAGGTCAAGTGGGACGGCATCCGCCTCCTCGGCGACAGCCCGGAAGGAGGTACGCAGACCCGGCTGACCACACGCAACGACAACGACGCGACCCCCGCGTGGCCCGAGATCGCGACGGGCCCGGAACGCGACATCGTCGTCGACGGCGAGGTGATCGCGCTCAACGACTCCGGGCTGCCCGACTTCCGGGTGCTGATGGACCGGATGCACAACCGCGACGTCCGTCGGGCCGCGCGGTTCGCGGAGAGGATCCCGGCGACGTACATGGTCTTCGATCTTCTCCGTCTCGACGGGCGGCTGCTCATCGAGGAGCCCTGGGCCGAGCGCCGCAAGATCCTCGAGGCCGTCCATGCCGATGGCGACCTGGGCTCGTGGCAGGTGCCGGCGACCTACGACGACGGCCGGATGCTCCACGAGGTGACGCGGGCGCAGGGGCTGGAGGGGATCGTGTCCAAGCGGCGCGGCAGCCGCTACCGGCCGGGGGAGCGGAGCAAGGACTGGATCAAGCTGGCTCACCGCTACCGGGCATCCCTGGTGGTCGGCGGCTGGCGGCCCGAGGTGGGCACCGAGGGCGGCACCGAACGACTTGGCGCTGTGCTCGTCGGGCAGCCGACGCCCGAGGGTCTGATCTACCGTGGGCGGGTCGGCAGCGGCATCACCGGCAAACGGGCCCAGCGACTCGGGGAGCTGCTGCGCGAGACCAGTCGGAGCCCCTTCGCCGGACCCGACGTCGACCCCGACGGGGGAGTGCCGTCGCTGGACGCTCGGGGCACCCACTGGGTCGAGCCGCTCCTCGTCGTCGAGGTGGAGACCCACGGCACCGCCGTCGCGGCGGCGAGCTACAAGGGCCGGCTGCGGCAGCCGAGCTTCATCGGCATCAGGGACGACGTCTCACCGGAGGATCTGTGATGGTCGAACGAGAAGAGGTACGTGTCGAGGTCGACGGCAGGGTCCTGACCCTGACCAGCCTCAGCAAGGTGCTCTATCCACGTACGGGCATGACGAAGGGCGAGGTGCTCAACTACTACGCCCAGGTCGCGCCGGCGCTCCTGCCGCAGCTCCAGGACCGCGCCGTGACGAGGATCCGCTGGCCGCACGGCGTCGGCGACATGTCGTTCTTCGAGAAGAACGCACCGGCCGGCACGCCCAGCTGGGTCCGTACGGTCGTCGTTCCGACGACGGGATCCCGAACCGCCAGCTCTGCTGATCGTCTCGGGCTTCGCTTCGACCGGAGGGAGGGAACACTCACCTTTCCGATCCTCGACAGCCTCGCCGCCCTCACCTGGGCCGCGAACCTCTCCGCGCTGGAGCTGCACGTCCACCAGTGGACGGTCGCTGGCGACGGCACCCCGGCCGGCGCGAACCGGATCGTGATCGACCTCGACCCCGGCGAGCCGGCCGGCCTGCAGGAGTGCTGCGAGGTGGCGCTGCTGGTGCGGGAGGCGTTGGGCGCCCGTGACCTCTCCGCGACTCCGGTGCTCAGCGGGAGCAAGGGCGTCCATCTCTACGCCGCCCTGCCGGAGCCCGTCGAGCCGGACGTCGCCACGGCGCTGGCCAAGGAGATCGCCGAGGACCTCCAGAAGGCGCACCCGCGCAAGGTCACTGCGACCATGACCAAGAGTCGCAGGTCAGGCAAGGTTTTCCTGGACTGGTCGCAGAACTCGGGATCGAAGACGACGATCTGTCCCTACTCGCTGCGGGGCAAGGGGATCCCCACGGTTGCGGCCCCGGTGACCTGGGATGAGGTCTCCGAAGGGGCCGAGGATCCCCTCGGTATCGACCAGATCGGACCTAACGATGTGATCACGCGCTTATCTGAAAGGGGGGATCTCTTCACAAGCCCTACGGGGCTGTAACTATTGTTCTCTTCATGTCGAACTCCGTGCTTGTCGTAGAAGACCAAGAGGACATCGCTGCTCCCCTGGTGCGCACGCTCCAGCGTGAGGGCTATGACGTCACCTGGGTCGACTCCGGCAAGAAGGCGCTGGAGCTGCTGGCACCTCCGTACGACGCCGAGCTGGTGCTGCTCGACCTGGGCCTTCCGGACATGGACGGGCTCGAGGTCTGCAAGGCCGCTCGCGACAACGGCTACGAGGGCGGGATCATGATCCTCACCGCCCGTGATGCCGAGATCGACCTGGTCGTCGGGCTCGACGCCGGTGCCGACGACTACCTGGCCAAGCCGTTCGCGCTGGCCGTCCTCCAGGCTCGGGTCCGCGCCCTCCTGCGCCGCTCGGGTCCGGTCGAGCCCGGCGCCGACGACGACGCCCTGCGCATCGACGTGGCTGCCCACCGGGTCTACGCCGGCGAGCGCGAGGTGACCCTGACCGGCAAGGAGTTCGCGCTGCTGGCCGTCCTGGCCGCGTCCCGCGACAAGGTCGTCTCCCGTGACCGGCTGATGGCCGAGGTCTGGGACGAGAACTGGTACGGCTCGACCAAGACGCTCGACGTCACCGTCGGACGCCTGCGTCAGAAGCTCGAGGCGGCCGGTGTCCAGGAGAAGGTCGTCGCGGTCCGCGGCGTCGGTTTCCGTCTCGAAGCTGCGGAGTAAACGCAAGTTCGACACGGTGTCACACGCGTGTTCAGTCCGTGAGATGTTTCACAAACGACGGCAAAGTCACGCGTGAACACGCGGATTGTGCTCCAGATTCGGCCATTCGGGATTGGATCCGTTCCAGATCGCGTGTCACCTTGGTTGAGCCGTGCAGAACGCACGACCGGCCCCGGTACACGCCGAATCCTGTCCCTCCGGACGCCGGCCCCAACTACTGAACCCCCTTTACCCTCACACTCAGCAGTACGTATGGGACAGGAGCGGGGGACCCAAGTTCCACGCGACTAACTCGGACGGTCGCTTGGGGTGAAGCCATCGCAGATGGCCGGGCAACCTTCTAGCCCGAACCCGACAGCTCACCTCGCAGGCGTGGGAAGGAACTCACGCATGTCCAAGTCCGTATCCAACCCTGCCCATCGAGGCGCGCCCCGCCCGTTCCGGTCGCCGAACGTCTCGATCGCCCGGTCGATCGCAGGATCTCCCTTCGACAAGCTCAGGACGACGCTCAGCGGCCACGGCAAGCTCATCGGCCGCGTCACCCTCGCCAGCGGCATCGCCGCCGGTGCCCTGGTGGCGGTGCCCGCCGCCAACGCCGCGCCAGCCTCCCATGAGACCACGACGGTCGAGTCGACCGTCGAGGCGGCCAAGGTGGTGGAGGCTCCGACCCTGGAGGCCTCGGCCACCCCCACCGCGATGCTCACCGACATCAAGCAGCTCGAGAGGGCTGTCGAGGTGCAGGAGCGCAAGGCGGAGGCAGCCCGCAAGGCCGCCGAGGCGAAGCGCAAGGCAGCGATCGCCGCCAAGCGGGCCGCGGAGGCGAAGAAGAAGGCCGAGGCCGAGGCGAAGGCCTTCGCCGCGAGCCAGGAAGGCAAGATCGAGCGGGCGATCAGCGTCGCCTCGGAGCAGATCGGCGACCCGTACGTCTGGGGTGCCACCGGCCCGAGCTCGTTCGACTGCTCCGGCCTGACGCAGTACGCCTTCAGCGCCGCCGGCATCGAGCTTCCCCGGGTCTCGCGGGACCAGGCCGCTGCGCTGCCGACGGTCCCGAACGACCAGATCCAGCGGGGCGACCTGATGTTCTGGGGCAGCCCGGTCTACCACGTGGGCATCTTCCTGCGCTGGGAGAATGGTCAGGCGATCATGCTGCACGCCCCCAAGCCGGGCGCGTCAGTTCGTGAAGAGGCTGCTTGGGACGGCTGGTTCGCCGGCTCGACCCACCAGGCCTGACCCCCCTTGGGTCCAGTCTCGGAACCCATATATCCCCCTGGCGCTCGCCCTCCGGTTCCCCTACCGGAGGGCGAGCGCATATTTTCCGAAGCGGAGCCCGAGGAGGTTCGGCACAGTGGGGTCCGCGAATCGGGCGCGGCACCACCGGTCAAGTAACCTGTAAGACGTGGCAGGCCCCGAATTCGACACCGAGATCAAGCAGCTCCAGGCAACGATGCAGACCATCGGCCAGGTGCTGGACCTGGACGCGATGCGCAAGGAGATCGCCGACCTCGGCGAACAGGTCGCCGCGCCCGACCTCTGGGACGATCAGGACAACGCCACCCGCGTCACCGGCCGCCTCTCCCTGCTGCAGAACGAGCTCAACAAGTTCACCGAGCTCCGCACCCGCATCGAGGACCTCGGCCTGATGGTCGAGATGGCCCAGGAGGAGGGCGACGCCGACTCGCTCGCCGAGTCCGAGGCCGAGCTGGGCCGGGTCAAGAAGGCCGTCGAGAGCCTTGAGATCCGCACCCTGCTCTCGGGGGAGTACGACGCCCGCGAGGCCCTGGTGACGATCCGCTCCGGCGCAGGTGGCGTCGACGCCGCCGACTTCGCCGAGATGCTGATGCGGATGTACGTCCGCTGGGCCGAGCGCAACAAGTACCCGGTGGAGGTCTTCGACACCTCCTACGCCGAGGAGGCCGGGCTCAAGTCCGCGACCTTCGCGATCCACGCCCCCTACGCCTACGGCACCCTCTCCGTCGAGGCCGGCACCCACCGTCTGGTGCGGATCAGCCCCTTCGACAACCAGGGCCGCCGACAGACCTCCTTCGCCGCGGTCGAGGTCGTGCCCGTGCTGGAGCAGACCGACGAGATCGAGCTCGACGAGAACGAGATCAAGGTCGACGTCTACCGCTCCTCGGGGCCGGGTGGCCAGTCGGTCAACACCACCGACTCCGCGGTCCGGCTGACCCACATCCCGACCGGCACCGTGGTCTCCTGCCAGAACGAGAAGTCGCAGCTGCAGAACAAGGCCGCCGCGATGATCGTCCTCAAGGCCAAGCTCCTCGCGCTGAAGAAGGCCGAGGAGGAGGCCCACCTCAAGGATCTCAAGGGTGACGTCGCGGCCTCATGGGGCGACCAGATGCGCAACTACGTGCTCAACCCCTACCAGATCGTCAAGGACCTGCGGACGACCTACGAGACCGGCAACCCGCAGGCGGTCTTCGACGGGGACATCGACGGTTTCCTCGAGGCCGGCATCCGGTGGCGCCGCGGCGCCGAGAAGGCCGAACAGAACTGACCTGATGGATGCGCTGACGCGCACCAGGCTTCCACTCCCGGGCCGGGGAGCGGCGTACGTCTATGACGCCTACGGTCCTGAGGACGGGGTGCCGATGGTGCTGTTGCACGAGCTCGGAGGCAGCGCGAAGAGGTGGCAGGGTGTGGTGCCGCCGTTCGCGGCCGGCCACCGGGTGCATGCCTTCGACATGCGTGGGCACGGGGACTCGGACTGGGCCTCGGAGTACTCCCACCGGCTCATCGCCGACGACGTCATCGTGGCGATGGACGCGCTCGGGATCTCGGGCGCCGTGGTCGTCGGACACTCGACCGGCGGCAACGTCGCCCTTCTGGTCGCGATGCACCGGCCCGACCTGGTCTCCCGGCTGATCATCGAGGACGTGGTGCCACCCGCGCCGCGCGAGCGCAGGTCGCCCGGGCGCGCGGCCAGGCCGATGCCCCACGACTGGGAGTGCATCGCGTCCCTGCTGGTCGAGGCGACGCTGTACGACGCGTGGATGTGGGAGCAGCTGGAGCTGCTGCCCATGCCGACCCTGATCGTGGCCGGTGGCGGCAACAGCCACATCCCGCAGTCGGACCTGGAGAAGGTCGCCCAGCGGATTCCGCAGGCCGACCTCGTTCATTTCGACGTCGGTCACTTCGTGCATCGCAACCAGCCCGACGAGTTCGCCGACACCGTCCTGGCGTGGCTCGCGTCGCGGTGCTGAATGCGACGCGTCCCGCGTCGCGGGTGGGATCCCCATCCCTAAGGACCCCACCCGCTCTCGCCGGCCGGCTCTGCTCTGACTCAGTGCCCGCGGCGGCGCGCGCCGCCCGGTGAGGTGCCTACCCGACCCGAGCGACTAAGTCGATTAAAGCACTAGACTTTAGATCGGCGCAAACGACACGCCGGGAGCGAGTCTCGATCGAGAGCCTCAGGCGTCAGCGGCGGCCGCGGTGAGGGTCACCAGGCACCAGCGGGAGGCGCGCTTCTGGACCGTCGCGGGCGCCTCGCCGGCCTTTCCGGTGAGCTCGCAGGAGAGCCAGGCGTCGCCGAAGAGGCCGCGGTGGACGACCTTCGTCTGCTTCTTCGCGTCGGTGCAGGTGAGCGCGACCGACGGCTTCCCGTACGCAGGGGTCGACGCGGCCTTGCAGCCCTTGGGCACGCTCTTGGTCATCTGCGTTGCCCAGTCCAGGGTGACCGGCGGCGCGAAGACCCAGGCCCGCGCCGAGGTGGCCGAGTTCTCCGGCCCGGTCCAGATGCAGCCGTACTCCTGCGAGACGTCGTTGACCTCGCCCGAGATGGCGGTCTGGTCGCCGTCGCCGTAGGCCTTCTTCTCGGCGGCGGCGCCGCCGAGGGCCTCGGTCGCGTCCTCGGTCGCGACGCGGTCGCAGAACGCGCCGCGGCGTACGTGCATCGTGGTGGTGTCCGCGGTGCTCAGGTCGCCCTTCACCTCGGCGACCTCGGGCTCGTCGTCTTTCAGGGTGAGTACGCCGACCCCGACCGCGATCGCGGTGAGGACTACGGCACCGATGAGGATCCGGACTGCAGAGCGCACGCCGTCAGAGTACAGGGGCAGGTATCTCTGAGCCGAAGTGCTGAGCCCACCACCGTTGCACTACCCTCGGTGCGGTGATCCGCTTCGAGAAGGTCAGCAAGGCCTACCCAGGGCAGGCGCGCCCCGCCCTCAACAGCCTTTCGATCGACATCCAGAAGGGGGAGTTCGTCTTCCTCGTGGGCCAATCCGGCTCGGGGAAGTCGACGGCGCTCAAGCTGATGCTGCGAGAGCAGCGCCCGACCACCGGTCGGGTCTACGTCGCCGGCAAGGAGATCAACCGGCTCGCCGGCTGGAAGGTGCCGCGGCTGCGCCGCCAGGTCGGCACGATCTTCCAGGACTTCCGCCTCCTGGCCAACAAGAACGTCGCCGAGAACGTGGCCTTCGCGATGCAGGTGACCGGTCATTCCAACCGCGAGATCCGGGAGCGCGTCCCGGAGACGCTCGAGCTGGTCGGTCTCGACGGCAAGGGCGACCGGATGCCCGACGAGCTCTCCGGTGGTGAGCAGCAGCGCGTGGCCGTCGCCCGCGCGTTCATCAACCGGCCGATGATCCTGATCGCCGACGAGCCGACCGGAAACCTCGACCCCGGCAACACCGTCGGCATCATGCGCCTGCTCGACCGCATCAACCGGTCCGGCACCACGATCGTGATGGCGACCCACGACGTCCAGATGGTCGACCAGATGCGCAAGCGCGTCATCGAGCTCGAGCACGGCCACCTCGTACGCGACCAGGTCCAGGGCGGCTACGGCGCTCAGTTCTGAGCCCCGGGCCCCCTCACCTTCGACCAGGTTCTTACAACCAGAAAAGGTTCCTCGACCCGCCATGCAGCTGCGCTATGTATTCACCGAGCTCCGCCAGGGGCTACGCCGCAACCTGTCGATGCACGTCGCGGTGGCCCTGACGCTGCTCGTCTCGCTCACCCTCGCCGGCGTCGGCCTGCTGCTGCGTGAGCAGGCCCAGCTGACCGAGGAGGTCTGGGGCGACGAGCTCCAGATCACCTTCTACATGTGCAACGGCGCCAACGACCGTAACCCGCAGTGCGCCGGCGCCGTCGACGACAGCCAGAAGAAGGTCATCACCGCCGCCCTCGATGACAACCGGTACGTCGACAAGATCGAGGAGGAGAGCCAGGAGCAGGCCTACGAGCGGCTGCAGGCCCTCGACGTCGAAGGCGTCAGCGGTCCCGACCCGGTGGTCAAGTCCAGCGACATGTGGGAGTCGTACTGGGTCACGATGACCGACCCGCACCACTCCGCCGAGATCATCGAGGCGGTCGCCGGCCTGGACGGCATCGATCACGTCGGTGACGTCCACGAGGTCACCGGGCCGATCCTCGCCGCCGTCGACGGGCTGCAGAGCGCGGCCCTGGTCGGCGCGATCGTGCTGGTGATCGCGGCGCTGCTGCTGGTCGCCAACACCATCCGGCTGGCGGCCTTCGCCCGCCGTCGTGAGATCGGGATCATGCGACTGGTCGGTGCCTCGACCCTCTACATCGCGCTGCCGTTCCTCCTGGAGTCGCTCGTGGTGGCCCTGGTCGGGATCGGACTGTCCGGGATCGCGCTGGCCGCGGTGATGTACTTCGGCGTCGAGCAGCGGCTCTCGTCCACCGCGGTGACCCAGTGGGTCGGCTGGGAGGAGTTCTTCAGCTCCTTCGCGATCGTCGCGATCCTCGGCATCCTGCTCACGCTCGTCCCGACACTCCTGCTCACGAGGAAATACATCAAGGTCTGATCCGGATCGCCTACCGTCTGTCGGTAACACTTCCCACAGACGAGGTTGATCCGTGCGCGCCTTCCCCCGTGCCGGTCGGCTGGCTGCTGCGCTCAGCTGCGCAGTGGTGGCTACCGTCCTGCTCTCACCCTCCTTGCCGTCCTCCGCGGACGAGAAGGACCGGCTCGAGCAGGAGCAGCGCGAGGTCCAGCAGGACCAGAAGGCCGCCGCCGAGGATCTCGAGCACTCCAGCGCCGGCCTGCGCGAGGCGTCGGCGACGTACGCTGCTGCCCGGAAGAAGCTCGACCAGGCCCAGACCCGTCTCGATGAGCTCAACGCCAAGCTCGTCGAGGTGCAGGCCGCACATACCAAGCTCGAGGCCGAGCTCGCCGAGCAGAAGCTGCTGCTCGCCGAGGCGAAGCGGGAGCTCGCCGAGGGCCAGGCCGAGGTGAAGGTGCAGCGCGAGGAGATGCGCGACGCGATCCTGACCCGGTTCACCGGCGGAGACCCGCAGCTCGCCCAGGCGGCGGCCCTGCTCTCCGGAGGCTCCCTCGAGGACCTGATGCGCCAGCAGACGTACGTCGACGCTGCTTCCGCGGGCCAGGACGCCACCCTCCAGCGGATGGAGGCGACCGAGACGATGCTCGTCGTCCGTGAGGGCGAGGTGCAGGAGGCGACCGACGCGATCGCGGCCAAGGAGAAGAAGGCCCGGCAGCTGGTCGCCGAGGTCGACTCGCTCCGGGACCAGGCCGCCGCGGCCCACGCCGAGATGTCCACGCTGGCCGACCAGGCAGCCACCGCGAAGCAGTCGGCCGAGGCGGCCAGGGCGGCGGACGCCGCCGAGCTGCGCAAGCTCGAGGCCGAGGAGTCGGCGCTGCGTACGAAGATCCGGTCGCTCGCCTCGGCGGGCTCCGGCTCCGACCGCAACGTCGGGTCGGTCGGCGGGCTCTTCGGGCAGCCGGTGACCGACACCTACGTCACCTCGCCCTACGGGATCCGCAAGCACCCGATCTACGGCTACGTCTCGTTGCACAACGGCACCGACTTCTCCGCACCCTGCGGCCGCCCGCTGCTCGCCGTCGACTCCGGGCAGATCATCTCGACCTCGTACTCCAGCGTGTGGGGCAACCGCCTGCACCTGTATCTCGGCAAGGTCAACGGGCGCTCCTACACCGCCGTCTACAACCACATCTCGAGCTATGCGAGGACCTCAGGGGCCGTGGGGCGCGGTGAGACCGTGGCGTACGCAGGGACCACCGGCTGGTCCACGGGCTGCCACCTGCACTTCACGATCCTGCGCGACGGGACCCCGGTCGACCCCGCCCCACTGTTGGGCTCGTAGCCGGGGCACGCTAAACGTTTCGCGGTCGCGACCGTCCTCCTGAGAGAATGGGGGAATGGCGAAGGAGCAGGGGCGCAAGATGATCGCGCAGAACAAGAAGGCGCGACACGACTACCACATCGAGGACACCTACGAGGCCGGCATGGTCCTGCAGGGCACCGAGGTGAAGTCGCTGCGTGAGGGTCGCGCCTCCCTGGTCGACGGCTTCGTCGACATCGACCGTGGCGAGGCCTGGATCCACGGGATCCACATCCCCGAATACCTCAACGGCACCTGGACCAACCACTCCGCCCGCCGCAAGCGCAAGCTGCTCCTGCACCGCGCCGAGATCGACAAGATCGAGCGCAAGGTCTCCGAGAAGGGCCTCACCGTCGTCCCCCTCGCCCTCTACTTCCTCAACGGCCGCGCCAAGGTCGAGATCGGCGTCGCCAAGGGCAAGAAGTCGTGGGACAAGCGCAACACCATCGCCGAGCGTACGGCCAAGCGCGAGGCCGAGGTCGAGGTCGGCCGCAAGCTCAAGGGGATGAAGGGGTAGCTGTCGTCTGCGGCGGCGATAACCGAGTGGGGAATGCGGGCAGGGGCCTGTAGTGTTCTCTTACTGCCTGGACAACGGGCATTGAAAACTCAAAAGGGGCTGATCGGTTTCGACTTGGGACGTTGCTCCCAGGGGAAGCGGGTCGAGGAGCCAGCGTCATCTCGTAAACGATCGCTGGAAACCAATAACTGCCAACGCTAAGCGCAGTTCCTTCGCTCTCGCCGCCTGAGCGGTGATCGAAGCGTCTGACCGAGTATCCGTCTCCGGCTCGGATCCAGGCGTCATCTAGGAGACTCAACCTCATGCACATGCCGACGGGGCATGAGGGACATCTAGTCGGCTGATCCTGTCGGGGACGTGTCTGCGTCGAGCCCCGGGGATGAGAGAACGCCACCCACAGACTGCACCCGGAGAAGACCTGGCACGGCGCTCGAGGACCGGGGTTCGATTCCCCGCAGCTCCACAAACCTTTGGCCGACGTGTGCCCTCCATTCGGAGGGCCACGTCGGTTTGTCATTTCAGGCGACGCTCCGCGGCGCGGCGGGGGCTTCGCCACCCGCACCCCCATTCCATGTGGCGCGTTGCTGGAGAGCCGTGTCGCGGCGGGGATATCCCCGCACCCCTTAGTTGCGCGTGGTTGGGGTTGTCGCTTCGTTCTGGGGTTTCGTCACTCTGCCCGTTCAGGTGGCTCGCTGTCGGTGGTTCGGCGAGCGTAAGACTTCCTGCTGTTCACCTCCCTGGCGGGACGACCTCTCTTGCGTGCGCGATAGGGTTGTGAGGCGTACGTCACATGGAGGTAAGGATGTTCGAGGAAGGACAGCTCTACTCACCCGTCACCGTGGGCGAGGATGGGCAGGTCGAGGTGCATCTGGGGGACAACCACCCCGGGTTCGCAGACCAGGACTACCGGGCACGACGCAGCGAGATCGCTGGTGCGGCGCTCGGTTGGAAGCCGGGGCAGCCAGTGCCCCGGATCGACTACACCGAGACGGAGAACGAGATCTGGCGCACGGTGTGCCGTGAGATCGCGCCGCTGCACGCGAAGTACGCCTGCCGCAACTACATCGCGGCCGTGGAGGCTCTCAACCTCCCGCAGGACCGGGTGCCACAGCTCGACGAGGTGAGCGCCGGCCTGAAGCCGCTGACGGGCTTCGAGTACGTCCCGGCCGCGGGCATCGTCCCGCTGGAGGAGTTCTACGGGAGCCTGGCCGACGGGCAGTTCCACTCGACGCAGTACCTGCGTCACCACGCCGTGCCGCTCTACACCCCGGAGCCCGACATCATCCACGAGGTGATCGGCCACGGGAACCTGCTCGCCGATCCTCAGGTCGCCGAGGTCAAGCGTCTCGCCGGCGCCGCCGCGCGTCGCGTCGAGACCCGGGAGGCGCTCCAGGTCGTCGCCGACGTCTTCTGGTTCACCATCGAGTTCGGCGTGCTCCGCGAGGACGGGGACCTGAAGGCCTACGGGGCCGGGCTGCTCTCCTCCTACGGCGAGATCGAGGAGATGCATGAGGTGGAGGTGCGTCCGATCGACTTCGCCCAGATGGCGACGGTCGACTACGACATCACCCACTACCAGCCGGTGCTCTTCGCGGCGGAGTCGTTCAGCCACATGGTCGATGAGGTAGGCAACTTCTTCGCGACCTGCGACGACGACACGCCACAGCGGCTCGGCGCCGTCTAGGCCGATTCGACCACTTCCGAGGCGTTAGCCTCGGATGATGATCGACAGCTACCGCAACCGCGCGCTGGAGGCGGCGCTCGCCGACGCCGACGCCGACGCGGTCGGTGCTGCGCTGCGTACGGGGCAGGTTGTCGTTCCCCAGCTCGATGAGGCCCGGATCAGGGTCTTCCCCGGGGATCGCGGCAACCGGCCACCGTACGAGGCGATGCTCTTCTCCTCCCAGGAGGCGCTGGAGACCTTCCTCGCCGAGGACACCCGCAGGCGTGCGCAGCTGCGCAACGCCGACGGGCTGCGGGAGTTCCTCACTGCCAACATCGAGGAGATCGCGTACGTCACCTTCGACCCGGCCGGGCCGAACCGGTTCCGCGCCGGCATCAAGGACGTGCTCAAGGCGATCGGCCCCAAGCCGCACGTCGACCTGCGGCTGCCGAAGGCGCAGGAGTGGTACGTCGTGGACATGTCCGACGAGGACGTGCGCGACTACCAACTCGCCGACCTGGCCGCCAAGGTCCTCCCGAAGGTGCAGCGGTCCAAGGTCGAGCAGCCCGACTGGGCCCAGTGGATGGCTGCCGCCAAGGACGCGGCCGTCGAGCAGGGTGCGGCGTTCCTGGCCTACTGGCTGCAGCGGGTCGGGCGGCGCCCGGCCGGCCTGGCGGTCGCGCTGAGCCGGCCGGCTCCGTTCGGCATGGTGCGGCACCCGCTGCAGGCCGAGACGACGACGGTGGGGGAGCGATGGGTGGCCTCGCCCGATCGGCTCTACGAGTCGCGGCTGATCTACTCCTTCCCGCACCCCGACCTCGCCGACCTGGCCCTGCCCACCGTCGATCTCGTGGTCGCGACACTGTCGTGGGGAGATGAGTCGTGAGCGAGCGTCAGCGAGCGAACCATGAGATCTACACGCCGCCGCGTCCCTACGATGGCGCTTGCGCAACGGAGGTGGCGGCGTGAGCTGTGTCTTCTGCGACGTCGTCGCCGGTGACCTCGCGGCCGAGGTGGTCTTCGAGGACGACGGCTTCCTGGCCTTCCTCGACCACCGGCCGGTGCAGAAGGGCCACATCCTGATGGTGCCCAGACAGCATCTCGCCACGCTGCTCGATCTCCCTCCTGACCTGCACGGACGCTTCGTCGCAAACGCCCAGCGCCTGGCCGCAGCGGTCGTGGAGGGGCTCGGTGCCCAGGGCAGCTTCGTGGCGATCAACAACGTGGTCAGCCAGTCGGTCCCGCACCTTCACCTGCACGTCGTCCCCCGCACCCGCGGCGACGGCCTCAAGGGCTTCTTCTGGCCGCGCCACAAATACCGCGAGGGCGAGCAGAAGGAGTACGCCGACCGGCTGCGAGCCGTGCTGGGCTGACTCCGGGCCTCTTCTGGGCCGAGTTCACCGAGGCGTACGGCTTCGGCCATCAAGAGGTCGGGGCGAGGTCGGGGAGGGCCGATTCACTCGAGATCAGTTGTTGTCCACTGATCCGGGGAGTGCGCAATGTCGCTGTCGTCCGTCGCGTCCAAGACCTTCACCTCAACACTGGCCGGCGTCGCGCTGGCAGCAGGCACGATGATCGTTCCGGTGGCGGTCAACGCCGTCGAGGCCAACCGGGCCGACGACATCACCGTCACCGCCCACCGTGGGGCGAGCTCGTACGCCCCCGAGAACACGCTCGCCGCCTTCGCCGTCGGCATCGAGCAGCGCGCCGACTGGATCGAGTCGGACGTGCAGGCCACCAAGGACGGCGAGCTCGTGCTGATGCACGACACGACCTTGTCGCGCACCACCGACGTCGAGCAGCGCTTCCCCGGCCGCTCGCCGTGGAACGTCAAGGACTTCACCCTCGCCGAGATCAAGACGCTGGACGCCGGCTCCTGGTTCGGCGAGAAGTACGCCGGCGAGCCGGTGCCGACGCTGAGGGAGATGGTCGAGCAGGTGCGGCCGACGCGGTCCGGGATCCTGATGGAGCTCAAGTCGCCGGGGCTGTACCCGGGGATCGAGAAGAAGGTCGCGGCCGAGTTCGACTCGTTCCCCGGCTACGTGCCCGCCGCGGTGGCCGCCGGTCGCCTCGCGGTACAGAGCTTCGACTTCGACTCGATGAAGACCTACAAGCGCGTCCAGCCCGAGATGCCGGTCGGTCTGCTCGGCACCCCGGCCTACGCCGACCTGGACAGCTACACCTGGGCCGACCAGATCAACCCGCACTTCGGCTCCTTCGACGCGGGCTACGTCGCCCGGGTGCACGCGCTCGGGATGCACATCCACTCCTGGACGGTCAACGACGCCGCGACCATGAGCGCCGTCCTTGACCGCGGTGTCGACGGCATCATCACCAACAACCCCGACGTGCTCCGCGAAGTGATCGCAGGGCGGCGTACGCCGTCCCTAGACTTGGGCGATGCTGCTTGAGGCGCTTCGGCAGATCGTCACGCCACGTTCACCGCACACCGGCCCCAGGGACTCCCGGGGCCGGTGTGATCGGGGCATGACCACGTTGAACCCCACCACCCGCATGCGTCGCGTCGGGCTCGCCCTGACCACCGTGCTCGTCGCCGGGACCGTTCTGGTCTCGAATCCTTCCTCGGCCGTCACCACCGCTGGCAACACGACAGCCGTCCAGGCGGGCAAGCACCACACCGCTGAGCCACTCGTCTTCGCCCACCGCGGTGCCTCGGGCCACCGTCCGGAACACACCCTGGCCGCCTACAAGCTGGCCATCGACATGGGTGCAGACGTCGTCGAGCCCGACGTCGTCTCCACCAAGGACGGCGTGCTGGTCGCCCGCCACGAGAACGAGATCTCCGGTACGACCGACGTCTCGGCGCGTCCCGAGTTCGCCGACCGGAAGACCACCAAGACCATCGACGGCGCCGCGCTGACCGGATGGTTCACCGAGGACTTCACCCTCGCCGAGCTCAAGACCCTGCGTGCCAAGGAGCGGCTGCCGCAGGAGCGCCCGGGCAACACCCGCTACGACGGCCTGTTCGAGGTGCCGACCATCGCAGAGGTCTTCGCCCTCGCTCAGCGCGAGTCCAAGCGCGCCGGCCGCATCATCGGCCTCGCTCCCGAGACCAAGCACCCGACCTACTTCGACTCCATCGACCTCTCCCTGGAGGAGCCGCTGGCGAAGCTGATCAAGCGCTACGGCTACGACCGCCGCAACTCACCCGTCTCGGTGCAGTCCTTTGAGATCAGCAACTTGAAGGACATCGACCGGCTGACCAAGGCCTCGCTCGTCCAGCTGGTCAGCAACTCCGGTGCCCCCTACGACCAGGTCGTGGCCGGCACCGGGCTCACCTACAAGGCGATGCTCACGCCCGGCGGCCTCGAGGACATCAAGGCGTACGCCACCTGGGTCGCCCCCGAGAAGAAGTGGGTGCTCCCGCAGGGTGCCGACGGCTATCTGACCAGCCCGACGGCAGTCGTGGGCGACGCTCACGACGTCGGCTTGAAGGTGGTCGTGTGGACCCTGCGCGAGGAGAACAAGTACATGGCGGCCGACTTCCGCAACGGCACCGACCCGCTGGCCAAGGGGGATATCGCGGCCGAGGTGACGGCGTTCCTCGACGCGGGCGTCGACGGCGTCTTCGCCGACTACCCCGACTCGGCCGTGCAGGCGCGCAACGCCTGGCTGGCTACCAATCAGTAGACACCTCGCGACACGACGTACGGCCCTCGCTATTGTCGGCGGGGGCCGCACGTGTTCGTGGGCCTCGTCACAACCAAAGGAGTTTGAGTCATGGGTCGTTTCGACGGACGCGTCGCAGTCATCACCGGTGCAGCGCGCGGGATCGGTTTCGGAGTCGCCACGCGTTTCGCCGAGGAGGGTGCCTCGGTCGCGATCATCGACCTCGACGAGGCCGCCGCCGCTGAGGCCGCCGCCAAGCTTCCGCTGGCCGAGGGTGCCAAGTCGGTCGGCATCGGCGCCAACGTCGCCAAGGCTGAGGACACCGAGGCCGCGGTCGCGCGCATCGTCGAGGAGCTCGGCGGCCTGCACATCCTGATGAACAACGCCGGCATCACCCGCGACAACCTGCTCTTCAAGATGACCGAGGACGACTGGGACCTGGTCATGAACGTCCACCTCAAGGGCCACTTCCTGATGTCGAAGGCCGCTCAGGCGGTCTTCGTGAAGCAGAAGTACGGCAAGATCATCAACGTCTCCTCCACCTCGGCCCTGGGCAACCGCGGCCAGGCGAACTACTCGGCCGCCAAGATGGGCGTGCAGGGCTTCACCCGCACCCTCGCGCTCGAGCTCGGCCCGTTCGGCGTCAACGTGAACGCCATCGCGCCGGGGTTCATCGCCACCGAGATGACCGACCAGACCGCGGCCCGCCTCGGGCTCGACGTGGACGACTTCCGCAAGCTCTCGGCCGACGCCAACCCGGTCAAGCGCGTCGGCGAGCCCGCCGACATCGCCGCCGCTGCTGCCTTCCTGGCCAGCGACGAGGCCTCCTACATCACCGGCCAGACCCTGTACGTCGACGGCGGCGCCACGGTCGCCTGAGCCTTCGAAGAAGAGAACCCCGGGCGCGGGCCCGTTGGGCGCAACGATTACCGTCTGTCACTCGTCTTGGTACTGAGCCGATGCAGATGGAGATCGATGATGCGTACGTCCCGCCCGGGGTTCCTCCTGCGGACAGCGGCAACGCTGGCCGCCGCGGGTCTGGTCCTGACCGGCTGTGGCTCCTCGGAGGAGCCGACGGATGCGAAGGCGTCGCCGTCCGCTCCGGCTGAGCCCGACCACGAGCCGTTGACGGGCGTCGAGCTCCCCGAGGGGCAGACCGCCGCACGCAAGCACCCTGCCTACATCGTCAAGATCGACAACACCTCGGCCAGCGACCCGCAGTACGGTCTCGCCAAGGCCGACATCGTCGTCCAGGAGCTGGTCGAGGGTGGCGTGACCCGGTTGGCCGTCGCGTACTACTCCCAGCTTCCGAAGGAGGCCGGTCCTGTCCGGTCGATGCGGGCGACAGACGCCGGGATCGCCGCGCCGATCGACGCCAAGATCATGACCAGTGGTGCGGCGCCGTACACCTTCGCGCAGCTGAAGAAGCACGATGTGGAGTGGATCGACATGTCCACCCCCTACGTCGTACGCGACACCAGCAAGCCCCATGACTTCCTGCACAGCGTGGTCGGCAAGGTCGCAAAGGCCGGCAACGCGGCCGCGAAGGAGAACAAGGCGAAGCGGCCCGGCGACTTCATGCCCTGGGGCGACACGACCACCGAGCTGACCGGTGGCAAGCCCGCCAAGGCTGTCGACGTGAAGTTCTCCCAGGCACGCACGGACAACTGGGTCTTCAAGGGCGGCAAGTACCGCCTGCAGAACAACTACATGTCCAAGAGCGGCCAGTTCCTCGCCGACACCGTCGTGGTCGCGCAGACCAAGACCACCATCGCCCCATACAAGGACCCGGGCGGCGCGATCGTGCCGGTCTCCCACTTCACCGGCCGGGGCAAGGCGTGGATCATGCGCGCCGGACAGATCGTCGAGGCGACCTGGGTGAAGAAGGGCGAGAAGGGTGCGGTGACGTTCACCGACGCCAGCGGCGCCGCGATCGAGATCCCGCCGGGCAAGGTCTGGCTGGACCTGATCCCGAAGGGCAACGGTCAGGTCGAGCCCGGTGGCGTGATCGTCAAGTAGTGCCCAGAGATCGGGCTCTCAGCGCATGTCCTCGACCTTGACGCCCTGCTTCGCCAGGGTCTGGACCCCGGTCAGCAGGTAGGTCACGGCCAGCTCGATGCGCTCGGCCGCGTCCTCGGGGTCGCTGGCCTCGGTGACGGACTCGCCGGCCGCCGACATCGCCCCGAAGAAGAGCCTGGCGAAGGTCGCGACCATGTCGTCGTCGACACTCCGGTCACCGGCCCGCAGGACGGCGGCGACGATGTCCTCGACGACGGCGAAGGTGGAGCGCTCCTCCTGCTCGCGGTAGCGCTGGTAACCGAGGACGGCAGGACCCTCCTGCACGACGATGCGGCGGTAGGTGGGTTGCTGGACGGCTTCCAGGAACGTACGCAGCCCGGCTCGGGCCTGCTCCCAGGGGTCCTTCGTCTCACGCATGGCGGCGTCGATGCTCTGCGCGGTGGCAGCCTCGACCTTCTCGAAGACGACCTCGTAGAGCGCCTGCTTGCCGCTGAAGTGGTGGTAGAGCGCACCCTTGGTGACCTCGGCCCCGGCCACGATGGCATCCAGCGAGGTGCTCGCGTAGCCGTGCTCGGTGAAGAGTCTCTCGGCGACCTCGACGAGAGACTTCTTGGTCGAGGCGGAGAACTGCTGCCTCCGTGACATCCCCGGCACCGACGGAAGCGGAGGAACCTTGGGGACGAGCTTGCTCACGGACGACTTTGCCACTCGTCCACTCTAACGGCCGTGTCCGGAATCACCGTCCCAGGTGTTGGCCATACCGTCAGTATGTCCAATACTATAGGTACGTACTCGCGGTATGTGAGTGCTCACCTTCCGCAAGGAGCCGACAAATGAGCTGGACCAGCCATCACAAGCGCGGGGAGATCCTCCGCGGCGTGGTCGCCGTGATCGACGAGCGTCGAGACGGTCTGCTGCCCATGGATCTTCCCGGCGTCACCGAGACCTTCGCCGACGAGCTCGATCTGCTCGCCGCCCTGCAGCTGCGCTGGCACACCCGCCTGTCCGGCCGCATCGAGACCGAGCTCGCCGGCCAGCCGATGGACCTGGAGGACGCCGTCGTCCGGGCCTGGCACAGCGCTGCCGATGACCTGCCCGGCATCCGTACGGTCCTCGACCGCTACCACGCCCCTCCTGTGGGCCAGCCTGTCGACGAGGCGATGGCGACCGCGCTGGCCAAGTCGCAGGCCAAGGAGCACCTGACCCTCGCGGTCATGGCCGGCCGCGGCGCCTTCGCCGACACCGAGTGCGTCCGTCTCGGCTCGATGATCGAGGCGCGTGCCCGGGCCGAGTACGTACCGGCCGTCGAGGTCGTCGAGCGCGGGCCTTTCGCCGGCCTCGTCGACATGTTCCGAGCGGTCCGCTCGGCAGCCTGAAGCTCGTACGGGCCGCCTGACCAGGCCCCGGGTGCCGGTGCGCTCCCTCCGCGGACTCCCTCCGCACCTCCCTAAGTGCCGGCCCCGGGGCCTTTTCCTGTCTCGATCCGACCGGCGTGCTTTGTTGGTTTCTTGTTGCGGCCGACGTGACCGGGGTGGTGCGATCATGGCGTCATGACGGAGCAGAGGGACGTACGCGCCGGGCGGCTGCTGGTAGCCACCCCGGAGCTTCGCGACCCCAACTTCATCGACACCGTGGTGCTCCTGATCGAGGTCAACGACGACGGTGCGCTCGGCGTGGTGCTGAACCGTCCCTCGCCCGTGCCGGTCGCCGAGGTGCTGCATCCGTGGGCGACCTCCGTCGCCGATCCCGACGTCCTCTTCCAGGGCGGCCCGGTGAGCAAGGACTCCGCGATCGCGGTCGCGCTCCTGGTCGACTCCGACGACCCGCCGCTGGGCTTCAGGCCGGTGGTCGGGCGCCTCGGACTGCTCGACCTCGACACGCCCGTCGAGCTGGTCGATGGCACCTTGTCGCGGCTGCGCATCTTCGCCGGATACGCCGGCTGGGGCGCGGCTCAGCTCCAGGGTGAGGTGGACGAAGGGTCCTGGTATGTCGTCGACGGCGAGCCGTACGACTCCTTCCTCGACGACGTGAGCTCGATGTGGGCCGCGGTGCTCCGGCGCCAGCCCGGTGAGCTGGCCTTCCACGCCACGCGACCGCCCGACCCCGAACTGAATTAGTGGCCTAGTAAGGTTGGGGGCATGGGCATCCTGGGATTCGGCACGAAAGAAGCCGTCAAGGAACGGGAGGACATCCGCGAGCAGGATGTCCCCACCGAGGAGGGTGACCACGACCGCTACTCCCATTACGTGGAGAAGGACAAGCTGACCGAGGCGATGGTCATGGGTACGCCCGTGGTCGCGCTGTGCGGCAAGGTGTGGGTGCCGAGCCGCGACGGGTCCAAGTTCCCGGTCTGCCCCGACTGCAAGGAGATCTTCGAGGGGATGCCGCCTAGCGGTGGCGAGGGCGACGACGAGTGAGTAGCGCCGACCTCCCCGGCGCCCTCACACCTGCGTGGCCCAACAAGGCCGCGTGGGGCACTGCGCCCAAGCTGCGCGCTTGGCAGCAGGAGGCGTTGTCCAAATACTTGTCCGAACAGCCCCGTGACTACCTCGCCGTCGCGACGCCCGGCGCCGGGAAGACGACCTTCGCGCTGACCGTCGCCGCCGAGCTCCTCGGCCGCAGGCTGATCGACCGGGTCACCATCGTCGCGCCCACCGAGCACCTCAAGGTCCAGTGGGCCGAGGCGGCCGCGCGGGCCGGGATCGCGATCGACCCGACCTACTCGGCCGGGCAGGGCAAGACCTCGGCCGACTACGTCGGGATCGCGGTGACGTACGCCGGGGTGGCGGTCAACCCGCTTGCGATGCGGATCCGCACGGAGCGGTTCAAGACGCTGGTGATCCTCGACGAGGTGCACCACGCCGGCGACGCGCTCTCGTGGGGCGAGGGGGTCCGGGAGGCCTTCGAACCGGCCGCGCGGCGGCTGGCGCTGACCGGCACGCCGTTCCGCTCCGACACCAACCCGATCCCGTTCGTCACCTACGCACCCGGGGATGACGGGATCCCGCGCTCGGCGGCCGACTACACCTACGGCTATGCCGAGGCGCTGCGCGACCACGTCGTCCGGCCGGTGCTGTTCATGGCCTACTCGGGGCAGATGCAGTGGCGCACCCGCGCCGGCGACGAGATCGCCGCCCATCTCGGCGAGCCGCTGACCAAGGACCTGACCTCGCAGGCGCTGCGGACCGCGCTCGACCCGGCCGGATCGTGGATCCCGTCGGTGCTCGCGGCCGCTGACAAGCGCCTGACCGAGGTGCGCCGCCACGTCCCGGACGCGGGCGGGCTCGTCATCGCGACCGACCAGGACTCGGCGCGCTCCTACGCCAAGACGCTGAAGACCATCACCGGGCAGAGTGCGACCGTGGTGCTCTCCGACGAGAAGGCCGGCTCGAAGAAGATCGCCAAGTTCTCCGAGTCCGACGACCGCTGGATGGTCGCGGTCCGGATGGTCTCCGAGGGCGTCGACGTGCCCCGGCTCGCGGTCGGCGTCTACGCGACCACCACCTCGACGCCGCTCTTCTTCGCCCAGGCGGTGGGGCGTTTCGTACGTGCTCGTACGCGGGGTGAGACCGCCTCCGTCTTCCTGCCGTCTGTCCCGAACCTGCTCGGCTTCGCCTCCGAGCTGGAGCTGCAGCGCGACCATGTGCTCGGCAAGAAGGTCACCAGCGAGGACGACATCTTCGCGGCCGAGGACGCGTTGATGGCTGCGGCCAACGCCGAGGAGGGCGCCTCCGAGGAGGAGCTGGGAGCCTGGGAGGCCATGGGCTCCGAGGCGCGCTTCGACCGGGTGCTCTTCGACGGCGGCGAGTTCGGCCACTCCGGCGAGGTGCACGTCGGCTCCGAGGAGGAGATGGACTTCCTCGGCATCCCCGGGCTGCTCGACACCGACCAGATGAAGACGCTGCTCCAGCAGCGGCAGAGCGACCGGGCTCGCAAGCAGAAGTCGGCCTCCGCGCCGGTCGCTGCCGACGAGCCCGTTGCCGCGGTCGCCGCCCACGAGCAGCTCGCCGTGCTCCGCCGCGAGCTCAACGGCCTGGTCGCCGCCTGGCACCACCGCACCAAGGCGCCCCACGGTGTCACCCACAACCGGCTCCGCAAGGAGTGCGGCGGACCGCCCGCCGCGGTCGCCAACGCCGACCAGCTCAAGGCCCGCATCGACACCCTTCGTGAGTGGGCCGCGCGCGGTTCAGCCTGATTCCGACTCGGCGGGAGGGTCGAGGAGTCGGGCACACTGTGTGCCATGAGGACGCGATGACAACGCTCGAGATCGCCGTGACGTCGGTGGCCGGGGCGCTCGCCGCGCGGGCGGGCGGGGCGAACCGGGTCGAGCTCTGCTCCGCCCTCGAGGTCGGCGGCGTCACGCCGTCGCAGGGGCTGGTCGAGGGAGTCCTCGATGAGGTCGGTGGCGTCGACGCCGCCGACGGCTGGCAGGGCGTCCACGTGCTCGTCCGGCCCCGGCCGGGCGGGTTCGGCTACTTGGACGACGAGCACGACCTCCTGCGGCGCGAGGTCGAGACGGTCCTGGAGGCTGGAGCCGACGGGATCGTGATCGGCGCGCTCACCCCGCAGGGGGAGCCCGACGTGGAGCTGGTCCGGGAGCTGGCGGATGCTGCCGCTGCGTACGAGGCGACGGTGACGTTCCATCGGGCGATCGACCTCAGCGCGGACCCGGTCGCGGCCATCCGGGCGCTGGATGGCGTGGTCGACCGGGTGCTGACCTCAGGTGGCGCG
This sequence comes from Nocardioides sp. NPDC058538, assembly GCF_042719275.1. NCBI lineage: Bacteria > Bacillati > Actinomycetota > Actinomycetes > Propionibacteriales > Nocardioidaceae > Nocardioides > Nocardioides sp. NPDC058538. The sequence goes on along the minus strand of NZ_JBHXNY010000010.1, from coordinate 111,553 downwards.
CCGGCCGCCGCGGCGGGGGCCGCGACGATCGCCGAGATGGTCGCGGTCGGCGGACCGGACGTACTGGCCGGAGGCGGCGTGACGGTCGACGCGATCAGGGCGCTCGCGGCCCTCGGCGTCGAGGGCGTGCATCTCTCCGCCAAGCGACGGGTCGTCACGGGCGGCCGGGTGGCGCTGGGAGTCGCCGACGACGGCGGGCACTGGGTGACCGATCCCGGCGTGATCGCCGCAGCGGCCGCCGCGTTGGTCTAGGCGGTGGGGTCGCCCTCGACCAGATCCCGCAGCACGGCGACGGCGCCCTCGAGATCGGCCTGGGTGCGGTGACGCGACTCCAGCCGCTCGGCGATGAGGTGGGAGATGCGCTCACGTACGTCGGCGAGGTCGGCGCGGCCGGCGTCGGTCAGGGTCACCAGGCTCGCCCGTGCGTCGGAGGGGTTGGGCTCCTTGCTGACCAGGCCGGTCTCCACCAGCTGGGCGATCTGGGCCGACATGGTCGGTTGCGAGCAGCCGTCGGCGCGGGCCAGGTCAGTGATGCCGAGCGGTCCGATGGCGTCGAGGATCGTGAGGACCCGGACGCTGGCCGGAAGGTCGAGCGCTCGGCGGACCAGGCGCATGAGGCGCGCCGCGTAGACGACGAGGTCGCTGGAGAGGTCCAGGGTCTTCGCCGCCGAGGCGGTCGGAGCTTCCGAGGGAAGCAGCTGCTGTGAAGGCATCGATCGGAATCCAGAGTTGGGGGTTGCGGCGCGGTGAACGGGTGGAGACTATCTGAGAATGACTACGGAACGGCACACCTGGATCGCGTTCCTGCGCGCCATCAACCTCGGCGCGAACCGGAAATTCCCGAAACAGGCGATCTCCGCCGCCGTGGTGAGGGCGGGCGGAACCGACGTCGAGACCTACATCAACACAGGCAACGTACGCTTCGACCACCCGGTCGGCGACCGGGCCGAGATGGAGGCGATCCTGGAGGAGGCCTTCGCGGCCGACCGCTTCTTCGAGGTGCCGACGATCTGCGTGACGCCCGCTGAGCTGAAGGTGATCGCCAACGACGCCGCCGCGGTCGGCATGGGGCACGAGGGCAAGCAGTACGTGTTCCTGTGCAAGGAGCTCACCGACTCCGGCTCCCGGGATGCGCTGGTCGCTCGGGCGGGGGAGGGCGAGCGGGTCTATGTCATCGGCCGCGCCGTGCACCTGCTCACCGACAGCTTCCAGCAGACGAAGATCACCAACGCCGTCGTCGAGCGCCACATCTCGATCAGCACCAACCGCAACCTCAACGTGATCCGCACGCTCGCCGACAAGTGGGCCTGAGACCTACTGCGCCTCGATGCGGTCGAGGTAGGCCCGGCGTACGTCTCCGTCGACGCGGGTGATCGCGGCGTCGTCGTGGACGGCGCGGCGGAGCAGCCGCATCACCGGCTCGGGGACGAGCGGGGCGCCGTTGGCGGCGAGGCCGACGTAGGACGGGACGGCGATCTCGGCGGCCCGGCTGCGGACCGACCTGACCACCGCGGCCGCGATGTCCTCGGGGTCGACCGCCGGGAGGACGCCGAGGTCGATGCCGGAGGAGAGCTCGGTGCGTACGGCGCTCGGTAGCACGGTGGTGAGCGACACCCCGGTGCCCTCGAGCTCGAGCCGGGTGGCCGCGCTGAGGCCGACGACGGCGTACTTGCTGGCGTTGTAGACCGCCAGGCCCTTGAGCGGAAACTTGCCTGCCAGCGAGGCGACGTTGACGACGTGGCCGTGGCCACGGGCGATCATCGCCGGCAGCGCGAGCCGCATGCCGTGGATGACGCCGTAGACGTTGACGTCCATGGTGAGCCGGTCGATCCGGTCCTCCTGGTCGAGGAAGGAGCCGTTGGGCATCACGCCGGCGTTGTTGACCAGTACGTCGACCTGCCTGCCGTGCGCCTCCTCCGCGGCGGCGAGGAAGTCGGCGTAGGACTGCTTGTCGGTGACGTCGAGCCGGTGGCCGCTGGCCTTCTCGCCGAGGCCTGCCGCGGCCTCGCGCGCCAGTGCGTCGTCGAGGTCGCCGAGCGCGACGTACGCTCCGGCGGCGACGAACTCCTTCGCCGTGGCGAGCCCGATGCCGCGTGCGGCCCCGGTGATGACGACGAGCGCGTCGTCGAGGTCGATGCTGGGATAGCGGGTCATGCGGAAACCTCGGTCTCGACAGGCTCGGGGCCACTTCGTTCAGACCCCGAGGGTCGAGCGATCTGGAAGTCGGTGGGCTCGAAGCGGCTGATCCGGCGGACCAGCTCGCTGGTGGACCACGGCCAGGAGAAGCTGTTGCGGCCGTTGGCGTCGATGAAGTAGCTGTGGCAGGACGCGCCGCTGTAGGCGGTGCCGGCGAGCGCGGCCTGCACCTCCTCGACGTACGCGGCCTGGGCCTGTCGGGTCACGTCGAACTGCCTCCAGCCCTGTGCGCGGGCGGTCGTGATGGCCTCGGTGATCATCGCCACCTGCGACTCGGCGACGGCGAAGGCCGAGCCGTGACCGGTGCCGAGGCTAGGGCCGAGCACCACGAACGCGTTGGGGAAACCGCTGACCGAGGTGCCCTGGTACGCCTCGGGGGAGCCGGCCCAGTGCTCGGCGAGCGCGCGGCCGTCGGCGCCTCGGATCAGGTCGGAGACCGGCATGTCGAGGATGTGGAAGCCGGTGCCGAGGATGATCGCGTCGACCTCCGCGGTGCTGCCGTCGGTGCCGATCACGCTCGCGCCCTCGACCCGCTCGACGCCGGTCGCGTGCACCTCGACGTTCGGCTTCGTCAGCGACTGGAGGTAGTTGTTGGAGAAGAGGATCCGCTTGCAGCCGATCAGGTAGTCGGGCGTCAGCTTGGTCCGGAGGTCCTTGTCCCGAACGGCGGCGCGCAGGTAGGCCTGACCGATCTTCTGCAGCCCGTGCATCAGTGGCTGCGGGCGACGGAAGGCGACGCCGACGGCCTCCATCGCGGCGTACTCGACCGCCCCGAGCGCCTTCTCGAAGAAGGGCACGTTGTGCTTGACCCACTTCTCCGCGTCCGGCACGGGATGGTCGACCTTGGGCAGGACCCAGTGGACGGTGCGCTGGAAGAGGTGCAGGTCGGCGACCTGCTTCTGGACCTCCGGCACGAACTGGACCGCCGACGCCCCGGTGCCGATCACGGCGACCCGCTTGCCGTCGAGATCGACGTCGTGGTTCCACCGGGCCGAGTGCCAGACCTCGCCGGGGAAGTCGGCCAGACCGGGCAGGTCCGGGATCTTCGGCTCGTTCCACGGGCCGGCGGCGGCAACCAGGAAACGGGTGGTGATCTCGCCGTCGCTGGTGTCCAGATGCCACCCGGCGGACTCCACGTCCCAGGTCGCGCCGCGGACCTCGACCCCGAACCGGGTGATGTCCTCGAGGCCGCGCTCCCGGGCCACACGGTCGATGTAGGCGAGGATCTCCGGCTGGTTGCCGTAGACCCGGGACCAGTCGCTGTTGGGTGCGAACGAGAAGGAGTAGAGGTTCGACGGTACGTCGCACGCGCACCCCGGATAGGTGTTGGCCCGCCAGGTGCTCCGTCGAGCGCGTCGAGCAGGGCCTGCGGTGTGCGGCCGGACCCGAGAGCCGCGACGAACTCCGAGCCCGCGGAGGTGCCGACGAGGACGTCGGCCGTGCGGGCGTCCCAGTTCAGAGCCTCCTCGAGAGCCCGCAGGGCGACGGCCGTCCAGGCGAAACCGAGGGTGCCGCCGCAGCCGATGGCGAGTGCGCGTCGATGGGTCATATTTCGAATACTAGCGGTATTCGAATACCGATGGTAGGTCGGACTGGTAAGATTTGGCTCGTGGGCCGGATAACGCGCAAGGAGTCGCACGCACAGACGCGGGAACGTCTCATCGAGACCGCACACCGGCTCTTCCTCTCGGACGGCTACAACGCGACCTCGCTCGACAAGGTCGCGACCGAGGCGGGCTTCTCGAAGGGTGCGGTGTACTCCAACTTCGCGACCAAGCACGATCTGGGCCTCGCCGTGCTCGACGTGATCCATCAGGAGCGGGCGCTGTCCCTGGCGAGCGCCGTCAGTGGGGTGGAGACCGTCGAGGGCCGGATCGACGCCTTCGCGGGGTGGGCCGAGGCCAACATCGGTGATGTCGGCTGGACCGCGCTCGAGGTGGAGTTCGCGACCAGCACCCGCCACGTACCGGGCGTGAGTCAGCAGCTCGCCATCAGGCGCCGCGAGCTCACCGCGGCCGTCGCCGGACTCATCGAGCAGCAGGCCGACGACCTCGGTCTGACGCTGCCCTCACCGGCCGAGGATGCCGCCGTCCAGCTGCTCTCCCTCGGCATCGGGCTGGGCGTGCAGCGTGCGTTCGACCCCGACCTCTCGGTCACCAGCCTGGTCGACCTGCTGCGCTCGCTGCTGGAGAGCGCGAAACCCTAGTGCCTCAGGCCTAGGGCCTGTTTGAGAACTCGGAAAGCGCCGGCCAGACGCCCAGCGCACGCCCTGGCGGCGTTGCCGCCTCTTGACAGACACGCGGTATGCCCTCGAGGCGGCGCCTGGCCAGGACGCACGCTGGACGACGTCTGGCTCGGCGCCGAGTTCTCAAACAGGCCCTAGTGGGCCGGGGCCCCGTTGCGCTCGGCGGAAGGGAAGGAGACCCGGTTCAGGCGGCGTACGGCCGGGCTCAGCAGCGTGGCGAGGGAGATCACCACGTAGGCGATGCCGGCGATCGCAAGCATGTTCTCGATCCCGTACGCAGCGGCCAGCGGCCCCATCGCCAGCTGCCCGACAGGGATGGCGATGTAGGTGCCGAGCTGGTCGTAGGACGACGCCCGGGAGAGCAGGTCGCTGGGGACGTTCTCCTGCATCGAGAGCTGCCAGCCGAGACTGAAGACCTGGATGCCGGCGCCGGAGAGGGCGGCCGCGGGCAGCAGCACGGCGAGCTCGGTGGAGAAGCCGAGAGCGGCGATCGGCAGCCCGAACAGGGCCATGCCGATCATGCCGTAGAACAGCGGCCGCTCGAGCCTGACCTTCATCAGCACGAGGGTCGCGGCGAGCACGCCGATCCCCTGGAAGGTGAGGATCAGGCCCCAGCCGCCCGCGCCCAGCCCTGAGCTCTCGGCCCGCTGCGGGCCGAGCGTGAGCAGCCCGCCCTCGTACAGCGCATTGAGCATGGTCGCGGCACCGACGCAGAGCCACAGCCAGGTCGTCGAGCGGAAGTAGTTCCAGCCAAGGCGCAGATCGCCGATGACCGAGGCCTTGCCGACCGCGCCGCTGATCTTGACCGGCAGCAGCAGCAGCGCGGCGACGATCCAGGTGGCGGCGTCCAGCGCGAGCGCCCAGCCCGCGCCGACGCTGAGGACGAGCAGGCCGGCGGTGCCGGGACCGGCGACCGCGACGATCGCGCGGGTCAGCGACATCAGCACATTGGCCTCCTGCAGCATGGTGCGAGGCACCACGAGCGGGATGATCCCCTGCTGGGCCGGCAGGCCGGCGGCGGAGACGATGCCGTTGAGCGCAGAGAGTGCGATCAGGTGCCACAGCTCGGCGACACCTGCGATGACGAGGACGGCGACGATCGCCTGGCTCAACCCCGAGACCAGGTTGGAGGCGAACAGGATCCGGGCTCGGCCCATCCGGTCGGCGAGCACGCCGCCGATGAGCATGAAGACGATCATCGGGATGGTGCGGGCCGCGAGGACGGCGCCGATCGCGATCGGCGCGTCACTGATCTCCAGGACCGCGAAGGCCAGGGCGACGGGCGCCATGAAGTTGCCCACCAGGTTGATGGAGCGGGACGCGAAGAACCAGCGAAAGTGGGGTTCGCGAAATGGGGCTGTCGCCGAGATCCGAGCCATTCGAGAGAGAATAGACCGTTGGGCGATTTCTATCTGCCCAAAATTCCCAATTCTGTCACGAGACCGTTATCCCGGCCGAGCGCATCTCCTCGATGGCAGCCGAGGTGCTCGCCGCCGCCACGCCGGCGGTCAGATCGGAGAGCAGCGTGGTGTGGAAACCGGCGGCTCGGGCGTCGAGCGCGGTGGCACGTACGCAGTAGTCGGTCGCCAGCCCGCACACGTCGACCTCCTCGACGCCGTGGGCCCGGAGCCAGTCGATCAGGGTGGCGCCACCGGTGGCCGCGCCCTCGAAGCCGGAGTAGGCCGCTGCGTACTCACCCTTGCGGAAGATCTCGTCGAAGGTGACCGGGTCGAGGTTGTGGTGGAAGGCCTCGCCGTCGGTGCCGACCACGCAGTGCGCCGGCCAGGAGTCGACGTAGTCCGGCGGGTTGCCGAAGTGGTCGCCCGGGTCGATGTGGTGATCCTTGGTCGCCACGACCAGCCCGTACGCCTGCTCCGGGTCCTTGCTCGCTGCCCGCTCCCGCAGCAGCTGACCGATGTCGTAGGCCACCCGGGCCCCGCCGTCGACCGGCAGGGACCCGCCCTCGCAGAAGTCGTTCTGTACGTCGACCACGATCAGTGCACGCGTCATGCCCGCCAGCCTAGACCGGCCCGGAGAGACCGGCCCCGCGAGACATCACTGGAAGAGCGTCGGGATCGCCGGATCGCCCTTCAGGAGCGAGTGGGCGATCACGGGGAGCTCGGCGACCGAGGCCCGGTGGCGCTCACGCGCGGTGTCGAGGGGCTCGCGGCCCACGACCTCGCCGTTCTTGACCAGCTGGGTGAGCAGCGGCCGGTCGTTGGCGTCACCGTCCGGAGGGATGCCGATGCCGATCACCTCGGCATCGGCGACATCCTTGCGGTTGCGGCGGCGCAGGGCGTACTTCCGGCCGCCGATCGACGCCTTGGACGCGCTCTTCTTGGCGACCGGCTCCAGCTCGCCCGACGAGCCCTCGCGGGCGACCAGCTTGTAGACGAAGCCGGCGGTCGGGTGGCCGGAGCCGGTGACCAGCTGGGTGCCGACGCCGTAGCCGTCGACCGGGGCGGCCGCGAGGCCGGCGATGGCGTACTCGTCCAGGTCGCTGGTGACGATGATCTTCGTGTCGGTGGCGCCGAGGCCGTCGAGCTGGCGGCGTACGTCGTGGGCGAGGAGCCCCAGGTCACCGGAGTCGATCCGCACCGCGCCGAGCTCGGGACCGGCGATCTCGACCGCCTTCGCCACGGCCTCGGCGATGTCGTAGGTGTCCACCAGCAGCGTGGTGCCCTTGCCGAGGGAGGCGACCTGGGCCTGGAAGGCCTGCTCCTCGGTGTCGTGCAGGAGGGTGAAGGCGTGCGCGGAGGTGCCGGTCGTGGGCACGCCGAAGCGGGCGCGGGCGGCGAGGTTGGAAGTGGCGGTGAAGCCTGCCACGTAGGCCGCGCGGGCGGCGGCGATCGCGGCCGCCTCGTGGGTGCGGCGCGAGCCCATCTCGATGCACGGGCGCTCGCCGGCCGCCATCGTCATCCGGGAGGCCGCGGTGGCGATGGCCGAGTCGTGGTTGTAGATCGAGAGGAGCACCGTCTCCAGGACGACCGCCTCGGCGAAGCTGGCCTCGACCACGAGCAGGGGCGAGTGCGGGAAGAAGGTCTCGCCCTCGGCGTACGCCCAGATGTCGCCGGTGAAGCGGTAGCCGGCCAGCCACTCCAGGGTCGGGCCGTCGACGACGCCCTCCAGGATGGCCAGCTGCTCCGAGCCGAAACGGAACGCCTCGAGGGCGTCGAGCGCCCGCCCGACCCCGGCCACCACGCCGTAGCGCCGCCCGCCGGCCAGGCGCCGGGGGAACAGCTCGAAGACGGCGCGACGCTCCGCGGTGCCCGCCTTCAGGGCGGCCTGGAGCATGGTCAGCTCGTAGTGATCTGTCAGGAGCGCGGTCGAGTCCGCTGTCGAGTCCACGGGCACATCGTGGCACCATCGGCGCAGTGTGTGAGTGCGCCCGCGCACAACAGACCAACTTGGAGTGCGGTATCGAGTCCTCCCGGGCATACGTGGCACGATGGATGTCATGAGCGCGCCAAGCCCCGTGGAGCTCGACGAGCCTGAGGTCGACGACCTCGTCGCGCCCGCGACCCCGTGGGTCACCATCGTCTGGAACGACCCGGTCAACCTGATGTCGTACGTCACCTTCGTCTTCCAGAAGTACTTCGGCTACTCCAAGAAGAAGTCGGAGAAGCTGATGATGGAGGTGCACAGCGACGGCAAGTCGGCCGTCTCGTCCGGGTCGCGCGAGGAGATGGAGCGTGACGTGCAGGCGATGCATGAGTACGGCCTGTGGGCGACGCTGGAGAAGCAGGATTGATGGGCGGGTTCAGCTACCACCGCCGCGGCAAGCAGATCATCGCGACCTTCTCCGGGTTCGAGGCCGATCTGCTTCGTTCGCTGGCCTCGCAGCTCGTCGAGCTGTTGCGCAACGAGGTCGCCGCACCGGCCGAGAGCGACGACCCGCTCGAGGCGCTGCTCGACTTCTCGGGGCCGACCACCGAGCCCGAGGACCCGGTCCTGAAGCGGCTCTTCCCCACCGCCTACGGGAACGACGAAGAGGCCGCCGGGGAGTTTCGGCGGTTCACCGAGGGTGGGCTGCGCGACGGCAAGGCGCGGGCGGCGTCCACGATCATCGACTCGCTCGAGGAGGCTGGGCTCCCGCCCGAGCTCGACGAGGACGGGCTGGTCATCGACGTCGAGCTCCCGATCCCCGACGCCGAGGCGTGGATGCGCTCCTTCACCGACATCCGGCTGGCGCTCGCGACCCGGCTCGGCGTCGAGGAGGGTGACGAGGACTTCTGGGACTCGCTGCCCGAGGACGACCCCGCGGGTCAGGTCTACGGGATCTACCAGTGGGTCGGGATCCTGCAGGAGACCATGGTCGAGGCGCTGTGGGCGGCGTCCTGACCGACGCGCCCTAGCGTCCGGCCGTACGACCCTCCAGCAAGGTGAGCAGGATGCGGGTGAGCGTCGCCCGGTCCTCCTCGGGCAGGGGTTGCAGGAGCTCGTCGGCGGCCTGCTGGCGGGCATCCTCGATCAGCCGTCCCAGGCGTACGCCCTCCTCGGTCGCGACCACGCAGACCGCCCGGCGGTCGGCCGGATCGGGCCGGCGCGCGACCAGGCCGTGGCCCTCCAGGCCGTCGACGACCTCGGTGGCCGACCTCGGGACGATGCGGAGTCGCTCAGCGAGGGCCGAGAGCCGTATCGGCTCGTCGGCGGCGAGCACGATCCGCAGGGCTCGGCCCTGCGAGGGGGTGATCCCCCAACGGGCGGTCGCCTCGCCGAAGCGGCGGCGAAGGGCGCGCGCCGCCGCCATCAGCAGGTCGGCGGTCTCGTCCACAGGAATAACCCTAACCCATCGTGCGTTAGCCTCATTGTGAGCCAACCTCAGTAAACAGGATCGAGGTGTTCGGATGAGTGACCCGCACCCTGACAAGTCTTCCGGCGAGTCCCGCCGCTCCGGCCGAGACCCCGGCTCCAAGCGCGCCGATCGTGCCCAGCTCGAGGCCCAGCCGGTCTCGCTGCGGCGGATCGCACGGCTCTTCGCGCCTTACCGTGGGCGCCTGCTTCTCGTCGTGGCGCTGATCGTGGTCAGCTCGGTGATCGGGCTGGCGCAGCCGTTCCTGGTCAAGCACATCATCGACACCGCCCTGCCCGAGGGTGACACCACTCTGCTCCTGCTTTGCGTCGCCGCGATGGTGCTCGTCGCCATCGCCTCCGCCGCTCTCGGAGTAGCCCAGACGCTGATCTCGACCGAGATCGGCCAGCGGGTCATGCACCGGCTGCGTACCGATCTCTTCGGGCACCTGCAGCGCCAGTCGCTCGACTTCTTCACCCGTACGCGTGGTGGCGAGGTGCAGTCGCGGCTGGTCAACGACATCGGCTCGATGCAGTCGGTGGTCACCTCGACCGCGACCTCGATCGCGGCCAACGTCACGGTGGTGGCCGGCACCGTGGTCGCGATGATGGCGCTCAACTGGCGGCTCGCGCTGATCTCGCTGGTGGTGCTGCCGCCGGCGGTGTGGACCACCCGCAAGGTGGCACAGATGCGCTACGCGGTGACGACGCAGCGTCAGGCGAAGATGGCCGACCTGCACGTGCAGGTCGAGGAGGGGCTCTCGGTAAGCGGCATCCTGCTGACCAAGACCCTCGGAGCCGCGCCGGCCCTGGCCTCCCGTTTCGAGCAGACCTCCCACGACCTCGTCGGTCTGGAGGTACGCAGCCAGCTCGCCGGGAGGTGGCGGATGGCGACCATGCAGGTGGTCTTCGCCGCGGTGCCGGCCGCGCTCTACCTCGCCGCGGGGTTCCCGGCGACCTCCGGTGCGTTGACCATCGGGACTCTGGTCGCCTTCGTATCGCTGCAGGGCTCGCTCTTCCGGCCGCTGATGGGGCTGCTCAACGTCGGGGTCGACGTGACCTCCTCCCTGGCCCTCTTCTCGCGGATCTTCGAATACCTCGACCTGCCGGTCGAGATCGACGACCCGGTCGCTCCGGTGCCGCTGGCCGAGGCTCGCGGTGAGGTCGTCCTCGACGACGTCGGGTTCTCCTACGACGGCGTGCGCCCCGTCCTCGAGCACATCTCGCTGCGGGTGCCCGCGGGCGGCTCGCTGGCGCTGGTCGGGGCCACCGGATCGGGCAAGTCGACGCTGGCGGGGATGATCGCGCGACTGCAGGACCCGACCTCCGGCCGGGTCCTGCTCGACGGGGTCGACGTGCGTGACCTGACCCTGGCCGACCTGGCCGCCAACGTCGGCATGGTCACCCAGGAGACGTACCTGCTCCACGCGAGCGTGCGCGACAACCTGCGCCACGCCCGCCCCGACGCGAGCGACGCCGAGATCGAGGCTGCTGCTCGGGCGGCCCGGATCCACGACGTGATCGTCGGGCTCCCCGACGGCTACGACACGCTCGTCGGCTCCCGCGGACACCGCTTCTCCGGCGGCGAGCAGCAGCGCCTGGCGATCGCTCGCACGCTGCTGCGCGACCCGCGCGTGCTCGTGCTCGACGAGGCCACCTCCGCGCTCGACAACACCACCGAGCGCGAGGTCCAGGCGGCCCTCGACCGTCTGGCGCAGGGGCGTACGACGATCACCATCGCCCACCGCCTCTCCACCGTCCGAGACGCTGACCAGATCGCCGTGCTCGACCACGGCCGGGTCATCGAGGTCGGCACCCACGAGGAGCTGCTGCTGCGGGCCGGTGCCTACGCCGACCTCGTACGTGGGGGCCTCACCGCGGCCGCCTAGCACGGTCGCTGGGTGGTGGCCGGCCGGAGTCCGAGGGTCGGTCACGTTCAGGATCCGGTCCGGGTCCGCCTAGGCTGATCCCGTGCTGACCATCGACCAGGCGACGTACGACGCGATCGTCGCCCACGCGAAGCGCGACCATCCCGACGAGGCGTGCGGGATCGTCGCGGGCCCTGAGGGCTCGGATCGGCCCGAGCGGTTCATCGAGATGATCAACGCCGCGGGCTCGCCGACCTTCTACGAGTTCGACTCGACCGATCTGCTCCAGCTCTACAAGGAGATGGACGCGAACGACGAGGAGCCGGTGGTGGTCTACCACTCCCACACGGCGACCGAGGCCTACCCCTCGCGCACCGACATCGGCCTCGCGATGGAGCCGAACGCGCACTACGTGCTGGTCAGCACTCGAGAGCACGGAAATGACGCGGGTCCGGTCGAGTTCCGGTCCTACCGCATCGTCGACGGCAACGTCACCGAGGAAGAAATCAGCATCGTCGCGACGTTGTCGTGATGCGCACCACCTACATCTAGGAGAACGAAGCCATGGCCATCGAGGTCAAGATCCCGACCATCCTCCGCACCTACACCGCCGGTGAGAAGGCAGTCAGCGCCGAGGGCAAGACCCTGAGCGCGCTCATCGACGACCTCGAGGCGAACCACTCCGGCATCAAGGAGCGCCTCATCGACAACGGCGACCTGCGCCGCTTCGTCAACGTCTACATCAACGACGAGGACGTACGTTTCATCGGCGGTCTCGACGCCGAGCTCAAGGACGGCGACCAGGTGGTAGTCCTCCCCGCCGTAGCCGGCGGCTGCTGAAACCTTCAGCCCAGAATGCCGCGGTCGTACGCTCGTGCGACCGCGGCTGCTCTGTCTGTGACGCCGAGCTTGTCGAAGATGTGGCCCAGGTGGGTCTTCACCGTCGCCTCGCTGACGAAGAGCGACGCTGCGATGGCGCGGTTGGTCGTTCCGCGCGCGACGAGGGTGAGCACCTCGCGCTCGCGGGGGCTCAGCTGGGCCGTCGGACCGGGTGAGCGCAGCCGGGAGGCGAGCCGGGTCGCGACCGCGGGGGAGAGGACCGTCTCGCCGGCCGCCGTCGCGCGGACGGCCTCGACCAGGTCCGGCGTCGGCGCATCCTTGAGCAGGTAGCCGGTCGCGCCCGCCTCGATCGCGGCGACCACGTCGGAGTCGGTGTCGAACGTGGTCAGGACCAGTACGCCGGCCCGTGCCTCCCCCGTCCGGAGCCGCTCGATCACCTCGACACCGCCGGTGCCCGGCATCCGGAGATCGAGGACGAGCACGTCCGGGTCGAGCTCCGCGACGAGTGCCATGGCCTGCTCGCCGTCTCCGGCCTGGCCGACCACCTCGAAACCCTGCGCTCGGAGCACGCCGACCACCCCGTCGCGTACGACGGGGTGGTCGTCGGCGACGACGATCCTGATCGGTGCGCTCATGCGGGTCCTCGGGAGAGAGCTGGGATGCTGGCGGAGACGGCGGTGCCGGAGCCGGGGGCGGACTCCAGGGTGAAGGTGCCGGTCAGGCGCTGGGCGCGGTCGCGCATCACGCCCAGCCCGAACGAGGACGAGCGGCGGGGAGCGGCTGGATCGAAGCCGGAACCGTCGTCGCGTACGTCGAGGATGACCTCGGACTCGTCGAAGGTGAGGGTGACGCCGACCCGTCGGGCGGAGGCGTGCTTGGCGACGTTGGCGAGGGCCTCCTGGGCGATCCGCAGCAGCGTCGCCTCGACCTCGGTGTGCAGTGCGGTGGCCTCGCCGACCACGACGAAGGAGGCCTCGACGCCGTGGTCTTCGCGCCAGCCATCCACCAGTCTCGACAGTGCGTCAGCGAGGCCGGCGTCCGCCAGCTCGGCCGGGGTGAGGTCCTGCACGGACCGCCGGGCCTCGACCAGCGCGGTGCGGGCCATCTCGGTGGCCCGGGCCACCCGGCGGCGTACGTCCTGGGCGTCCGCGGAGCCCTCGGCGGCCTGGAGCTGGGCCACGACGCCGGCCAGGGACTGGGCGATGGTGTCGTGGATCTCGCGGGCGAGGCGCTCGCGCTCGTCGCGTACGCCGCTTTCGCGGGACTGCGCTAGGAGCTGCTCCTGGAGGCGGGCGTTCTCGGCGAGGGCGTTCTCCAGCCGGACGATCGTGTCGGCCCGCTCCTGGCTGACGGTGTCGAGGTGAATGCTGTAGCGACCCATCAACGAGGCCAGCCCGAAGTTGACGACGAACAGCACCGGCCACAGCGCGCCCTGCCACCACTCGTCATACGGCGGTGGGCCGCCGACCTGCCCGGTGGCCATGATCAACGCGGTGGCCGCCATCGCCACCCACCGCCACCGGCCCCGGAACGAGTCGAAGGCGTCCAGGAACCCGATCCAGGCGAAGATGCAGAACAGCGGATGCAGCACGGTGAGGGCGGCGACCAGGAGCGTACGTCCGATGTAGCCGACCGGATGTGGACGGTCGTAGACATAGGTCCACCGCCAGGTCCACACCGCGGTCGCGGCCACGAGGACGCCGAAGACGATCCGCGTCGTGACGGTGACCGGCCCCATCGCAGGGAAGGTCGCGACGCAGACGACGGTGGCGAGCGCGAGCAGCACGAAGGGCAGCACCTTCAGGTTGCGGTCCCACTGCTGCTCGAGCTCGACGGCCGAGGTCATGGTCAGACCCTCTCATTCCCAGCGGAAGGCGCGCACGGCAATCAGGTAGAGCACGACCGTCCAGCCGCCCATCACCGCCAGGTCCACGAGCGCGGGGAAGGCGCCGCCGGCGGCGTCGTTGAGCGCGTTCGAGGCCGCCCCGTACGGCGTGAACGAGATGATGTCGCGCGCCGTGCCGCTGAAGTACTCGATCGGGACGTAGACCCCCGCGGTGAACATCGAGGGGAAGAAGACCACCATCCCCACGACCTGCCCGGTCTTCGCGTTGGGCGAGACCGCGGTGATCGCGGCGCCGATCCCGAGCGAGACGGCCAGCGCCAGGACATACGCGGCCACGTACCCGACCAGGGACTCCGGTAGCGGGGTCCCGAAGACCACCCTGCCGAGGGCCACCGCGATGACCGTGGAGGCGGCGACCGCGGCGGCGTGCACCAGCACCTGGCCCAGCAGGATCGAGGCGGGGCGGGCGGGGGTCGTGCCGAGCCGCCGCAGGACTCCGGTCTCGCGGTAGCCGGTCAGTGTCTGCGGCATCGTCATGATCGAGGCCATGATCATCGAGAGCAGCACGGCGACAGGCACATAGACGTCGATCAGCGCGCGGCCACCGTAGTCGGGGGTGGGTTCGCGGAAGGCCGGGATGGCCCCGAGCACCATGAGGATCAGGCTCGGGAACAGGACGATCCAGAAGAGGGCGAGCCGATCCCGGGTGAAGAGCCGGGACTCCGTACGAATCACGGCAACGGTCGGGCTGGTCATCGGATCGCCTCCATGGCGTCGGTGTCGGGCGAGGTGTCGGTGAGGTCGAGGTAGGCGGCGTCGAGGCTGCCCGCGGCGACCCGGAGCCGCTGCGGGGCCACGCCCTGGGTACGCAGCACCTCGACGACCGCGAGCGCCACACCTTCGGCGCCCTCGACGGTGACGATGGCGTTCTCGCTGCGCGCGGCGGTGACGCCGTCGAGGTCGCGCAGGGAGGCCAGGTCGATCGCGACCGAGGTCTCGAAGGTGGTGATCGTGGCGGCGGAGGCTGCGTCGATGAGCCCCGCCGGGGTGTCCAGCGCCCGGATCCGGCCGGCGTCGACGATGGCGATCCGGTCGCAGAGGGTCTGCGCCTCCTCCATCGAGTGGGTGACGAGCAGGACGGTCACACCCCGGTCGCGTACGTCCCGGATCAGGTCCCACACCTCGCGACGCGCTCGCGGGTCCAGGCCGGTGGTGAGCTCGTCGAGCACGACGACCCGCGGCCGGCCGATCAGCGCCAGCGCGATCGAGAGCCGCTGCTGCTGGCCGCCGGAGAGGTTCTCGAACCGCTGTCGCAGGTGCCCGCCGAGGCCGAGTCGCTCGGCCAGCGGCGCCCACGGCTCCGGGTCGGGGTAGAAGGCGCTCCAGAGCTCCAGAGCCTCCTGGACCGTGATCTTCGGCTGCAGCTTCGCCTCCTGCAGCTGTACGCCGAGAACCTCCGTCACCGCCGCCCGGTCGGCCCAGGGGTCGATGCCATGGACCCGGATCCGGCCCCGGTCACCGACCCGTAGCCCGGCGATCGACTCGACGGTCGTGCTCTTGCCTGCCCCGTTGGGCCCGAGGATGCCGAAGATCTCGCCCTCGTGGACGCTGAGGCTGATCTCGTCGACCGCCACCTTGTCGCCGTAAGTCTTGCGCAGGCCGTCCACGACGACCGCTGGTTCTCGCTCCTGATGCATACCTTCAGCCTGGTCGGTGACGCGGTCTCACGGATCGGGCGATCGGCGCGAGTGGGCATCAGCCGATCGGTTGATGCGACCATGGACCCCATGCGCTACGACAACCTGCTGGCGTCGGTCGGTGGCACTCCGCTGGTGGGCCTGCCCCGCCTCTCGCCCTCGCCCGACGTACGTCTGTGGGCCAAGCTCGAGGACCGGAACCCCACCGGCTCGATCAAGGACCGCCCGGCTCTTCGCATGGTCGAGGAGGCCGAGAAGGAGGGCAGGCTCCGCCCGGGCTGCACGATCCTGGAGCCGACCTCCGGCAACACCGGGATCTCGCTGGCGATGGCGGCCAAGCTCAAGGGCTACCGGATCGTGTGCGTGATGCCCGAGAACACCTCCGAGGAGCGGCGCCAGCTGCTGCGGATGTGGGGCGCCGAGATCGTCTCCTCGCCCGCCGCCGGCGGCTCCAACGAGGCCGTCCGGAACGCCAAGCGCCTCGCCGCCGAGCACCCCGACTGGGTGATGCTCTACCAGTACGGCAACGCCGCCAACGCGCGCGCCCACGAGGAGGGCACCGGCCCCGAGATCCTCGCCGACCTCCCCGCGATCACCCACTTCGTCGCCGGGCTCGGCACGACCGGGACCCTGATGGGCGTCGGCCGCTACTTCCGCTCCGCCAAGCCGGAGGTACGCATCGTCGCCGCCGAGCCCCGCTACGGCGAGCTCGTCTACGGCCTGCGCAACCTCGACGAGGGCTTCGTCCCCGAGCTCTACGACGCCTCCCTGATCGACGCCCGCTTCTCGGTGGGTCCGCGCGACGCGGTCCGCCGCGTCCGCGAGCTGTTGGAGCTGGAAGGCATCTTCGCCGGCATCTCCACCGGCGCCATCCTCCACGCCGCCCTCGCCCAGGCCGCCAAGTCCCTCAAAGCCGGCGAGAAGGCCGACATCGCCTTCGTCGTCGCCGACGGTGGCTGGAAGTACCTCTCCACCGGGGCGTACGAAGGCACCATCGACGAGGCCGAGGAAGGTCTCGAGGGCCAGCTCTGGGCCTGACCTCCGCTGGTCGAGCCGCCGGAGCCGCTAGGCGGAGGCGTGTCGAGACCAACACCTTCATCTGCCGCGAAACTGTCGGTGGTCGCGCCCAGAATCGGGTCATGCCCTACATGTACATACTCCGCTGCCGCGATCACATGCTCTACGTCGGAAGCACCCACGACCTGGAGAGACGCATCGCCGAGCACAACGCCGGCCTCGGTGCCGAGTTCACCGTCCGACGCCTCCCGGTGACCCTGGCGTACGCCGAAGAGCATCAGACGATCGTAGGTGCCTACCAACGTGAGAAACAGGTCCAAGGGTGGAGCCGGGCCAAGCGCGAGGCTCTGATAGCCGGGGAGCTCGATCGGCTGCACGACCTGGCTCGCCGTCGTGGCAAGCGGTCGCCGTAGACGACCGTGTTGGTCTCGACACGCCTCCGCCTAGCGGCTCCGGCGGCTCGACCAGCGGGGCCAACCGTCCACCTCCGCCTAGCGGCTCCGGCGGCTCGACGAGCGGGCCATCCGTACGTCTCGGCCTAGCGGCTCGGGCGGCTCGACCAGCGGGGCCAACCGTCGGTCGAGCCGCGAGCGCCAGCGAGCGTGTCGAGACCAACACGGCGCGTTCGAGCGCGCCTGGTGACCGTGTTGGTCTCGACACGGATTCGCTCGTACCTCACGAATCCGGCTCGACCACCGGTGGCGGGCGTCAGCGGCAGAAGGCGTAGACGACGAGGCCGTGGTCCTCGCCGGAGAAGACCTGGTCGAGGGCCTTGCCGGTGAGGTGGGCGTCGACGTAGCGCGGGGCGGGGCCGGTGGCGACGATGGCGTGGCCGGGGAGCCTGCCGGTCATGTCGCGCGGGGCCTCGGCGCTCCAGCAGTCGTGCTTCTCGATGAGGGCGGCGGGGCTGCCGGGGGCCATCGGGCGCCCCGACCAGACGCTGCCGGCCTCGGGCTCGGCGCCGAGCTGCACCAGCGCTACGGCGATGGCCGATGCGTACATCGCCCAGATGCCGAGCGCCAGGAACCCCTTGCGTCCGAGGAAGGCTCTCACTCCTGGACAACGCGGCAGCGGGCCCGGGAGTTACGGGCGGTGGCCGGGCTCGGTCACGTCGTGGTCGTGGATCCAGGCGAGATGACGGTCGTACGCATCGCCTGACCCGAGTCGCTTGTTGCGGGCCTGTGCGCGGGGACCGTCAGGGAGGTGGAGGACGTCGGCGGCGGCCAGCGAGGCGATCTGGATGCGGCGGGTGCGGTCGCGGCGGCGTACCTCGTAGGTCGTGCAGGCGCGGTCCCAGTCGTGGTCGGCGGCGAGGCAGTCGGCGAGGACGACCGCGTCCTCGATCGCCTGGGCGGCACCCTGGCCGTGGTGGGGAACCATCAGGTGGGCGGCGTCACCGAGCAGCGTGACCCGGCCGCGCGACCAGGTGGCCAGGGGCGGCCGGTGGAAGAGGCCCCAGTGCTCCGAGCACGGTGCCGCAGAGATCATCTGGACCACGGCCGGATGCCAGCCGGCATACGCATGGACGTGCTCGTCGGGGTCGGCCGGCCAGGACCACGAGTCCGGTGCCCAGGGGCCGAGCTGTCGTTTGACCAGCAGGAACGCGTGGTCGCCGTTGCCGACCGGGTGATGCATCAGGTGGCCGTCGGCGCCCGTCCACACCTGCACCCGGCCAGGGTCGGGGAGCAGGGTGAGCTGCGAGCGCGGGACGATCCCGCGCCAGGCGATGCAGCCGGAGAACTGGGCGTCGTCGTAGCCGACGACGTGCTCGCGCAGCATCGACCCTGCGCCGTCGGCGCCGATGACCAGGTCGGCCTCGACCGACTCGCCGCCGGCGAGCTCCAGGGTCACGGGGCCGTCGCCGGGGTCGGTGAGATCGACCAGGCGGTGGCCGAGGTGGAGCCCCTCGGTGCCGAACGCCTCGCTCAGGAGCGCGTGCAGGTCGGCGTGATCGATGCCGTAGCAGGGTGCCCCGGCGCGGTCGGCATACTCCGCGGCGGAGAGGACTCGGCCGATCGCGGCACCGGTGTGGCCGTCGCGCCAGACCCAGCCGTCGGCGGTCGCCGCCGCCTTCCCGAGATCGGGCTCGAGCCCGATGCGCTCCAGAAGCCTGGTCGCGTTGGCCGGGAGCAGCACGGCGTCGCCGGTGGGTCGCGGATCGGTCGCGGCCTCATACACCTCGACCTCGATGCCGCGGCGGCGCAGCTCGACGGCGAGGGTCAGACCGCCGATGCCGGCGCCGATGATCGTGACCCGCCGGGCACGACGGTCCCTGCGTAAAGCTGCCCGAGCCATCCGGGTGACTGACATCGCACGCTCCTTGGGGAGGTTACGTTCGAAACGTACCTCAGGGGCGTGTGTGCTCGTGGACGGTTACGGCAAACATCATTTGACGTCGAGCGTCTGCTGCTTACCGATGTCGCTGGTCCCGATGGGGCCGAGGCCGAGGAGATCGAGGGCGAGGTTGCCGAGGTCGGCGTTGCGTACGGGCTGGGGGCCTTCGTAGTCGGGCCGATCCTTACCGGGGTCGCGGTAGTCGTCGGCGTTGAGCTCGTAGAGGTCCGTGCCGGCGCCGGCGTCCGGCCCCCACACGATGAACGGGATCCGGTAGTTCTCGTAGACCTTCTCGGAGTGGTTGGTGATGCCCGGCTTGAAGCCGTGGTCGGCGGTGAGGATGACGTCGAGCTCCTTCGCCAGCCCGCGGTCGGCGTCGATGACGTCGAGGAACTCACCGACCTGGGCGTCGGACTCCTCGACGGCCCCCAGATACTCCGGCGACATCCCGCCCGAGGCGTGCCCGGCGGCGTCGGGAAGGGACAGATGTACGAAGGTGAGATCGCGCCGCTCGTCGGCGAGGTCCTCGACGGCCTCCGGGACCAGCTCGTCGTGGTCGTCGATCGGCACGTAGAGGTCGATGTCGTCCTCCCAGGCCCGCTGCCACAGCTCGAACTTCTGCTTCGTCACGAAGACCCCCGTGCTGAGTCCGGCCTCATGGGCGACGGTGAACATCGAGTTCTCGTTCTTCGAGATCGACTTCGACGGGTCGCCTACGTTCCAGGTGACCCCGTGGCCGCCGGCGTCGGCGTTGATCGGGTCGCTGGTGACCATGCTGGTGTGGTTGGGCAGGGTGATGTTCTTCTCGTAGGCGGTGCGGGCGTTGAGCGTCGAGGCGCCCTCGTCGATCAGCCGGTGGATGTTGGGCGTCTTCGCCGGTCCCAGCTTCGCCAGCGCATCCGGGTTGAGCCCGTCGATCGAGATCGCGAGCACCTTGCGGTCGACCTGGGTGGCCTCACGCTCCTTGCGCTCGCCGCCGCCACCGCCGCCACCGCCGCCACCGCCGCCACCGTCGCCACCGCCGCCGTCCCGGTCGGGCAGGGCGGTGAACGCCACGACGAGCACCACGACGACGAAGATGCCGAGGGAGACGAGAGGGAAGAGGCGACGCACCGGCACACCCTAAGTGAACCCGATGGCACCCCGGGCGAACGCTCAGCGAATGTCTAGTGACTGAGTTGAGTTCAGCGTGCTGCCGGGGATCGGGCCCAGGCCGAGCAGGTCCAGAGCCAGGTTGCCGAGGTCGCCGTTGCGGATCGGCTGCCTGCCGGCGTACGTCGGCCTGGTCGTCCCTGGCGCGAGGTAGTCGGGGTTGAGCCGGTAGAGCGAGGCGCCACGGGCGACTCGGGGACCCCACACGACGAACGGGATCCGGTAGTTGGAGTAGAGGTGGGCACCGTGGTCCCGGGCGGCGGCCTTGAAGCCGTGGTCGGCGGTGAGGATGACGTACGTCGACCGCTTCAGCGTCATCGAGGAGTCGATCGCCTTCAACAGCTTGCCGATGCGGGCATCGGTGCGGATCACCGAGGCACGGTAGGCCGCGCTCATCCCGCCGTCGCGGTGACCGTAGTGGTCGGGGGAGCCCAGGTGGACGAAGGTGAAGGCACGCTTGTCGGTCGTCAGGTCGGCGGCCGCGCGGCTGACCAGGTCGGTGTCGCTGTCGACCACGAACCGGTCGATCGAGGGCCAGGAGCGGTCGAAGAGGCCGAACTTCGACTTCGACGCGAACAGGGCACTGCTCCGGCCGGTGCGCTCGACCTGGCTGAAGACCGATGAGACCGGGTGACCGGCGGCCTCCTGCACCGTCATCCAGCGGCGGTCGTCGTTCCAGGTGACCCCGTGGCCGTGCGCGGACCGGGTGATCCGGCGGCCGGTGACCATCGAGGTGTGGTTGGGCAGGGTGACGTTCTGCTCGTACTCGCTGCGCGCCTGGCGGGTCGAGGCGCCGCCACGCATCAGCCGGTAGATGTTGGGCAGGTTGTCCGGGCCGAGCTTCTCGACCGCGGTCACGCTGAGACCGTCGACGGAGATCGCCAG
This sequence comes from Nocardioides sp. NPDC058538, assembly GCF_042719275.1. Lineage (NCBI taxonomy): Bacteria > Bacillati > Actinomycetota > Actinomycetes > Propionibacteriales > Nocardioidaceae > Nocardioides > Nocardioides sp. NPDC058538. The sequence goes on along the minus strand of NZ_JBHXNY010000010.1, from coordinate 90,682 downwards.
CACTCGCGTCGTGGTCACCGCCTGCGCCGGCCGCCCCGGCAGCTCGACGACCGCGAAGGTGAGGCCCAGCAGGGTGATCAGGACCATCAGCACCAGCGAGCGCCGAGAAATCGTCATAACCGGACGTTAACAACACTGATCCGGCCCGCTCATGAACGTGAGATGGATCTCGGGTATGTGTCGAGTGACCCCCAGCACTGCGAAGTTGCGCTGTTTGGGCCTAGCCTTGACGATCGTGCAGTCCGTCTCGTCCCTGGGTTCGCCCTCGCCCCTGGGTTCAGCCCAGCCCGACCGCGACGCCCCGATCGGGATCTTCGACTCGGGCTTCGGTGGTCTCACCGTGGCGCGGTCGGTGATCGACCAGCTCGCCCACGAGTCGATCCTGTACGTCGGCGACACCGCCCGCGCGCCCTACGGGCCCAAGCCGATCGCCGAGGTGCGCGAGTACGCCCTGGAGTGCCTCGACCATCTCGTCGCGCAGGGCGTGAAGGCGCTGGTCATCGCATGCAACTCGGCCTCGGCCGCGATGCTGCGCGATGCCCGGGAGCGCTACAGGCCGCTGCCCGTCGTCGAGGTCATCCTGCCGGCGACCCGCCGCGCCGTCGCGGCGTCCCGCACCGGCCGGATCGGAGTCATCTGCACCCATGCGACCGCCGAGTCGATGGCGTACGACGACGCCTTCGCCGCGGCACCCCACGTCTCGCTGCACACCCAGGCGTGCCCCCAGTTCGTCCCGTTCGTCGAGGCCGGCATCACCGGCGGCGACGAGCTCCTGGCCGCCGCCCACGAGTATCTGGACCCGCTGACCAGCGCCGGAGTCGACACGCTGATCCTCGGGTGCACCCACTATCCGCTCCTGACTGGTGTGATCTCCTATGTGATGGGCGACAACGTGACGCTGGTCAGCAGCGCCGAGGAGTCGGCGAAGGACGTCTACCGCGTCCTCGCCGAACACGACCTGATGCGCGAGGGCGGCGAGCCGACCTACACGTTCCTCACCACCGGCAACCCCGCAGAGTTCAAGGCGATCGGTGCTCGGTTCCTCGGCCCGGAGCTCGCCGCCGCCCAGCAGTTCGCCGGGAGGATGGGATGACCTCCGGGATGCGGCTGACCGTCATCGGATGCTCGGGCTCCTATCCGGGGCCCGAGAGCCCCGCCTCCTGCTATCTCGTCGAGGCCGACGACGAGGCCGGACGTACGTGGCGGATCGTGCTCGACATGGGCAACGGTGCGCTCGGGGTCCTGCAGCGCTACATCGACCCGCTGCTGATCGACGCCGTCCTGCTCTCGCATCTGCACGCCGACCACTGCGTCGACATGACCTCCTACTACGTGCTCCGCAAGTGGCACCCGACCGGCCCCCAGCCGCCGATCCCCGTCTACGGCCCCAAGGGCACCGGCCGGCGCCTGGCGAAGGCCTACGATCTGCCCAAGCGCCCCGGGATGCGCGAGGAGTTCGCGTTCTCGACCTACACCGGGCCGATCCATCTCGGTCCTTATCGGATCATCCCGACGGCCGTGGAGCATCCGGTCGACGCGTACGGACTCCGGATCGAGGCGCACGGCAAGGTCATCGCCTACAGCGGTGACACCGCCGAGACCGAGGCGCTGCTCGACATCGCCACCGACGCCGACCTGTTCGTCTGCGAGGCCGCCTTCCGCGACGGCGTCGACAACCCGCCCGGCGTGCACATCACCGGCGTCCACGCGGGGGAGTACGCCACCAAGGCTCATGTGAAGAAGCTGGTCGTCACTCACGTCCCGCCCTGGCATGACTCCGCCGACGCCCTCCGCGAGGCGCGCTCGGCCTACGACGGGCCGACCGAGCTGGCGGCCACGGGCGCTGTCTACGACGTCTGATATCCCGCTGGTCGAGCCGCGAGCGAAGCGGAGCGTGTCGAGACCAACACGGTTCTTTCGAGCGCCGACGGGATCGTGTTGGTCTCGACACCGGCTCGCTGGCGCTCGCCGGGCTCGACCAGCGGGGCTCTAGACCAGACCGGCGTCGTGGACCGTGATCGCGATCTGGACGCGGTTGGTGGCGCCGAGCTTGTCGAAGAGGCGCGAGACGTGCGCCTTGACGGTCGGGATCGAGAGGTAGAGCTCCTTGGCGATCTCGGCGTTGCTCAGCCCGCGCCCGACCGCGAGGGCGACCTCGTGCTCGCGCTCGGTGAGCGCCTCGAGCCGGCGGCTGGCGGCAGCTGCGCGCTCGCCGGTCGGCTCGGCGCGGAGCCGGGTGATCAAGGTGCGGGTCGCCTTGGGGGAGAGGATCGGCTCGCCCGAGGCGACCGCGCGGATCGCCGCGACGATCTCGGGCGGGGGCGTGTCCTTGAGGAGAAACCCGTCGGCGCCGGCGGCGAGGGCGTCGACGACGTACTCGTCGGCACCGAAGGTGGTCAGCACGATGACCCTCGGTGACCGTGACTCGGTGAGCACCCGGCGGGTCGCCTCGAGCCCGTTGATCCGGGGCATCCGGATGTCCATCAGCACCACGTCAGGGGCGAAGGTACGCACCAGAGCGAGCGCCTCCTGGCCGTCGGTCGCCTCGCCGACGACTTCGATGTCGGCCTGACCGCCGAGCATCAGCCCGAGAGCCGAACGCACGAGCGGGTCGTCGTCGACGATCCCGACCTTGATCTTCACCGGACGCTCTGGGCTGGTCCCTGGGCTGCTCACTGGCCCCACGGTAGCCATGCTTCGAGAATGAAGACATCCTTTTCCGTACGGTGCGCGAGCCGTCCGCCCGCGAGGTCGACGCGCTCGGTGAGCCCGACCAGGCCCAGCCCGGCGCCTGGGGTGTTGGAGTCGAAGCCGAGCCGGTTGCGCAGCAGCACCTCGATCCCGTGCTCCTCGGAGCCCTGCAGGGACACCTTCAGGGCCGCCCCGGGCGCATGTTTGCGGGCGTTGGTGATGCCCTCCTGCACGACCCGGTAGATCGACCGCCCGACCGCCTCCGGCGGCGAGCCCTCGACGTCGTCGTCGAAGGTGATGTTCATGCCGCCCGCCCGGGCCTCCTCGATGAGGCGGCCGAGCTCGGCGTACGTCGGCTGGGGCGCGGTCTCGGGATCCTCGCCGTTGCCGCGGAGCACGCCGAGAACGGTCCTGAGGTCGTCGAGCGCCCGGTGGGCGCCGTCGCGGATGGTGCCGACCTCGGCCCGGACCTGGTCGGCGGAGAGGTCCTCGCGGTAGGCGAGCGCGCCGGCCTGCATGGAGATGTGGGAGATGCGGTGGGCGAGCACGTCGTGCATCTCGCGGGCGATCCGTCGCCGCTCGGTCTCGCGGGCCTGGGAGACGCGCAGCGACTGCTCGGCCTCGGCGGTCTCGGCGCGGAGCCGGAGGGTCGCGATGAGCTCACGGCGCGAGCCGATGTACATGCCCCATGCGACCATCGCGGCGATGATCACCACGTTCGCGCCGAGGTTGAACCCCCACAACGGGATGCCAGGGATCTCTTGGGCGGAGGTGGTCTCCATCACCGCGTACCAGAACATGCCTGCGGCGACGTTGAGCAGGGAGATCGGGATGATCTCGCGCCAGCGGCGCCGGGTCGCCAGCGAGACGAGGGCGAGGCTTGACGCTCCGGCGGAGAGGATCGAGAACGCCCCGGCGACGATGGTGAACGTGGCGATCGCCACCGGCCAACGGCGGCGCCAGAAGACCAGGACCATGGAGACGACGCCGAGGCTGAGATCGAGCAGGAAGCGCCATTCCGGCCATCCGTCGGTGCTGGATATCAACCCGAGGGCGCTGATCCCCAGCGCAAGCAGATACCGCCAGACGTGCCCCCACACGCTCAGGCGTGGCTGATAGGCCTCGGGCGACGGTTGCTGCACGGCGTACACGCTAGTCAACCGAGGTCGGGGACACAGGATCCCGCGGTCGTGCCCGGCCCCATACTTTCGTCGGGTTGCGGGTCATCCGTATGTCCGATGCAGTCTGCGCCGAATGCACGGCAGGATGTACGTCATGATCAAAGTCGAAGGACTGACGAGGGTCTATGGGACCTTCACCGCGGTCGACGACGTGTCGTTCACCGCCGAGGCCGGCAAAGTCACCGGCTTCCTCGGCCCGAACGGCGCGGGCAAGTCGACCTCCATGCGCATCATGGTCGGACTGACCAACCCCACCAGGGGTCGGGCAACGATCAACGGCAGCCTGTATGCCGACCTCCCCAACCCGGGCCGCCATGTCGGCGTGCTGCTCGACGCCAGCGCCCAGCACGACGGCCGCACCGGCCGCGAGGTGCTCACGCTCGCCGCGATGACGATGGGCCTGCCCAAGTCTCGCGTCGACGAGATGCTCGAGCTGGTCTCGCTGACGCCGTCGGAGGCGAAGCGCCGGATCAAGAACTACTCGCTGGGCATGAAGCAGCGTCTCGGCATCGCGCACGCGCTGATCGGTGACCCCAAGGTGCTGATCCTGGACGAGCCGGCCAACGGCCTGGACCCGGCGGGTATCCGCTGGATGCGTGGCCTGCTGAAGGAGTACGCCGACCGCGGCGGCACCGTCCTGCTCTCCTCCCACCTGCTGCACGAGGTCGAGCAGATCGCCGACGAGCTGATCCTCATCGGCAACGGCCGCATCGTGGCCGAGGGCACCAAGGACGCAATCCTCGCCGGCCAGGGCACCGCCGGCCAGTCGCTGGTCACCTCCCTGGACAACGAGGCGCTCACCGTCGCGCTGAAGGCCAAGGGCTACAGCGTCGAGCCGGTCGGCACCGGCATGCGCGTCTCCGCCGCCCCGGCGGAGGTGGGCAAGGCCGCTCTGGAGTCCAACGTCGTGCTCACCGACCTGCGTGACGGCGGCGCCGGGCTCGAGGACATCTTCCTGCAGCTCACCGCCGCAACCCAGCGCGAGAGCGTCGCACCCATCCAGGCAGAAGGAGTCTCCGCATGAGCGCCGTATCCGTAGCGCCCTCCACCCCGCTCCCGACGGCCACCAAGGTGCCGTTCGGCCGCCTGGTGCTGGTCGAGTGGCGCAAGATGACCGACACGCGTGCCGGGCGGGTCATGCTGATGATCACCGGTGGGCTGATCGCCCTGGTCGCGGGAATCATCCTGCTCGTCACGGCACTGTCCGACATGGCAGCGCTGCCCGCATCGACCTGGATGAGCGCCCTCTCGTTCCCGGTCTCGCTCCTGGTCCCGGTGCTGGCGATCATGATCGTGACCCAGGAGTGGGGCCAGCGCACCCACATGGTCACCTTCACCCTCGAGCCCAGCCGGCTCAAGGTCATCTTTGCGAAGCTCGTCGCGGTCTTAGTCCTGGGCATCGTGACCATGGCCATCGCGGTCGGGATCGGTGCGCTCGGGACGGTGGCGGGAGCGGCGATCGCCGGATCGGACGCGAACTGGAACGTCACCGGTGAGGCACTCGCGTGGACCCTGGCGACGCAGGTCCTCTACCTGCTCATGGGCTTCGGGTTCGCGATGCTGCTGCTCAACACCCCGGCCGCGCTGGTCATCTACTACGGCTACACGCTGATCCTGGAGGCGTCGGTCTTCAGCGCCCTCTACTTCATCTTCGACTGGGCCCAGAACATCTTCCCGTGGATCTCCATGCAGGTGGCGATGATGCCCTACATCGCGGAGAACGAGATGAGGGCAGCCGGACTCGCCGTCGAGGACGGAGCGCTCGGGTTCGCCAGGCTGGCCACCTCGATCGCCCTGTGGGTCGGGCTGCCGCTGGTGCTCGGCACGATGCGGGTCCTCAAGTCCGAGCTGAAGTAGTTCATCGGACTGTTGGCGACACGACACGCGGGGGTGGGTGCTTCGGCACCCACCCCCGTCACCGTTGGCCTCGGCGACCCGGCCGGTGAGGGTTGGCGAGGATGGACCGTGGTGGTCGAGCAGCAGCTCGCCGATGCGGTGGCGCACCGGCCCGAGGTGGCCTCGGGCATGGGTACGACCGAGTGGTGAGCCCTGGGGTGAGCAGAGCCGGGAGAGCGTTGCATAGGGTGGTCGCGTGACCACACGAGCTGACGGGCGCGCCGACGACGAGCTGCGCCCCATCAAGATCACCCGCAACTGGCTCGACCACGCGGCCGGTTCCGTCCTCATCGAGTTCGGCAAGACCCGTGTCCTGTGCGCCGCCTCGGCCTCCGAGGGCGTGCCGCGCTGGCGCAAGGGCTCCGGGCTGGGCTGGGTGACGGCGGAGTACGCCATGCTCCCCGCTGCCACCCACGAGCGCTCCTCGCGGGAGTCGGTGAAGGGCAAGATCGGCGGACGTACGCACGAGATCTCCCGCCTGGTCGGGCGCTCGCTGCGCGCCGTCATCGACTACAAGGCTCTCGGCGAGAACACCATCAACATCGACTGCGATGTGCTGCAGGCCGACGGCGGGACGCGCACGGCCGCCATCACCGGCGCCTACGTCGCGCTGGCCGACGCGGTCGCCTCGCTGGGCGTGCAGAAGGCGCTCACCGGCTCCGTGGCGGCGATCTCGGTCGGGATCATCGACGGTGTGCCGCGCCTCGACCTCCCCTACGAGGAGGACGTGCGCGCCGAGACCGACATGAACATCGTGATGACCGGCGAGGGCAAGTTCGTCGAGGTGCAGGGCACCGCCGAGGGCGTCGCCTTCGACCGCGCCGAGCTCGACGCCCTGCTCGCGCTGGGCGAGAAGGGCTGCGCCGACCTGACCAAGCTGCAGGAGGCCGCACTTGCCGGCTGAGCCCAAGAACGAGCCCAGCATCCACGTCGCCTCGCGCAACGCCAAGAAGCTGGAGGAGATGTTCCGGATCCTCTCGCCGCTGGTGCCCGGGGTCTCGGTCGTCGGCCTCGACGACGTCACCCACTACGACGAGCCGGTCGAGGACGCGCCTGACTTCGAGGGCAACGCGTTGATCAAGGCCAGGGCCGGTTTCAAGGCCACCGGCCTGCCGACCGTCGCCGATGACTCGGGGCTCTGCGTCGACGCGCTCAACGGGATGCCGGGGGTGCTCTCGGCTCGATGGGGCGGCCCTCCCAAGTCGGACTCGCGTAACAACGAGCTTCTCCTGGCCCAGCTCTCCGACGTACCCGACGAGCGCCGCGGCGCCCACTTCGCCTGCGCGATCGCCTTCGTCTGGGACGGTGGCGAGATCGTCGTCGAGGGCCGCATGGACGGCCGGATCATCCGCGAGGTCCGCGGTGACGGCGGCTTCGGCTACGACGTCCTGTTCGTCGCGGTCGACACCGAGGACGGACGTACGTCTGCGGAGCTGTCGATCGAGGAGAAGGACGCCATCTCCCACCGTGGTCGCGCACTGCGCGAGATCTCCCCGCAGATCGCCTCCGTCCTCGGCTAGGGCCTGGGAATCTCGGCGCGTGACCACCTTCGAGGCGCAGCACCGTCAGCACGCCTACCGGGTCCGGCTCGAATGGGGGCCGGTGGGCGCCGAGGCGATCGGGCCGGTGGACATCGCCGTCGTGGTGGACGTGCTCTCGTTCACCACGACGCTGACGGTCGCCGTCGAGCGCGGGATCGAGGTGTTCCCGTTCGGGTGGCGGGACGACCGAGCGGAGGCGTACGCACATGAGCACGACGCCGTTCTCGCGGTCCAGCGTCAGGATGCGGTGACTGGCCGGCCCTCGCTCTCGCCCGCGTCGCTGCGGGAGTCCGAGGGCGTCGAGCGGCTCGTGCTGCCCTCGCCCAACGGCTCGACGATCAGCAGCCTGCTCGCCGACGGCGGTGCCACGGTCGTCGGTGCCTCGCTCCGCAACCGAACCGCGGTCGCCGAGTGGCTCGCTCCGCGGTGCGCCGAGGGCGCGAGCGTCGCCTTCATCGCGTCGGGGGAGCGCTGGCCGGACGGCACGCTCCGCCCCGCGGTCGAGGACCTGTGGGGTGCGGGGGCGGTCCTGGACGCTCTCGACCCGGGCGACGTCTCGCCCGAGGCCGCGATGGCGCGTGATGCTTTCCGTGCGGCCGATCTCCCGGACTCGCTCCATGCCTGCGCGGGTGGCCGGGAGCTGACCGCGAAGGGCTATGCCGACGACGTGGTCGTGGCCTCCGAGATGGACGGCTCGTCGGTGGTGCCGCTCCTGCGAGGCCGGTCGTTCTCGCCGGCCACAGGCGCGCTCACTGATCCGTGCTGAGCCGGCCCTCCAGACCGATCTGCCAGTCGAAGAGCCCCTGCTCCACGAGCAGGGTGAGCAGGGCCTTGTCCAGCCCGGTCGCGATCGCGACGCCGATGAGCACCAGGACGACGCCGAGCACCTTGTGGAAGGCACCCTCGGGGTCGATCGCCCACCTGAGCCGGGCGATCAGCGCCCGTCCGCCCGCCATCACCGCGGCCAGCAGGAGTGTCAGGCCGGCGACGTACGCGAGCAGGTAGCCGAGCCCGCGCAGCGGCTCGACCGGAAGGATGGCGGCCACGATCAGGGCGTACGTCGGGCTGCAGGCGCTGAAGACCGGCCCCATGCTCGCGCCCAGGAGGATGTCGCCGCCGATCCCGCGACGGGTGCTTGCCCGGGCCATACGCTCCTGGGCGCGCGATCCGAGCCCGAGCCGGAACGCCACCGCGTCCCACAGCCGTGGCCAGATCATCACGACACCGAAGAGCGCCACGATCACACCGGAGACGACGCTCCAGAACCGTGGCGGAACATCGATCAGCAGCGTCGTCGACTTCAGCAGGATGCTGAACACGATGACGGAGACGCCGAGCGCCGCCACAGCCACCCACGGCCGGCGCTCGCCGGTCCCACGGGAGAATATGGCCGGCACGAACGCCACCACGCACGGGGCGAGCACCGAGAGCGCTCCGGCGAGGAACGATGCGAGCAGCAGCGTCACTGGGTGTTCTCGAGGATGGCGCCGACCGACTTGTCCTGGCCGTAGCCCGACCAGAGCTTGACGGTCTCGCCGGCGGGGTCGACGCGTACGAAGGTCGACTGGATCGTCACCCCGTGCTGCTTGCGCAGGTCGGTCGCGGAGTCGTAGTCGACCTTCAGGATCTGTGCCCCCTCAGGCACATCGCCGCCCTTGATCGCCTCCTCGAACCCGCGGCACTCGGGGCACCAGGGCGCGTGGAAGAAGAGGATCGTGTCGGTGTAGCACTCGTCGGCGACGGCCGCCTCGGAGTAGTCGGTGTAGCGGCCCGTTGCCTCGCACGAGGGGGACGGGTCGTTCGCCGCGGGGGGAGGCGACGTGGGTGGCACGCTCGCACTGGTGGTGGGCGATGCGGAGTCATCGGCGGTCTCCGCCGAGCCACAGCCGACGGTCACCGCGCAGAGGATGGTCAACAGGGCCAGGATTCGGGTGCTCACGGGCATGGGTTCGGAGCGTACGTTCCCGCGGACTGGTGGTGCACCGACCTCATTGAAGAGCAGCGGTCAGGCGCAGCACGTTGTCGACGTACGCCGCGATCTTCGGCCGCGCGAGCCACTCCTCGAGCAGCAGCTCGCGCGAGATGGCCCGGTAGCTGTCCTCGACCTTCCGCAGCTGTGCCACCGGTTCGCCGTCGAAGAGCATCAGCGAGATCTCGTAGTTGAGGGCGAAGGAGCGCATGTCCATGTTGCTCGAGCCGAGCACGGCGACCTCGTCGTCGATGCTGAAGTGCTTGGAGTGCAGGACAGCGGGCTTGGGGTAGAGATAGATGCGGACACCGGCCTCCAGCAGCGCCTCGTAGTAGGAACGCTGGGCGTGGTAGACCATGAACTGGTCCTTGCCCTCGCTGACGAAGAGCTCCACCTCGACGCCACGGCGGGCGGCCGTCGTCACGGCGTACAGCAGCGACTCGTCCGGCACGAAGTAGGGGCTGGTGATCGAGATCCGCTTCTTGGCGGCGTACATGAGATGGGTGAACGCGCGCAGGTTGTTCTCAGCGTCGACACCTGGCCCGCTGGGCACGATCTGGCCGGTCACGTCGCCGGCGCGCGGCGCGGTGGCGGCCAGCTCGGACCGCAGCAGCTCCCCGGTCTCGGTGTCCCAGTCGCTGGCGAACACGACGTTCAGCGCAGTCACCAGCGGACCCTCGATCCGGGCGTTCAGCTCGACCCACTCCCGGCCGGCCCGGTGGTTCTTGGGCTTGTTGTAGCCGGGCTCGATGAGGTTCTGCGAGCCCGTGAACGCGATCCGGCCGTCGACCACCAGGAGCTTGCGGTGGTTGCGCAGGTCGGGGCGGCGGATCTGGCCGCGGAGGGGGTCGATCGGCAGCAGCGGGTGCCAGTCGATGGCGGAGGCATCGAGCCGCTTCACGAGCTGTCGCCAGAACGGGATGCCGCGCGAGCCGAGGTGGTCGAGGAGGAGCCGGACGCTCACCCCACGCGCCGCGGCCCGGTCCAGGGCGTCGAAGAACGGCTCGGTCATGTGGTCGCAGGCGGTGATGTAGAACTGCGCATGCACGTACGTCTCGGCCTCGTCCACCGCGGCCGTCATCGCCTCGATCGAGGCGGCGTAGTCGTCGATCAGATCGATCCGGTTCCCCGCCCTGGCGGGCAGCGAACCGAGCCGCTCGTTCAGCTCGATCGTGGCTGCGTCGACCTCGGAGATCGTCTTCTGGTGCGGGGTTCTCGGCAGGCTGCGTACGTAGCTCAGCACCTCCTCGTTGAGCGCCCGTTGCCGCTCGTGACGCCGCCGGTCGAGCCGGGTCTGACCGAGCAGCAGGTAGCCGATCAGGCCGATTCCCGGGATGAAGAAGATGGCCAGCAGCCACGCCATCGCGCTGGCCGGACGCCGGTTCTTCGGCACCACCCCGAGCGCGATGACCTTGACCAGCAGGTCGATGATGTAGATCGAGGTCCCCATGACCCCCGCCACTGTCATGCGCATCAGCATGCACCACCGCCACTCGTGTGGGAATCTTCTGACATGGTTCGACTCTTCCCTGCCGCCCGCCGTGCCATCGCTGCCGAGGAGGCCTCGCCGCCGGTCTGGGAGGTCGACGTCGCCGCCCAGCGCGACCAGGCCCGCAAGCTGGCCGCGGCCGAGGCGAAGGAGGAGGTCGCGGAGGTGGCCGGGGTCGACGCCGACGGGGTTCCGTGCCGGCTCTACACCCCCGAGGACGTACGCGAGGGGGTGATCGTCCACCTCCACGGCGGTGGCTTCGTCTTCAACGACGTCGAGGTCCACGACGCCGCGTGCCGGAGGCTGGCCAACCGGAGCGGGCTGCGGGTGCTGTCGGTCGACTACCGCAGGCCTCCGGAGCACCCCTATCCCGCGGCTCCCGACGACGTCGACACGGTCGTCAAGTGGCTGGGCAACGACCCGCTCCTGAGCACGTTGCCGGCCTACGTCCACGGTGACAGTGCCGGCGGCAACCTCGCCCTCGTCGCGGCGCTGCGCAACCCGGGCGTCTTCGGCGCGATGGTGCTCGTCTACCCGTTCCTCGACCCGTCGATGAGCACCCCGGGCTACGCGATGGTGGACGGCTGGAACGAGGAGGCGGCGTGGTACTGGAAGCAGTACGCCTCGACCGAAGCCGATCTCCGCAATCCTGACCTCGGCCCCTATCTCGCCTCTGACCAGGAGCTTCGCGGCCTGCCGCCGACGCTGATCGTCAGCGCCGAGGGCGACATCCTGATCGACGAGAACGAGGACTTCGCGCTCCGGTTGGCCGATCTCGGCGTCGAGGTGATCGCCTTCCGTGCGGTCGGCCAGATCCACGGTTTCTGGCGCCACGGCCAGACCTTCCCGGCCGCGGAGTCGGTGATGGCGATGACTGCTGCCTTCTTTCGGGGACGCCGGTGACGGAGCCCTACGACGTCACCGAGGTCCGGGCCGCCTACGACTCCGTCTCCAAGGCGTACGCCGAGATCGTCGACCCTACGATCACCGAGACCTCCTTCGACGCCGGTGTCCTCGACACCTTCGTCAGCTACGTACGCAAGGACGGTGGCGGGCTGGTCGGCGACATCGGCTGCGGGCCCGGGCGGGTGACGGCCTATCTGGCCGAGCGGGGGATCGACGTCTTCGGAGTCGACCTGTCGACGGGCATGATCGCGCAGGCCAAGGAGCGGCATCCGGCGCTCCGGTTCGAGGTCGGCGACATGGCTCGTCTCCCGCTCCGCGACGGTGAGCTCGCCGGCGTGCTGGCGTGGTACTCGCTCATCCACACACCGCCTGGGCGCCGGCCCGAGGTGATCGCCGAGCTCGCCCGGGTCACCCGCCGCGGCGGCCGGTTCGTGACCGCGTTCCAGGTCGGGGACGAGCACGTACGCCACATCGGCGCCTACGGCCACGACGTCACCTTCGACGGCTATCGGCTCCCGGTCGAGGCGACCAGCGCCCTGCTCGAGGAGGCGGGTTTCGAGGTCACCGGGACGGTCGTGCGCTCCGCCGAGGACTGGGAGCGGACGCCGCAGGCGTATCTCGTCGCGCGCCGTCGCTGACGACCGATAGGTTGCGCGCATGACGCAGCAGCCGTACCACGTCCCCCGCTTCTTCCTCCGCCAGAAGGTCACGCCTTTCACCAACAAGTACGTCGCCCAGGCCGCCAACGCCGACGGCTCCGAGGGGCAGGTGCTCGCCTTCGCGCAGCAGAAGCGGCTGGCGTTCAAGGAGCAGGTGACCTTCTACGCCGACGAGTCGAAGTCGCAGGCCGTCTTCGCGTTCAAGGCGCGTGCGGTGATGGACCTCAACGCCGGCTACGACGTCACCGACCCGAGCGGTGCGGCGCTCGGCTTCTTCCGCAAGGACTTCGGCAAGAGCCTGCTCCGCTCGACGTTCCAGGTCGAGGGCCCCGGCTACGCCGGCACCGGTCAGGAACGCAACCAGCTGGTCGCCATCCTGCGCCGCTTCACCGAGTTCGACTTCATGCCGATCCATTTCGACTACGTGTCCTCGGAGAACCAGCCGCTGATCTCGATCGAGCGCCGCTTCGCCTTCCGTGACAAGTACACGGTCACCGTCCACGACCCGCGCGTCGACTTCCGGGTCGCCGCAGCCCTCGCGGTCGCGATGGACGCGCTGATGCAGCGCTGAGCCGCTCGGCTCAGGCTGGGCTCGTCCGGTCCGGGTCCGCCGCTGCCAGGTGCGGGCGGACAAGGTCCAGCAGCAGCTGGTGGGTGGCTGCGTCGGCCGCCGCGATCATCCCGCGGCCGGTGTGGATCGGGTCGCCGTTGAGGTCGGTGACGACGCAGCCGGCGGCCTGGCACAGCGCGATGCCGGCGGTGAAGTGGACGCTTCCCTCGAGGTGGCCATCGGTGACGTACGCCGCCCGCCGGCCCGCCGCCACCCAGGCGACCGCGAGGGTTGAGGACATCACGCGCGGGCCGAACTGGGCCCGCAGGCGGGGGTCGGCGACGAGCTGCCCGCCGACGAACGGCCGGTCGAGCGGGCCGTCGCACTGGATGTCGACGAGCCGGGTGCGCGGACTCGGAGCGAGGACCGTGTCGCCGCCGCCCTGGCGCAGCCAGGCGGAGGCGCCGTCGGTCCAGAAGATCTCTTCGCTGATCGGATCCGCCGAGACTGCCGTCTCGACGCCCTCGGGTGTCACGAGTGCGACATTCACCGCGGCGAGCGGGGTCTGAGCGGCATAGTTGAGCGTCCCGCAGAGCGGGTCGACCAACCATCGCCGCTCGCTCTCGCCGCTGCGCCCGGTCTCCTCACCCTCGAAGGCGTCGTCGGGCCGGTACGTCGCGATCGTCTCCCGGATCGCCTTCTCCGAGGCGATGTCCGCCTCGGTCGCGCTGCGCTTGTCTTTTTGGCGAGTCGGGGACTTGTCGAAGTGGCTCAGGGCGGTGCCGTACATCTCTCTGACCACAGCCGCCCCTGCGGTAGCGGCCGCGATCGCGACGGCCTGGTCCGGGAACGCTGCCCTGAAGGCGTCGATCGCTGGATCAGGGGACTCCTCCGGCTCGTCGTCGATGAAGACCGCCACCACCTCGGCCTCGGGATCCTCGGTCAGCGCCGGCAGGATCCTGTCGCGCCAGCTTCGTACGTTGGGATGGTCATACTCGACGTACGCCTCCGCGGGCGAGATCAGCTCGATCGCCCGCTCGAGCTCCTCTCGGGACAGCCGGTACGCCGCGGTTCCGCGCTTGTGTCCGACGACTGTTGCGATCACCACCGCCGGGAGGCGATGGCCGTAGGCGTTGACCAGGGGGAAATGCTCTGGCTTGTGGTCGGGTGCTGTCGACGGGCGGAGGCCTACGCCGTGGGCGTTCGGCGGCGTCCAGCCGTCGATCGCTGACTCGAACCTTGATCTTGCCGCGAGGATCTCGTCCATCGTTGTCCAGTGCTCCACGATCGGGGAATCTATCGGTGGGCTTGTCCTTTGGGGGAGTGCTTTTCGGTTGTTGCTTCGGGGTTGGGGTGGGCCGCCGACCCGGTCTTGAGGGTCTTCTCGACGGTCCCCGGAGTAAAGGACGGCCTGCGGTCCCAGCCCCGACAAAGAAACACCAACCACCAAATCCGAAGATCCAGCAGCGGTAGGAGAGGATGGGAGGCATGCGCGTCCACATCGGCTGTGACCACGCCGGTCTCGAACTGAAGTCCCACCTGACCAACCGTCTGACGGAGCTCGGCTACGAGCCTGTCGACCATGGCCCGTTCGTCTACGACGCACTCGACGACTACCCGGTCTTCTGCATCCGGGCCGCCGAGGGGGTGGCCCGGGACCGGGAGCAGGGGCTGGACAGCCTCGGGGTCGTGATCGGGGGCTCGGGCAACGGTGAGCAGATGGCGGCCAACAAGGTGACCGGCATCCGCTGCGCGCTCGCGTGGAGCGAGGAGACCGCCAAGCTCGCTCGTGACCACAACAATGCCCAGGTGGTCGCGGTGGGCGGCCGGATGCACAGCCTCGAGGACATGACGAAGTTCGTCGAGATCTTCCTGGCCGAGCCGTTCAGCGAGGAGGAGCGGCACGTACGCCGCATCGACCAGCTCCACGCCTACGACGCCCACGGCGTACGTCCGCCGCTTCCCGACTCGGCCAAGGGCCTGGGGCCCGCCGAGGACCAGGACTGATCCGGGGATGCCCGAGGGGCACACCCTCCACCGCCTCGCGCTCGATCTGAGTGACGCCTTCGCCGGCCAGCAGGTCCGGGTCAGCAGCCCACAGGGCCGGTTCGCCGACTCCGCCGCGCTGCTGGACGGCCAGATCCTCACCGGCGCCGAGGCGTGGGGCAAGCAGCTCTTCCTCGAGTTCTCGGGGGAGCAGTACGTCCACATCCATCTCGGCCTCTACGGCAAGCTCGACCTGAAGCCGCACGCAGGCGAGCCGCCGCTACCGATCGGCCAGGTTCGACTTCGCCTGGTCTCGACGAGCTCGAGCACCGAGGATGGGACGTACGCGGACCTGCGCGGCGCCAACACGTGCCACCTCGTCACCGCGGCCCAGCGCGACGCGGTGGTCGCGAAGCTCGGGCCGGACCCGCTGCGCGACGACGCCGACCCGGGCCGTGCGTGGCTGCGGATCAGCCGGAGCCGTACGACCATCGGCGCGCTGCTGATGGACCAGTCCGTCCTGGCCGGGGTGGGCAACGTCTATCGGGCCGAGGTGCTCTTCCGGCACCGGATCGACCCGATGCGCCCCGGGAACACCCTGCGCCGGCAGCAGTGGGACGCCATCTGGGACGACCTGGTCGGGCTCATGAAGCTCGGCGTCCAGCGGAACCGCATCGACACCGTCCGCGACGAACACACCCCCGAGGCGATGGGCCGTCCGCCCCGCAAGGACGATCACGGTGGCGAGGTCTACGTCTACCGCCGCCACGGCCAGCCCTGCCTGGTGTGTGGCACGAGCGTACGCACCACCGAGCTGCAGCAGCGCAACCTGTTCTGGTGCCCGAAGTGCCAGCGCACGTACCGGCCCCGGAGGACCGTAAAGAAGTAGCCCGCACTACTCTCCGGCCTGCGAGAACGACCACGCAGTCCCCACCCCGAGACCTAGAGTGAGGCCATGTCGAGCCATGCCTTCGCGGACCGCCTGCGGAGCAACGCGATCCGCCGCAGGTTCCGTGACCCGGAGCTGCGAGCGGTGCTGTGGCTCGGGCTGCTCACCATCGTCCTGACGTTCCTCGCGGCGGCTCAGACGGGCTGGCTGCAGGTGGTCCCGGTCGCGGTCCTCACCGTGCCGCTGCTGCTCGGAGCGGTGCTGCTCGGGCCGCGTACGCTCAGCTGGTTCGTGGTCTTCGTGATGGTGATGATCGTGGTCGCCGCCAGCCAGGTGACGCTCTCCGACCGGGACGCCGCCGCCATCGGCGTGCACTTTCTGCTCGGCGCGATCGTCCTGTCCGTCGCGATGCGCCGCACCTACCTCGGGGTGGGCGGCTTGAACGACGAGATGATGCTGCTCGACCTGACCCACAAGCTCGACCAGGGCGCGATCCCCCCGATGCCTCCCGGATGGCTCGCGGACTCGGCTGTCCTGCCGGCGGGCGGGACCCGGTTCACCGGTGACTTCGTGGTGGCTGCGCGGGAGGCCGACCGGCTGGAGATCGTCGTCGTCGATGTCTCCGGCAAGGGGGAGCGTGCGGGCACCAGAGCACTTCAGTTGTCCGGTGCGTTCGGCGGTCTCCTCGGCGCGGTACCGCCGGCCGAGTTCCTGCCCGCCGCCAACCGCTACCTGCTCCGCCAGGACTGGCAGGAGGGCTTCGCGACCGCGGTCTACCTCTCGATCGACCTGACCAATGGTGCGTACGAGATCCGCTCGGCCGGCCACCCGCCCGCCCTCCTACGCCGCGCCGCCACCGGCCGCTGGGAGGAGGCCGAGAGCAACGGCCCGGTGCTGGGACTCATCGATGACGTCGAGTTCGACGCCTGCGAGGGAGTGCTCGGGGTGGGCGACATGGTGATGCTCTACACCGACGGCGTCGTGGAGGCGCGAGGGGTCGATCTCGAGCGCGGCATCGGAAACCTGGTCGCCACCGCCGACCATCTCGCGGTCACCGGCAGGGGTGGGGGAGCGCGCCGCCTGCTCGAGGGACTGAGCGCCAGCTCCGACGATCGCGCGCTCGTCGCGGTCGGGCGACGGTGACCGAATCGACCCTGTGAACCGACCGGTAGGGGAGCCGGTTACAGGTGTGAGCCAGATCTATGGCAGGATTTCGCAGGTCGCACGAGGGCGTTGGCTCTCGCGTGCGCGGATGTAGCTCAATGGTAGAGCCTCAGTCTTCCAAACTGATTACGCGGGTTCGATTCCCGTCATCCGCTCCAAGAGCCATTCCCGCTGATTGGGGAGGGGCCCTTGACGGGGCGTAGCGTAGTGGCTAGCGCGCCTGCTTTGGGAGCAGGAGACCGCAGGTTCGAGTCCTGTCGCCCCGACATTCCATAGCCCTGCACGCGACATCATTCTCAGAAACAAACGACAGGAGACACCCTGTGAAGAGCGCCGTCGAGACGTTGAGCCCGACCCGGGCCAAGCTGACCGTCGAGGTGCCCTTCGAGGAGCTCAAGCCGAGCCTCGACGCGGCGTACAAGCAGATCGCCAAGCAGATCAACGTTCCCGGCTTCCGCCGGGGCAAGGTCCCGCCCCAGGTGATCGACAAGCAGGTCGGCCGCGGTGCGGTGCTCTCCGAGGCGGTCAACAACGTCCTCCCGCAGATGTACTTCGACGCCCTCCAGGAGAACTCGCTCGAGCCGCTCGCGCAGCCCGAGATCGAGGTCACCAAGCTCGAGGACAACGAGACCCTGGAGTTCACCGCTGAGGTCGACATCAAGCCCGAGATCACGCTCCCCGACTACGAGGGCATCTCGGCATCGGTCGAGGACATCGAGCTCACCGACGCTGACGTCGAGGAGCAGATCCAGGCGATGCGCGAGCGCTTCGGCACCCTCAAGGACGTCGAGCGCGCCGCCGCTGACGGCGACTTCGTGGTCATCGACCTGAAGGCGACCAAGGACGGCGAGGACGTCGAGGGCGCCGAGGCCGTCGGGATGAGCTACCAGGTCGGCAAGGGCGGCATGCTCGACGGCCTGGACGAGGCCATCGTCGGTCTGTCCGCCGGCGAGTCCAAGGACTTCAAGAGCACCCTCGTGGGCGGTGAGCTGATCGGCCAGGAGGTCGACGTCAACGTCACCGTCAACCAGGTGCAGGAGCAGGAGCTCCCGGCGTACGACGACGACTTCGCTCAGCTCGCCAGCGAGTTCGACACCGTCAAGGAGCTCGAGGAGGACGTCCGCGGCCGCCTCGGCAACGGCAAGCGCCTCGAGCAGGCCGCTGCCGCCCGTGACGCCGTCCTCGAGGCCCTCCTGGAGCAGCTCGAGATCCCGCTGCCGGAGAGCATCGTCACCGACGAGCTCAACGCGCGTCGTGAGGGCATCGAGCAGCAGCTCGGAATGGCCGGCCTCACCTTCGAGAAGTACCTCGAGGACGAGGAGCAGACGATCGAGGAGTTCGAGGCCGACCTCGAGCGCCGCGTTCGTGACGCCGTCGCCGCCCAGCTGATCCTCGACCAGATCGCCAAGGAGAAGGAGATCGGGGTCGAGCAGCAGGAGCTGACCGAGCACATGATGCGCCGCGCGCAGCAGTCCGGTCAGGACCCGCAGGAGTTCGTCAACCACATGCTCGAGCACAACCACGTGCCCGAGCTGGTCCAGGAGATCCTGCGCGGCAAGGCGCTCGCCCAGCTCGTCGAGGCCGCCAAGGTCACCGACGAGTCCGGCAACCACGTCGAGCTGAAGAACCTCCGCCCCGACGGCACCATCGGCGAGGACGAGCCCGAGGCTGAGGACGAGCCTGAGGCCGAGGCCCCCGAGGAGACCGAGAAGGCCGACGCCTGATCACCCTCAGACGTACGTCACAGCGCCCCTGCCTCACGGCGGGGGCGCTGTCGTTTTCGTGTGAGTCGGCGCTACTGGGCGTCGAAGTTGTCCGTCGGGTCGCCTGAGACCTCCAGATTCTTGGCCGCGCAGTCGGTCTTCGACAGGCCCTGCTCGACGCACCACTCCAGCGCGGGAGTGGAGGTGTCGCTGGGATGGGGGACCACGACGGCGTACATCCCCGGCTTCACGTACGAGCTCGGCCACTCGCCGGTGTCGAGGAGCAGCGCCTCGGGGTGGGCGGTCTTGATCTTCTGGTAGCGGGTCAGCGCCTGCTGCCAGTCGGCATCGCCGCCGTCCCCGGCGCCGACCGCCGCGAGCTGTGGGATCCAGGTGCCGATGAGCTTGGTGGCCGCGTCGGTGTCGAGGCGGGAGATGCGGAGCAGCTGATCCTCAGGCGGGGCGTTCGGGTCCACGGACGGCACGCTCGACGGCTTGCTCGTGGGGCTGGTCGAAGGCTCCGGCTCCGCCTCGGACTGCATGGGTCCGGTCCCGTCCTTGCCGAAGATGAATCCGAGCACGCCGGCGACGAGCACCAGTACCACGATCATCACCAGGATCGGTGCGGTGCGGCCCTTCCGTTGCGCCGGGGGTGGCGAGGCGGCGTCGTCGAAGAAGTACCCCCGGGTGCCGCGACCCGTGGTCGCATCGTCGCCGAGCTCGTCCACGAAGAGCGGACGGTGCCGCTCCGGGGGAGCCAGGAGCGGGGTGCCGCAGCCGATGCAGTAGATGGCCCCGGGCAGCAGATCATCGCCGCACGACTGGCAGTGTGATTCGTTCTCGTCGCTCACGCGCGGAAACCCCCTTCCGCATCCGACGGTAACCCGCGGAGACCGCTGTCGTCACGCAACACCAGTAACAACAGCATCACAGACACCAGACGCGTGAGTGAACGCAAACGTACTGAACGTGGTCGCGCCGGTGTGATCTGAGACACAGGCGGGTCGGACAGTGGGCACAGGTGATCCCGTCGGCCCAGGGTAGGCCCTACGCTGCCAGCGTGACCTCCAGCCCTGAGACCGTCCGCGCCGTGGTCCTGAACGTCGAGGACGCCCCGGTGGACCCTGACGCCGAGGAGCTGCTCGACCGCGGTCAGAGCAAGGTGGCCGGCATCGTCGGCCTGGCGAAGCTCGCCTGGCGCATCACGGCCTTCGCGCGTCGCCCGTTCGCGGCCCCGTTCGCGCTCGCGACCCCGATCATCCGCGGTGTCGTCAACACCGACTCCGGACCCGCCGTCGCGGTCCGGCACCAGGGCCGCATGGTCAGCCCGAAGGAGTGGGCCGCCGCCCAGCGGCAGGTCGGGTCGAGCCCTCGGATCCTGGTCCTGATCCCGCCTACGGGCAAGGACGAGACCGTCTGGGAGGAGGGCTCGCAGGCGACCGGTGCCACGTACGCAGACCGGCTCGCCGAGCTGCTCGGCTGGATGCCGCTGCACCTGCATGTGTCGGCCGGCAGCAAGTCGGTCCCCGCCGCGGTGGCGCTCAGCAGCAGGATCCAGGAGTGCGTCGACGCCCTCGCGGCGGAGCCGCGCATCGTCCTGGTCGGCTACGCCGGTGGTGGTCTCATCGCCCGCAACGCGCTCGGCGTGGCCACCGCGGGGGCGCGGCCGTGGACGACGTACGTCTCCGAGCTGATCGCCCTCGGCACGACGCCCTATGCGGTCACATCCGCCCCGATCTCGGGTGGGGTCGGCAAGCAGCTCGACGAGCACCTCGCCGGGATCGCGGTCGTCGGGGCCGACGAGGCGATGCTCCCGCCGCGACCGGATGTCGACTATCTGCTGGTCACCGACAGGGCGACCTCGCGCCCCAACCGGGTCGGGCGACTCTTCGGGGAGATGCTGTGGTGGCGGCACAAGACGCCGCTGCGGTCGCGGCGGGTCCGCGACCTGTTCCCGACGGCGGAGCGCTTCACGCTCTCGACCGCCGAGACGCCGCTGTCGAACCATCCTGCGGTCCACGACGCGCTGCTGCGCTGGCTGGCGTAGCCACGAGGATCGCGGCACCGCCCGGATTGCGACGCCATCGCCAATAGTTCTGCCGTCGGCGAACAATGGCACACCAGCCGTGGAACAACTGGATGTGGCGGCTAGTGTCGATCCTGTGAACATCGACTCCAGCGCGGCTGACGCTCATGCCGGTGCCCCAGGGCTCTCCCCGAGCCTAGGCGGCAACGGCGGCGGTCTGAGCCTTCTCGACGACAACATCTACAACCGACTGCTGCGGGAGCGCATCGTCTTCCTCGGCTCCGAGGTCCGCGACCAGAACGCCAACGCGATCTGCGCGCAGCTCCTGCTGCTCTCCGCGGAGGACCCCGAGGCCGACATCTTCCTTCACATCAACTCGCCCGGTGGCTCGGTGGATGCCGGTATGGCCATCTACGACACGATGCACTACATCCCCAACGACGTCGCCACCGTCGGCATGGGCCTGGCCGCCTCGATGGGCCAGTTCCTGCTGTGCGCCGGCGCGAAGGGCAAGCGCTACGCGCTGCCGCACGCGCGGATCATGATGCACCAGCCCTCCTCGGGCATGGGTGGCTCGGCCTCCGACATCAAGATCCAGGCCCAGCAGTCGCTGCACATCAAGAAGGTGCTGCTCGAGCTGATCAGCGACCACACCGGCCAGAGCGTCGAGCAGGTCACCACGGACGCCGACCGCGACCGCTGGTTCACCGCCGCCGAAGCACTCGACTACGGCCTGGTCGACCAGGTCATCAGGAGTGCCAAGGAAGCCTCCGACGAAGGCCGCCCCGCCCACAAGAAGGACTGAGGACATGAACTACTACATCCCGCAGTGGGAGGAGCGTACGTCGTACGGCGTCCGCCGGATCGACCCCTACGCCAAGCTCTTCGAGGACCGGATCATCTACCTGGGCACCCCGATCAGCGACGATGTCGCCAACGCGGTCATCGCCCAGCTGCTCTGCCTGCAGTCGATGAACCCGGACCAGGACATCTCGATCTACATCAACAGCCCCGGTGGCTCGTTCACGGCCTGCACCGCCATCTACGACACGATGCAGTTCATCAAGCCGGACGTGCAGACCGTCTGCATCGGTCAGGCCGCCTCGGCCGCCGCGATCCTGCTCGGCGCTGGTGCCCACGGTAAGCGGATGGCGCTGCCCAACAGCCGCATCCTGATCCACCAGCCCTACACCGAGGGCACCTTCGGCCAGACCTCCGACATCGAGATCCAGGCCAACGAGATCCTGCGGATGCGTGAGCTGCTCGAGAAGATGATCGCCGACCACAGCGGCAAGTCGATGGACGAGGTCAGCCACGACATCGAGCGAGACAAGATCCTCACCGCCGCCCAGGCGGTCGAGTACGGCCTGATCGACTCGGTGCTCGAGTCGCTCAAGACGCCGGCTCTCGTTTGACCATCGGGCCCCGCGCCGCTCCCACACTGAGGGCGCGGTGCGGGGTACCGTCAGTAACTATTCGGACCTAGCAGCACAAGTCGGGGAAGGAAGGCCACTCGTGGCACGCATCGGCGACGGAGGTGACCTGCTGAAGTGCTCCTTCTGCGGGAAGAGCCAGAAGCAGGTCAAGAAGCTCATCGCGGGTCCCGGCGTCTACATCTGCGACGAGTGCATCGACCTCTGCAACGAGATCATCGAGGAGGAGCTCAACGAGGGCTCCGAGGTGGAGATCGCCGACCTCCCCAAGCCGAAGGAGATCTTCGACTTCCTCAACTCCTACGTCATCGGCCAGGAGCAGGCGAAGAAGTCGCTCGCGGTGGCGGTCTACAACCACTACAAGCGCGTCCAGGCCGGCCTGCAGCCCGGCGGCCCGCAGGGCCCCGGCAAGCACGCCAAGGAGGAGCAGGTCGAGGTCGCCAAGTCCAACATCTTGGTGATCGGCCCGACCGGCTGCGGCAAGACCTACCTGGCGCAGACGCTGGCCCGGATGCTCAACGTCCCGTTCGCGATCGCGGACGCCACCGCGCTGACCGAGGCCGGCTACGTCGGTGAGGACGTCGAGAACATCCTCCTCAAGCTGATCCAGGCCGCCGACTACGACGTCAAGAAGGCCGAGACCGGCATCATCTACATCGACGAGATCGACAAGGTGGCCCGCAAGGCGGAGAACCCCTCGATCACGCGCGACGTCTCCGGTGAGGGCGTGCAGCAGGCGCTGCTGAAGATCATCGAGGGCACCACCGCCTCGGTGCCGCCGCAGGGCGGCCGTAAGCACCCGCACCAGGAGTTCATCCAGATCGACACCACCAACATCCTCTTCGTGGTGGGTGGCGCGTTCGCCGGTCTGGAGCACATCATCGAGCAGCGGGTCGGCAAGAAGACCCTCGGCTTCACCGCCGAGGTGCGCGGCAAGGCCGAGAAGGAGTCCGAGGACCTGCTGAAGCTGGTGCGTCCCGAGGACCTCACCAAGTTCGGGCTGATCCCGGAGTTCATCGGCCGACTGCCGCTGATCGCGAGCGTCGAGAAGCTCGACCAGGCCGCGCTCGTTCAGATCCTGACCGAGCCGCGCAACGCGCTGGTGAAGCAGTACCAGAAGCTCTTCGACCTCGACGGCGTCGACCTCGAGTTCACCGAGGAGGCGGTCACCGCCATCGCGGACAAGGCCCTCGAGCGCGGCACCGGTGCCCGTGGCCTACGGGCGATCATCGAGGAGGTTCTCCTCTACGTGATGTACGACGTGCCCTCCCGCGGCGACGTCGGCAAGGTGATTGTGACCCGCGAGGTGGTCGACGACGGCGAGATGCCGACCCTGGTTCCTCGCGAGAAGGAAACCAAGAAGAAGTCCGCGTAGCCCGTTTGGGTCATTTTCGCCGTCCGGGTCGGTATTGACCCGGGCGGTCGGACACAATACGCACTGATGATCATCTGTACCTTTCCAGCTCCGTCACTCGGTAGGGAAGTGGGCACGTGAGGTTCCAGAGGGGCCCGGTGATGGCCTATGCCGCCGTAGTGCTCATCGGCCTGCTCGTGGTCATCCAGACCCTCAGCCCGGACGTCTCCGCGCTGCACCGGGTGCCGCGTACGCTCTCGGGCCAAGCCGACTTCACCGTGATCCCGCCGGCGCCGTCTCCCGGTGTCTCCGGGGTGTCGACGATCCCCAGCACCACGCCCGATGCGGACCGCGGGACCGACCGCGAGGACCCCGCCCCGCCGAAGAGCCGCGAGGACGAGAAGCCGGACAAGGCGCCGTCCGCGCCCGCTGAGCAGCCCGACGCGCAGCCCTCCGAGGAGCCGACGACGCCCGCCGACCCCGGTGAGGGCGACGGCAACGGCAACGGCAAGCCGCCCACGCTGGTCCCGTCCGTGGGGCCGATCCCTGGGATCATGGCGCCGCTGTTGTGGCCGTTCGTCGCCGAGGAGGACGCTCGCCCCGTCGACGAGGCCGTGCCGATGTTCCTGCGGCAGCTGATCGCCGCCGACGCCGGCGTACCGGTCGAGGATCTTCCGCTGGAAGAGCCCAAGGAAGGCCGGGAGACCGATGAGGCGACCGCGGAGTCGAAGGAGCCCGACGCAGAGTCGGCCAAGGACGAGTCCGAGGCTCAACGGGTCATCGAGGACGCCTGCGAGCTCACCGCCGCGATCACCGAGGACGTGAAGACGCTGCCGGGAGCGAACGACGCTACCGAACCGGGGGCCACGCCGGAGTGCGACGAGGCGTGCGCTGAGCCGAAGACACCGGTAGGGTCGTCGCCCGCAGCCGAACCCGAGGTCACCACCGAATCCGCTGAGCCGTCCGACACTGAGCAGTCCGACGCTGAGACGACGGATACAGAGGGGCCGGAGCAGGAGCCGAAGGAAGGCAGCAAGGACGACCAGACTTGTGCCGAGGAGTCGGTGCAGTAGGGATCACTCCGATGGCGACTGCACCACGCCAGAGTGACCGGCCGAGCGAGTCCCCCCGGGCGCTTGGCTGGAGTGAGGGACGAAGCAGGCCCCGGAACCGCATCGCGGTCCGGGGCCTGCTCCGTCGTTGGGCTTCCGTCTGCCTGAGGCTCAGGCCTCCTCGGGAACCTCAGCCAGCTCAGCGCTGACGGAGATCTCGGTGGCGTTCTCATCCACGGTGAAGAAGAGGTCGCCGACGATGTTGCCGACCCGCTTGAGGTCCGGTGCGGCGGCCTCGGCGTCCTTGACCAGCTTGGCCGGGCCGGTGACCTCGGCCTTGGCCAGCGGGTGACGCATCTTCACCTTCGCGGTCGACTTCGCGCCCCGGATCCCGGTCAGGGTCGCCGCGACGGCGTCGAGCGCCGCCGGGTCGGCGGCGGCAGCGGTGCCGAGCTCGAGCTCACGCGGCCACGAGGAGGTGTGGATGGAACCGGTCTGCCACCACGACCAGACCTCCTCGGTGACGTACGGCAGGAACGGCGCCAGCAGGCGCAGCTGGACGTGGAGAGCCGTGGCGAGAGTCGCGCGCGCGGACTCGGTGGCGAGACCACCGTCCTCGTCGTAGGCCCGCTCCTTGACCAGCTCGAGGTAGTCGTCGCAGAACTCCCAGAAGAACTTCTCCGAGGCCTCCAGCGCCGTGGAGTAGTCGTAGGCCGTGAACGCGTCGGTCGCCTTGGTGATCGTCTCCTTGAGGCGGGCCATCAGCGCGCAGTCGACCGGCTGGGTGATCGCTACCGGGTTCAGCGTGGTCGCGCCGACGTTGCCGAGGACGAACTTGGAGGCGTTGAGGATCTTCATCGCCAGGCGGCGACCGACCTTCATCTGGGTCTCGTCGAACGGCGAGTCCATGCCCGGGCGGGTCAGCGCGGCACGCCAGCGAACCGCGTCGGCGCCGAACTTCTCGAGGATCTCGGTCGGGACGACGACGTTGCCCTTCGACTTCGACATCTTCTTGCGGTCGGGGTCGAGGATCCAGCCGGCGATCATCGCGTGGCTCCACGGGACGGTGCCGTCCTCGAGGTGGGCGCGGACGATGCGGCCGAAGAGCCAGGTGCGGATGATCTCGTGGCTCTGGGTGCACAGGTCCATCGGGTAGACCCGGCTGAACAGATCGGGGTCGGCCTCCCAGCCGCCGGCGATCTGCGGGGTCAGCGACGAGGTCGCCCAGGTGTCCATCACGTCCGGGTCGCCCTGGAAGCCGCCGGGCTTGCCGCGCTGCGCCTCCTCGTAGCCGGCCGGGACGTCCGTGGACGGGTCGATCGGGAGCTGGTCCTCGCTGGGCAGCAGCGGCTTGTCGTAGTCGGGGTTGCCCTCGGCGTCGAGTGCGTACCAGACCGGGAACGGGATGCCGAAGAAGCGCTGACGCGAGATCAGCCAGTCGCCGTTGAGGCCGCCGACCCAGTTGTCGTAGCGGTGGCGCATGTGCTCGGGCAGCCAGGTCAGCTCGCCGCCGCGGGCGAGCAGCTTCTCGCGCAGCTCGGGGTTGCGGCCACCGTTGGTGATGTACCACTGCCGGCTGGCGACGATCTCGAGCGGCTTGTCGCCACGCTCGTAGAAGTTGGCCATCCGCTGGGTCTTCTTCGGCTCGCCGTCGAGGTCACCGGAGTCGCGGATCATCGCGACCACGGCCTCGCGGGCCGAGTGGACGGTCTTGCCCTTCAGGTCCTCGTACGCCGCGACCCCCGCCTCGGAGGTGATCCACTCCGGGGTCTCGCGGGAGAAGCGGCCGTCGCGGCCGATCAGGGCGCGGGCGGGAAGGTTGAGCTCACGCCACCACTGGACGTCGGTGAGGTCACCCCAGGTGCAGGACATCGCGATGCCGGCGCCCTTGTCCATCTCGGCGGCCTCGTGAGGCAGGACCGGGATCTCGACCCCGAAGATCGGGCTGGTGACGGTGCTGCCGAACAGGTCCTTGTAGCGGTCGTCGTCGGGGTGCGCGATCAGCGCGACGACGCTCGGGATCAGCTCGGGGCGGGTGGTCTCGATGTGGACCGGGGTGCCGTCAGCGCGGTGGAAGGCGACGCGGTGGAAGAAGCCGGGGTAGTCCTTGGCCTCCAGCTCGGCCTGGGCGACCGCGGTCTGGAAGGTGACGTCCCACAGCGTCGGCGCCTCCTGCAGGTAGGCCTCGCCGCGGGCCAGGTTGCGCAGGAACGCCTTCTGCGAGGCGGTCTGGGAGACCTTGCCGATGGTCGTGTACTGCTGGTCCCAGTCGAAGGAGAGACCCAGCGTGCGCCACAGGTCCTCGAAGACCTTCTCGTCCTCGACGACCAGCTGGTTGCACAGCTCGACGAAGTTGGGCCGGCTGATCGAGATCTGGCGCTTCGGGTCCGGCTTCTCCGGCGGGGTGAAGTCGGGGTCGTACGGCAGGCTCGGGTCGCAGCGGACGCCGAAATAGTTCTGGACCCGGCGCTCGGTCGGCAGGCCGTTGTCGTCCCAGCCGATCGGGTAGAAGACCGACTTGCCGTTCATCCGCTGGAAGCGGGCGATCAGGTCGGGGTGGGTGTAGGAGAAGACGTGGCCGACGTGGAGGCTGCCGGAGACGGTCGGTGGCGGGGTGTCGATCGAGTAGACGTTCTCGCGCGGCTGGGTGCGGTCGAAGGCGTAGGTCTTCTCGTTCTTCCACTGCTCGGCCCACTTGGCCTCCAGGCCCTCGAGGACCGGCTTGTCCGGTACGGCGACTACGCGCTGCTCAGCGGGCGTAGTCGTCTCCGGTGCGGTCTGCGTGGGCGTGGTCTCAGTCATGGGACCAAATCCTATGGGCGCGCGGTTGCTGGGGCGAAACCCGGTTGAGACCGGCGCTGCGCACTCGCCATGCTTCGGTCATGGGCACCATCGACTTCTTCACCGACGCGGCCGAGTTCCTCGCCGTCGCTCAGGACTATCTCGCCGGGGAGCCGGTGACCGCCAATGTGCTCGCCACCAACGCGGAGAAGGCGATCCGGGTGGAGCAGGAGGGGCCCTACCGCTGGTTCGCGGTCGCTCGCGAGGGTGACCGGGTCGTGGGGGCGGCGATGCGGACGGCCAACTTCGAGCCGCACCCGCTCTACGTCTGCCCGATGCCCGAGCCGGCGGCACTCGAGCTGGCGCGTGCGCTGCATGCTCGGGGCGAGTATGCGGGCGGGGCCAACGGCGCGCTCCCGGCAGCCCGGACGGTGGCCGAGGAGACCGTCCGGCTCACGGGCGGGCGGGTGAGCGTCGCGATGGCGTCGCGTCTGCAGGAGCTCGGCACGCTGGTGATGCCGTCCGGCGTGCCCGGGCGCGCCCGCCCGGCGACGTACGACGACCTCGAGCTGTGCCGGGAGTGGCTGGCCGACTTCGGGCATGCCGCCCGGGAGCAGTCCTCGAACAAGGCGTACGCCCACGAGCACGCCGCAGTCGGGGAGGACGAGGTGCGGCGCCGGATCGACGAGGAGTTCCTGCTGCTGTGGGAGGTCGACGGCGAGGTCGTGTCCCTGGTCGGCGCGACCCTGCCGGCGCACGGCGTGGTCCGGATAGCGCCGGTCTACACGCCGAAGGAGCAGCGGGGTCACGGCTACGGCACCGCGGTGACCGCCGAGGCCTCGCGTCTCCTCGGTGCCGACGGCACCCGGTTGTGCCTGTTCACCGACGCCGACAACCCCGTCTCCAACCACGTCTACGCCAAGATCGGCTATCGCCCCGTGGTGGACATGGCCAACCACACGATCGTCCCCTGACGAGCGGACTCGGCGGGTCAGTCGACGGTGAAGCGGCGGCCGAGGTAGTGGTCGACGGCCGGCCAGATGTGGCCCTCCGACTCGGCGGCGTTGGTCCAGTGCAGGGACCAGCCGCCGCCGGTGGCGGTGGTGATGTCGGCGGAGCGGCGGCCGCTGCTGCTCTGCTTGAGATGGAGGGCGCGGATCTGGTCCCAGGGGACGTAGGCGGCGTTGGAGCTGGCAGCCAGCTCGGCTGGCGCCCTGTCCAGGGCGCGCTGGATCAGCTTCCTGCCGGGCGAGCCGGAGGTCACCGAGGCCAGGCCGGTGGCGAGGCGGTCGGAGCCGGAGGGCTTGAGCAGCATCAGGCCAGTTTCGGTGACCAGGAGCGTACGGAAGCCGTCGCCGGAGATCGGGGCCAAGGCGCCGATGTAGCCGTCGGGCTGCGTCGGCGACGGCGGCTCGGGATCGGCCTCCGGAGCGACCTTGGCGTCGAGCTGGTGCACCCAGGCGCGCAGCGCGGCGGCGTAGCCGGGGGAGCCGAGGGCCTCGTAGGCGAGCTCCTCGGGGTCGACCTCCTGGCCGGCGATGTCGACCAGCCGCCACGGACCCGCCCAGCTGAGCTCGTAGCGTGCCTTGTCCTCGCCGACCAGCTCGTGGGCGATGGCGGCACCGAGGAGCCGGGCGATGACCTTCCGTTTCGCCTCGGCGTGCTCCTCGGTCTCCGCTCCGGCGGTTGTGGGCTCGACGTCGACCAGGTCCAGGAGCGTGTCGAGGCTGCCGGAGGCGATCAGGTCGAGAGCGCCGCGGACGGTGGCCGGCACGATCTGGTTCTCCTGCATCGCGTTCAGGAGCGTCTCGGCGTTGATCGCCGCGGCACGGGCGCCGGCGACGCTCACGATCTCGGCCATCGGCGCCGGGGTCAGACCGGAGCCGGCGAAGGTCTTGTCCTCGAGGGCGAGGAAGTTCTGGGACGGGTAGCGCAGGATGCTGGCCGCGTTGCCGGACTTGTCGGCTCCGTCGGCTCCGTCGGCTCCCTTGGCGTCCTCCGCGGAGGCCATCGCCTCCAGCCGCCCGATCCGCTCCGAGAGCGGCGGGTGCGAGTCGTACGCCGACGTCTTCGCCTCGGGCGGCGCGGCGCTGATCCTGGCGAGCTCCTCGAGCCGCTCGGGGTCGCTCATCAGGTTCGTGAAGTTGTCGAAGAAGCGCGTGGGCCGCAGGCCGTAGTGGGTGCCGGCCTCGACGTACTGCTCCAGATAGATGTGCCAGGCGGCGTCGAGCGCGGGGAGGGTGCGCAGCGCGGTGGCCGCGGTCCGCGGCCCGGCGACCGTCGCGCTGAGCCGGTCGGCGTCGATCTCATGGGCGTGCGCGAGCGGGCGGGTCAGGGAGAAGAAGAGACGGGCGTACGTCCGGAACGGCCGTTTCACCAGCGGGTTGGAGAGGCCGGCGGCGACCTCGGCGATCGCCAGCCGGCTCCGGTGGATGAGGGCGCCGAGCCGGGTGTGGCTGGTGCTGTGGTGGCCGAGCTCGTGGGCGAGCACCGCGTGGAGCTGGTTGCGGGAGAGGCCCTGGAGGAGAGGTACGCCGAGGAACATGCGCCGGGTGCCGGTCCTGAGCCCGATGAGGCTGGTCTCCTCGCTGACCGCCGCGTTGACCTCCGGCACCAGCCGGATCTCATCGGGTGCGCGGGTCCCGGCGGAAGCTGCCAGCGCGCGGACCTCCGCCCACAGCCCGGGCTGTTCCTGCTCGGTGAGGACGAGCCCGCCGGGGTCTCTCGAGGTCCTGGCGCGGCGGCGCGGTGCCATCTGCTGACCGACCAGCGCGAAGGCAGCCAGGACGTAGGCAACGGCCAGGAACGAGACCGCGAGAGCAGCCCGGAGCGTACGCATGAATGGTGGACCTTGTGGGGGGATGGGGTTCAGTCCGAGATCAGTGGGAGGGTAGCGGGTCTGGCAATTCGCTGGGAAGCGCCGACGCCCGAAGCCCAGGTCCACCGCTCTCCGCCTGCTGCGCGCCACCATGCGGGCGCGCTGGCGGCGTTGACGCCGCTCAACAGACGCCCGGTATGCCTTCGCGGCGTCGCCTTGCCATCACACCCGCCTGGTGGCGCTCGCGACGGCGGCCATCGGCGGACCTGGGCTTAGACTCGACCCGATGACTGAGACTCCCGCGCCGCGCCTGGCGGCCACGATCGAGGAGGTCTGGGAAGCGCTGCAGTCGCGCTGGCCCGAGACCCGGCTCGAGCCTTCCCTGGACCGGATCCGCGCCCTGCTCGAGATCCTCGGTGATCCGCAGAACGCGTTCCGGATCATCCAGCTGACCGGCACCAACGGCAAGACCTCCACCTCCCGGATGATCGACACGCTGCTGCGGTCCCTCGACCTGCGCGTGGGGCGGTTCACCTCACCCCACGTGGAGCGGATCAACGAGCGGATCTCGATCGACGGCGAGCCCCTGACCGACGACGAGTTCGTGGCCGCGTTCAACGACGTCGCCCACTACCTCGGCATGGTCGACGACGACCAGCCACACCCGCTGTCGTTCTTCGAGTCGATGGTCGGGATGGCCTACGCTAAGTTCGCCGAGGCCCCGGTCGACGTGGCCGTGGTCGAGGTCGGGCTGGGCGGTGGCTGGGACGCGACCAACGTCGCGAACGCCGACGTCGCGGTGGTGACCCCGATCGCGGTCGACCACGCGAAGTATCTCGGTGACACCCCGGTCGCCATCGCGCGCGAGAAGGCCGGGATCATCAAGCCGGACTCGGTCGCCGTGATCGCCGAGCAGTCCGTCGAGGTCGCCGCGGTGCTGGACCAGCACGCGGCGGAGGTCGGCGCCCGGCTGCTGTGGGAGGGCACCGACTTCGGGGTCGTCTCCCGCACCCCGGCGGTGGGTGGACAGATCCTCACGCTGCGCGGGCTGCGGGGCGAGTACGAGGATCTCTTCCTGCCCCTCTACGGCGCCCACCAGGCGCAGAACGCGGCGACCGCGCTGGCCGCGGTCGAGGCGTTCCTGGGAGACACGGTGCTGGCCGACGAGCTCGTGCGCGACGCGTTCGCCAAGGTCGACTCGCCGGCGCGGCTGGAGATCATGCGGTCGTCCCCGACGGTCCTGCTCGACGCCGCCCACAACCCGGCCGGTGCCGAGGCGACGGTCGCCGCCCTCGAGGACTCCTTCTCGTTCTCCGGTGTCGTCGGTGTCATCGGGGTGATGGGCGACAAGGACGTCGAGGGCCTGCTCGCCGCCTTCGAGCCCCACCTCGAGCATCTCGTGGTGACCCAGAACTCCACCGAGCGTGCCCTTCCGGCCATCGAGCTCGCCAAGATCGCCGTCGACCTCTACGGCGAGGACCGGGTCTCGGTGGTCCCGCGTCTCGCCGACGCCATCGACGCCGCGATCGGCCTCTCGGAGTCCTCCGGTGGCGGGTCGATCTCCGAAGGCGCGGTGCTGGTGACCGGCTCCGTGGTGACCGCCGGAGAGGCACGTACGCTGCTGGGCTCTCGTGGCCCGGCCGCCCGGTCGGCTGCGACCGCCCGGGTCGTACCGACCGCCGACCCGGAGCTCGAGGCCTATCTGGAGGCGGACGCAGATGGCGAGTGAGCGGGAGAAGTCCCCGCGGCGCGGGATGTGCGCCGCGATCGTGTCGATGGAGGGACTCGCAGTCGCGCTGGCCGCGCCCGTGATGATCTCGATCGGCGGGGTCTCCGCCGGGCTGGCGCTCCCGCTGGGCCTCGGGTTCTTCGTGGCCTGCATCCTGGTGGCCGGAATGCTACGTCGCCCCTGGGCCTACTGGGTCGGCTGGGCACTGCAGGTCGTCGCGATCGCGATGGGCTTCCTGATCCCGATCATGTTCCTCGTCGGCGCGATCTTCGCGGTCCTGTGGGGCATGGCCGACATCCTCGGTCGCAAGATCGAGAGTGAGCGGGCCGCGGCCTTCGAGGCGTTCGACCGGATCGCCGCAGAGGAAAGCGCAGAGGAAAGCGCCTGGGAAAGCGCTGAGGAAAGCGCCGGGGAAGAGGCCGAGCCCAGGTAGGTTGGCTGCCGTGGAGGAGCGCGACGAGCTTCAGATGGCGACCGACGACGAGACCGCGACCGACTGGGCACTGTGCCCGGCATGCGGGAACGCGCTGGTGCTGCGGCGGCCGCGGACGCGTACGGCCCACTACGCGCACAAGGCCGGGGAGTCGTGCCGACTCGTCGGCGCGCAGCTGAGGCGTACCAGCTCCGGGTGGGTCGTCGGCGGTGGCGAGGACGACCCCGACAGCCTGGAGAACCTCTTCGACCTGATCGAGGACGAGGCGCCCGGGCGCTAGGCCCCGAGCGCGCCGGTGACCGCGGCGAGCGCCTGATCGAGCTCTGCGTCGGTCACTCCGCCGAAGCCGATCACCAGGCCGGTCAAGCCACTGGAGCGGGCGTAGGTGGAGAGCAGGTTGATCTCGAAGCCGGCGGCTCGGGCGGCGTCGCGGGCTCGGTGCGCATCCGTCTCGGGCAACAGCCAGGTGGAGTACATCCCGGCGAGCGGGCCGGCGAGCGTGGCGTAAGGGCTCATCGCCTCGGCCACCCTCGGGGCGCGCTCGGCGTAGACGCGGCGGGCGGAGCGTACGGCCCTGTCCAGCCAGCCGTCGCGAAGCAGCGTCAGCAGCGCGCGCTGCGAGGGCCAGGCGGCGCCGGCGTGGGTGATGGTGCGGCGGCGCAGGATCAGCTCGTGCAGGTCGGGCGGGGCGACCAGCCAGCCGAGACGGAGCGTCGGGACCACCGACTTCGCCGCGGTGCCGAGATAGACCACCCGGCCGCGGTCCAGCCGCGCCATCGCGGGCACCGGCGCGACGTCGTAGCGGAACTCCGAGTCGTAGTCGTCCTCGATCACCACCGCGTCCGCCCGTCGAGCGGCCTCCAGGAGGGCGAGCCGGTCGGCCGCCGGCATGACGCGTCCCAGCGGGTGCTGATGCGCCGGGGTGACGTACGCAGCCACCGCATCGCCCAGGTCGCCCACCGTCTCCACGGCGGGCAGGTCGATGACCTCACGTCCGTAGGTGAGCACCGTCTCGGCCGCGGCCCGGTATCCCGGGTCCTCCACCGCCACCGGCCCGGGGCGCATCTCGGGGAGCAGCGCGCGGAGCCCGTCGGTGGTGCCCGCGGTCACGACGATCTCGTCCGGATGGAGATCGAGGCCGCGGGTGCGTCCGAGCCTCGCTGCCAGCGCCTCGCGCAGCTCGAGCAGCCCCCGCGGATCGTCGTAGCCACGCGGGGGAGTGGCGACCGAGACCTCCCGCCACGCCCGCCGCCACCCCGGCTCCAGCCGCGGATCGAAGAACGGGGTGCCGGTGTCCAGCCCAGCGGTCGCCCCCGTCGGCCGAGGGAGTGACCGCGCGAAGCGCCGAGACGTCGCCCCCGTCGGCCGAGACGTCAGCTGGGCCGCTGCCGCGGTGGTCGTGGTGCGGGTCGCGGTGACGTACGTCCCGGACCCGCGGCGTGCCTCGAGCCAGCCCTCGGCGGTGAGCTGGTCGTAGGCCTGCTCGGTCACCGCGCGCGAGACGCCCAGGTCTGCCGCGAGCGCACGGCTCGAGGGCAGCCGGTCGCCGGTCCCGAGGGTGCCGGCGAGGACCAGGGCGCGGACCTGGCCGGCGAGCTGGGCGGGGAGCGGCTCGCCGGAGGTGCGGTCGAGGGTCACGGGAAGCATCGGTCGAATGGCCTGTCGGAGTGGGTCTGAATTGGCCCGTGCGTGCAGGCCACTTCGCTACCAGGATGGTGCCATGAGCACGACGTTGTCACCCACCCCACGCACCCGGATCAGTCGCGGGAAGAACCGCGCCGTCCCCGACCGCGAGCGCCTGCACACCTTCCTTGGTGAGGCACTCATCGCTCACCTGGGCGTCACCGTCGGGTCGGGCGAGGAGGCCCACCCGATCGTCCTGCCCACCGCGTACGGCTTCGATCTCGACGGTCCAGACGCAGGCGGGTCGCTCTACCTGCACGGCTCGGTAGCGGCTGGCTGGCTCGCGCGGGCGCTGGAGCGCGACGTGTGCGTCACGATCACAGAGCTCGATGGCCTGGTCGCGGCACGGAGCGGGTTCCACCACTCGATGAACTACCGCTCGGCCGTGGTCATCGGTCGCGCACGCCTGGTCGAGGGCCCGGAGGAGCGCGAGCACGCCCTCGCGCTGGTCGTCGACCAGATGATCCCCGGCCGCTGGGAGACGCTGCGCCCGGCCACCCGCAAGGAGCTCGCCGCGACCGCCGTGCTCGCCCTGCCGCTCGCCGAGGCGTCGATGAAGGCGCGTGCCGAGGGTCCGGTCGACGACCCCGCCGACATCGAGTCCGGTACCTGGGCGGGCGTGATCCCGATCCATCGCGTCGCCGGCGCCCCGGTCACCGCTGACGACGCGACCGGGCCGGCGCCGGAGGACGTCGTACGTCGTGCCGCCAGGCTCGGTGCCGCGGAATGTTCACCGAGGTAACTCGGTCAGCGCACGCTTCCTTCGTGGAGTTCCACGAAGGAAGCGTCACTTCACCGAGGTAACTCGGCGAACGAACGTCGGCTCAGCTGAGCCCGGCGCGCCGCAGCGCGTCGGCCATGGCGCTGTTGGCCGGAGCGGAGGAGCCGCGCCCGCCACCCTGGCCGCCACGGTTGCCACTGGGACGGCCGCCGCCCTTGCCGCCACCGTTACCGCCGCCCTTGGGTCCACCCTTGCCCTGGCCGCGCTGGCCACCACCGGGGCGACCCGAGCGGTCGCCGGACTCGCCCTTGGCCGGAGCACCCGCCGGAGCGTCGTCGTTGAGCCGGAGCGTGAGCGAGATCCGCTTGCGGGCCTCGTCGACCTCCTGGACCTTGACGCGCACCACGTCACCGGAGCGGACCACGTCGCGCGGGTCCTCGACGAACTTGTCCGACATCGCGGAGATGTGGACCAGGCCGTCCTGGTGGACGCCGATGTCGACGAAGGCGCCGAAGGCAGCCACGTTGGTGACGGTGCCCTCCAGGACCATGCCGGGACGCAGGTCGGCGATCACATGCACGGACTCGGAGAAGGTCGCCGTGCGGAACTCCGGACGAGGGTCGCGTCCGGGCTTCTCGAGCTCGGCGAGGATGTCCGTGACCGTCGGCAGACCGAACTTATCGTCGACGAGCTCCGAGGGCTTCAGCGACTTCAGCGCAGAGGTGTTGCCGATCAGCGACCCGATGTCCGCCGACGCCTTGTCGAGGATCCGGTTGACCACCGGATAGGCCTCCGGGTGGACGCCGGACATGTCGAGCGGGTCGTCGCCGCCGCGGATCCGGAGGAACCCGGCTGCCTGCTCGAACGCCTTCGGGCCGAGGCGCGCCACCTTGGTGAGCTCGCGGCGGGTGCGGAAGGGGCCGTTGGAGTCGCGGTGCGCGACGATCGCCGAGGCGAGCGACTCGGTGATCCCCGAGACCCGGCGCAGCAGGGGAGCCGAGGCGGTGTTGAGGTCGACGCCGACACCGTTCACGCAGTCCTCGACGACGGCGTCCAGGGACTTGGAGAGGCCGTATTCGGGCAGGTCGTGCTGGTACTGCCCGACGCCGATCGACTTCGGCTCGATCTTCACCAGCTCGGCCAGCGGGTCCTGAAGACGGCGCGCGATCGACACCGCCCCACGGATCGACACGTCGAGCTCCGGAAGCTCGGCGGAGGCGTAGGCCGAGGCGGAGTAGACCGAGGCGCCGGCCTCGGAGACCATCACCTTGGTCATCTTCAGGTCCGGCAGCAGCTTGAGCAGGTCGGCGGCGAGCTTGTCGGTCTCGCGCGAGGCGGTGCCGTTGCCGATCGCGATCAGGTCGACGGAGTGCTTCTTCGCCAGCTTGGCCAGCGTCGCCAGGGATCCGTCCCAGTCGCGCCGCGGCTCGTGCGGGTAGACCGTCGAGGTGTCGACCACCTTGCCGGTCGCGTCCACGACGGCCACCTTCACGCCCGTCCGGATGCCGGGGTCGAGGCCCATCGTCGCCCGGGTGCCGGCCGGCGCGGCCAGCAGCAGGTCGCGCAGGTTGTCGGCGAAGACCGCGATCGCGGCCTCCTCGGCGGCGGTGCGGATCCGGGTGCGCATGTCGAGCTCGAGGCGGAAGAGGATCCGCGTACGCCACGCCCACCGCACCGTCTCGGCCAGCCACTTGTCGGCCGGAC
The DNA here is from genome assembly GCF_042719275.1 of Nocardioides sp. NPDC058538. Taxonomy (NCBI): domain Bacteria; kingdom Bacillati; phylum Actinomycetota; class Actinomycetes; order Propionibacteriales; family Nocardioidaceae; genus Nocardioides; species Nocardioides sp. NPDC058538. The sequence goes on along the minus strand of NZ_JBHXNY010000010.1, from coordinate 54,324 downwards.
GTCCGGAGTCCGTGATCCCGAAACGAGCGGCGATCGAGCGTTCGTAGTCGGTGACGACCCCGGCCTCAGGCTCCTCGGCGTAGGGCGAGAGGGTGACGTCGAGGACCTCCTCCTTCTCCGCACGGAGGACGGCCAGGGTGCGGTGTGACGGCAGCGAAGCGTACGCCTCGGAGAACTCGAAGTAGTCGGAGAACTTCGCCGCCGCCGGGTCGTTCTCGCGACCTTCCCGGACGCGGGTGACCAGCCGGCCGGCCGTCCACATCCGCTCCCGCAGCGTGCCGATCAGGTCGGCGTCCTCGCCGAACCGCTCGACCAGGATCGCGCGGGCACCGTCGAGCGCGGCCTTCACGTCGGGGACGTTCTCGCCGAGGAAGCCCTCGGCCACCACGGTCGGGTCCTGCGACGGGTCGGCCAGCAGCCCGTCGGCCAGCGGCTCGAGCCCGTTCTCACGGGCGATCATCGCCTTGGTGCGCCGCTTCGGCTTGAACGGCAGGTAGATGTCCTCCAGCCGCGCCTTGGTGTCGGCGGCGAGGATCGAGGCCTGCAGCTCCGGGGTGAGCTTGTCCTGCTTCGCGATCTCGGCGAGCACGGCGGCACGCCGCTCCTCCAGGTCGCGCAGGTAGCCGAGTCGCTCCTCCAACGTACGCAGCTGGGCGTCGTCGAGGCCGCCGGTCACCTCCTTGCGGTAGCGCGCGATGAACGGCACCGTCGAGCCCTCGTCGAGCAGGGCGACCGCTGCGGTCACCTGCGCCGGGCGCACCCCGAGATCTTCGGCGATGCGGGCCGGGATGGCGGCCATCGAGTCTGCGAGCGTCGGAGCTGATGGGGTTGTCGTCACGGGGCGCCATCCTGCCGCATCCCACCGACATGATCTCAACGTGGCCGACAGGTGCACGGCGGCGACCGGCCCGAACGTGCCCGGACGGGCCCTCCCCGATACGCTCGGCCCCATGACGCACCGCACGTTCGTGATCTTGAAGCCCGACGCCGTCCGCCGGGGCCTGGTGGGGGAGATCCTGTCCCGCTACGAGGCCAAGGGCCTCTCGATCGTGAAGCTGGAGCACCGCACCATCGACGCGGGCATGGCCGACGAGCACTACGCCGAGCACGTCGAGCAGCCGTGGTACCCGCCGCTGCGTGACTTCGTCACCTCCGGCCCGCTCGTGGCCGCCGTCCTCGAGGGCGACGAGGCGATCGAGGTCGTCCGCGCGCTCAACGGTGCCACCGACGGCCGCAAGGCCGCCCCGGGTACCATCCGCGGCGACCTCTCCCTCTCCAACCGCGAGAACCTCGTCCACGGCTCCGACTCGCCCGAGTCGGCCGACCGCGAGATCAAGCTCTGGTTCGGCGCCTGAGGCGAGCGAAAAAGCCTGACCCGAGATCGCGCCGGTACCACTACCGGCGCGATCTCTCATTTGCCCTGGAGGCCGCGTTCGCGGGCCTCTGTGAGCCGTTCCGCAACGCCCGGTGAATACAGGCATCCCCTGGTTCTAGGGCGTAGATGCACCCCGTATCGTTGCGGTTTCGGCGAGCCTCTCCGGATTGAGGCTCGGACCTTCGTAGCCTCGTCGGGAGGCCCGCATCCTGCAGCACAGATCCCCGACGCGGCGCCCCGGGAACGCGAGGACGCATGGCGAGCATCATTGGACGTGACATGGCGGTGGACCTCGGCACCGCAAACACACTCGTCTACGTCCGCGGCAAGGGTGTCCTTGTCGATGAGCCGAGTGTGGTCGCGCTCAACAAGAACACCGGCGAGATGGTCGCCGTCGGCCATGAGGCCAAGAAGATGCTGGGACGTACGCCTGACGACATCGTCGCGCTGCGGCCGCTGAAGGACGGCGTGATCGCCGACTTCGAGGCGACCGAGCAGATGCTCCGCTACTTCATCCATCAGGTCCACCGCCGCCGCTACTTCGCCAAGCCGCGGATGGTCATCTGCGTTCCGTCCGGGATCACCGCGGTCGAGATCCGCGCGGTGAAGGAGGCGGGCTACCAGTCAGGTGCCCGGATGGTGAACATCATCGAGGAGCCGATGGCGGCCGCGATCGGTGCCGGGCTCCCGGTGCACCTGCCGACCGGCAACATGGTCGTCGACATCGGCGGCGGCACCACCGAGGTCGCGGTGATCAGCCTCGGCGGCATCGTGACGAGCCAGTCGATCAGGACCGCCGGCCACCAGCTCGACAACGCGATCATGACCTGGCTGAAGAAGGAGCACGCGCTGCTCCTGGGCGAGCGCACCGCCGAGGAGGTCAAGATGACCCTCGGCTCGGTCTGGCCGCTGCCCAACGAGCCCGAGGCCGAGATCAGGGGACGCGACCTGGTCAGCGGCCTGCCGCGCACCGTGACCGTCTCGAGCGCCGAGGTGCGCAAGGCGATCGAGGAGCCGCTGCACGACATCTTCGACGCGGTCCGCTCCACCCTCGACCAGACGCCGCCCGAGCTGGCCGGCGACATCATGGACCGCGGCATCGTGCTGACCGGCGGCGGCGCCCTCCTGCGCGGGCTCGACGAGCGCCTGCGCCACGAGACCGGCATGCCCGTCCACGTCGCCGAGTCCCCGCTGACCTCGGTCGCGATGGGCGCCGGCCGCTGCGTCGAGGACTACGACGTGCTCCGCCCCGTCCTGGTCAACGAGAACAGGAGATGGTGACGTGTCGTTGCTGAGCCCCCGCCCCAGCGAACGTCTGCGCAAAGGGCTGGAACAACGCAAAGGGTCCAAACCCATGGTCCGTACGCCGCGGGAGAGGCTCAACCGCCGCGGCAGCCTCGAGACCAAGGCCGGCGGCGGTGGTCCGAAGCGCTCCTGGCTGATCGCGCTCATCCTGTGCTGCGCGACGCTGGCCACGCTCGACCAGACCCCCGTCCTCGAGCCGGCCCGCGCCGCCGTCGGTGAGGTGATGTCCCCGCTCGAGACCGGCGCGGCGCTGGTGGCCCGCCCGTTCACCGACATCCCGGAGTGGTTCGACACCCGCGACGCGCTGCGCGACCGGGTCGCGAAGCTCGAGGCCGAGAACTCCACCCTGCGCCGCCAGGTCGAGGTCACCGACTACGGCCGTGCCAAGCTCGCCGAGTACGAGTCGATCACCCGCGCTGCCGAGGACCTCGGCTACGCCATGGTGCCGGCGAGGGTCATCGCCTACGGCCCGGCCCAGACCTTCAACCGCACCGTCACCATCGACGCCGGCAGCGCCGCCGGGATCAGGTCCGACATGTCGGTCGTGACCGGCGACGGCCTGGTCGGCCGGGTGCTGCGGGTCACCAAGACCTCGGCGACGGTCCTGCTGATCGTCGATGCCGCCTCGGTCGTCGGTGGCCGCGTCGGCGGTGCCGACCGCAGCGACAAGAAGTCCGGCCAGGTCGGCATGGTCCGGGGCTCCGGCGCGGTCGCCGGAGGCGCGAACGCCGGTCTGCTGACCCTCGACCTCGTCGACCGGTCCACCACCCCGCTCAAGGGCGACACGGTCATCACCTGGGGTGACGGCCGGGCCGCTCCGTACGTCTCCGGGCTGCCGATCGGCGAGGTGACCGACAGCTTCGAGAGCGTGCGTGACTCCTCGCAGACGGTCCGGATCAAGCCGTACGTCGACTTCGGCTCGCTCGACGTCGTCGGTGTGGTGGTGCCGGGCGACACCATGAGCGACCGCGCCGTCGTCACACCGGAAGGGGAGCTGCGATGAGCGAGCGTCAGCGAGCGAACCAGACGACCAGCACGCCACCGCGTCCGTACTCTGGCGCTTGCGCTACGGCGGTGGGGGCGTGAGTCAGATGGAAGGCCGTGCCTCTGGTGCCGCTCCGGTGCTGCGCAACGTCCTGGTCGGCATGCTGGTCGTCATCGCGGTCGTCCTCCAGTTGAGCGTGGCGCCGGCCTTCGCCATCCGCGGGATCACCCCCGACCTGGCGCTCCTGGTCGTCATCGCGGTCGCGCTCACCCGTGGCGGGCAGGCCGGTCTGGTGACCGGGTTCGCCGCCGGCGCACTCCTCGATCTGGCGCCGCCCGCCGATCACACCGCGGGCCGGTGGGCGCTGGCCCTGCTGATCGTCGGCTACGTCGCCGGCCGTGTCCGCGAAGGCAGCATCGACGAGGGCAGCATCCACAGCGGCCGGGGCCGCCCCAACGCTATGACCGTGATGGCCACGGTGGCCACCTGCGCGTTCATCGGGGTCAGCATCTTCGCGGTCAGCGGCCTGATCCTCGGTGAGGCGCCGCTGACGCTGCTTCCGACCGTGGCGATCAGCGTGGGCTACGACCTACTGCTGGCGCCGTTGCTGATCCCGGCATTGCTGTGGCTGATCGGCAAGGGGGACATCTGACATGGCGGCGAGCCGACTCTCCACCGCGCAGGTCAGCCGGTTGCGGCTGATCGTGATCCAGGCGCTCGTCTTCTCGCTGCTTGCCACGCTCGGGGTCAGGCTCTTCTACCTGCAGGTACGCCACGGCGACGCCTATCAGGCCGCCGCGGCCTCGCAGTCCAAGCGCGAGATCGTGCGGCAACCGGTGCGCGGCATCATCGTCGACGCCCAGGGCCGCCCGCTGGTGACCAACCGCTCCGCCTGGGTGGTCAGCCTCGACCAGGGCGTGCTCGACGGGCTGGACGACGACGACAGGAAGACGCTGATGGAGCGCGTCGCCAGGGCCGTCGACGTGTCCCCGAAGAAGCAGAACGAGGCGATCGCCAACTGGTCCGGCACCCGCTACCAGCCGGTCCCGATCGCCACCGACGTCTCCGAGTCGACCGCGCTGCGCATCCTCGAGCAGCCGGAGGACTTCCCCGGCGTGGTCGCGGAGAAGCAGACGCTGCGCTCCTACCCGAGCCCCTTCGGCATCAACGCCGCCGGCGTGCTCGGCTATCTCTCCCCGATCACCGAGGACGAGAACGACAACGCCAAGGAGCGCGGCGACGAGTCGCTCAACAACACCTCGATGGTCGGTCGCTCCGGTGTCGAGAAGCAGTACGACCAGTGGCTGCGTGGGATGCCCGGCTACGACACCGTCACCGTCGACTCGCTCGGCCGGGAGATCGGGCGCGGCGACTCGGTCGCCTCCCAGCCCGGCGACACGCTGGTGACCAGCATCGACGCCAAGGTGCAGGGCCGTGCCGAGAAGCTGCTCGCCGAGTCGATCGAGACCGCGCGCAACACCTTCGACAAGATCTCCGGCCGCAACTTCGAGGCCGACTCCGGCTCGGTCGTGGTCATGGAGGCGCAGACCGGCCGACTGGTCGCGATGGCCAACCAGCCGACGTACGACCCCGAGGAGTGGGTCGGCGGGATCACCCAGAAGCAGCTCGACAGGCTCTACTCCGAGAAGGCGGGCTACCCGCTGTTGCCACGGGCGACGCAGGGTCAGTTCGCGCCGGGCTCGACGTGGAAGCCGTTCATGACGGTCGGCGCGCTCAACAACGGCTACAGCCGCGACACCCTGCTCAACTGCTCCAGCGGGCTCCAGGTGGGCAACCGGGTGTTCAAGAACTACGAGTCGGGCGCCTACGGGTTCATCGACTTCGCCAAGGCGCTCCAGGTCTCCTGCAACACGTTCTTCTACCAGGTCGGGGTCCACTACTGGCAGAAGTACGGCGCCAACCCCGCCGACGTCAACGCCAAGGACCCGCTGGTGGAGACCGCCAAGGCCTTTGGCTTCGGCAAGCGCACCGGCATCGACCTGCCGGGGGAGTCGACGGGCCGGATCGCGGACCGGAAGTGGAAGGCCGAGTACTACCAGGCCATGAAGGGCTACTACTGCCGGATGGACGAGAAGAAGAACGCCCCCACCGACTTCCTGCAGCTGTTCGCCCACGAGTTCTGCATCGAGGGCAACTACTACCGCACCGGCGACGCGGTGAACTTCTCCATCGGCCAGGGCGACACGATGGTCACCCCGATCCAGCTCGCTCGGGCCTACGCGTCCCTGGCCAACGGCGGCACCCTCTACGAGCCCAGGATCGGGAAGGCGGTCGTCAGCGGCGACGGGACGGTGGTCGAGAAGATCGATCCCAAGGTCGCCGGCAAGGTGAAGATGTCGGCCAAGAGCATCGACTACGTCAACGAGGCGCTGCTCGGCACTCCTCAGTCGGGCTCCCTGGCCTGGAAGTTCGGCGGGTTCCCGCTCGACGAGGTGAAGGTGCGCGGCAAGACCGGCACCGCCGAGGTCACCGGCAAGCAGACGACCGGATGGGTCGCGACGTACAACAAGAAGTACGTCGTCATCATGACGATCTCCCAGGGCGGCACCGGCTCGGGCTCGGTGGGTGATGCCGTACGCAAGCTGTGGGAGACGCTCTACGGAGTCGAGGAGGGCGGTGCGGAGGTGCGGCCCGGCAAGGCCGCGATCCGAGGCATCGACCCGCCGAGGAACCTGCCCGCGTTCGGTGCCGACGGCTCGATCGTCGCCCCGAAGGACTGAGGGGTTGAGGGGCAGAGCATGAAGAATGACGTGATGGCCTTCGTACGCCGCATCGACCTGGTCCTCCTGGGCGCGGTGCTGGTCCTGGTGTCGCTCTCGGTGCTGCTGGTCTGGTCCGCGACCATCCACCGCGACGCGATCACCGGCGGCGACACCACCGCCTACCTGCGCAAACAGGCGATCAACGTGGCTGCCGGGCTGGTGCTGATGGTGGGCGTGGTCGCGACCAACCACCGCTGGGTCCGGCTCCTGACGCCCGTGGCCTACCTGGCCGCGGTGGTCGGGCTGGTGCTGGTGCTCGTGATGGGCTCCACGGTCAACGGCTCGAAGTCGTGGGTGAATCTCGGGCCGGTCCAGGTCCAGCCCTCGGAGCTGGCCAAGCTGGCCGTGGTCATCGCGATGGCGCTGGTCCTGGCCGAGCGCAGCGAGGGCCGCTGGCGGGCACGGGTGTCGCTGGGCGACGTGGTCGCGATGATCCTGGTCGCGGCGGTGCCGATCGTCCTGGTCCTGCTCCAGCCCGACCTCGGGACCACGCTGGTGCTGGGTGTGACGGTCTTCTGCGTGCTCGCGGCCGCGGGGACACCACGGCGATGGCTGGCGCTGCTGGCGTTGGCCGGTGTCGCGGGTGCCACGACGGTGGTCGCGACCGGGGTGCTGAAGCAGTACCAGATCAACCGGTTCATGGCGTTCACGGATCCTTCGCTGGATCCTCGCGGGGCCGGCTACAACGTCCAGCAGGCGCGGATCGCGATCGGTGACGGCGGCATCTTCGGGCAGGGTCTGTTCCAGGGCTCGCAGGCCCGCGCGGGCTTCGTCCCCGAGCAGCACACCGACTTCATCTTCACCGTCGTGGGGGAGGAGCTCGGCCTGGTCGGCTCGCTGGTGGTGATCGGGCTGATCGGTGTCGTGCTGTGGCGCGGACTGCGGATCGCGGCGCGCACCGACGACCTCTTCGGGCGGGTCGCAGCGGCCGGGATCGTGTGCTGGCTGGGCATCCAGAGCTTCCAGAACATCGGGATGTGCCTGGGCATCATGCCGGTCACCGGGGTCCCGCTACCTTTGATCTCCTACGGCGGTTCCTCGATGATCGCGGCGCTGCTGGCGGTGGGCCTCTTGCTCGGCATCTCGGCCCGTTCGCGGCGCACCGGTCTGGACCGGTCCGGACCACTTCAGGACCTCCGCTCGCGTGATCGCCTGCAGGTTGCTGCAGTGCGAAAAGATGTCGCGTTTCATCGAAATTAAACTCGATTACGTTCCCTCCCGGTGCCCTACAGGGCATCTGTTACCCCTTGCAGCCCTCATCCCGAGGCTGCTTGACGACGGGAGCAGTAACCGTGAACAGACCCCACAAAAACCAGCGCCTCGGCGCACTGGCAGCAGCGACGGTCACCGCCGTCGGTGCGGCTACCACCATCCTGGCCATGTCCGGTCCCGCCGGCGCGGCAGACAGCCCGGCACCGCTGATCGGTGCCGAGAAGTCGACGGCCATCGACAACTCCTACATCGTCGTGATGAAGGGCAACGGTGCGGCGGCCAAGGCCAACGCCGCCGACGCCCGGGCGCTCGCCAAGGAGAAGGGTGGCTCGGTGAAGTACGCCTACGACAAGGCGGTCACCGGATTCTCCGCCACGCTCGACGCCGACGCGCTCGACGCGCTCCGCAGCAACCCCGATGTGGACTACGTCGAGGCCAACCAGGTCGTCAAGGCCAGCGGCGACCAGGCCAACCCGACCTGGGGGCTCAACCGGATCGACCAGCGCAACCTGCCGCTGAACTCGAACTACCACTACGACTACACCGGCTCGGGGGTGAAGGCGTACATCATCGACACCGGCATCCGTTCCGCGCACGCGGACTTCGGCGGCCGGGTGACCTCCGGCTACACCGCCATCGGGTCCAGCACCGAGGACGAGAACGGCCACGGCACCCACGTCGCCGGAACCGTCGGCGGATCGACGTACGGTGTCGCCAAGAACGTCACCCTCGTGCCCGTCCGTGTGCTCGACGCCTCCGGGTCCGGCACCACCGCCGGCGTGATCGCGGGTGTGAACTGGGTGACCTCCAACCACACCTCCGGTCCGGCGGTCGCCAACATGTCGCTCGGTGGCGGGGTCTCCTCGACCCTCGACTCCGCGGTCTCCAGCTCGATGGCGGACGGCGTCACCTACGCCGTGGCCGCGGGCAACGACTCCGGTGCGAACGCATGCAACGGCTCGCCCGCCCGGGTGGCCGGAGCCCTGACCGTCGGCTCGACGACCAACACCGACGCCCGGTCGAGCTTCTCCAACATCGGCTCGTGCGTCGACCTGTTCGCTCCGGGCTCCTCGATCACCTCGGCGTGGCACACCTCCAACACGGCGACCAACACGATCTCCGGTACGTCGATGGCGACCCCGCACGTCGCCGGAGTGGCAGCGCTCTACCTGCAGGCGAACCCGACGGCATCGGCCTCCGCCGTCGCCTCGGCGATCAACTCCAACGCCACCACCGGCGTGGTCACCTCGCCCGGGACCGGTTCACCCAACCGCCTCCTCTACTCGCTGTGGAGCGGTGGCACCGACCCGACGGACCCGCCGACCGACCCGCCGTCGGGCAACCTGCTGACCAACCCGGGCTTCGAGTCGGGCGCGACCGGTTGGAGCGCCTCCTCGGGCGTGATCGACAGCTCGAGCAGCGCCCCGGCCCGCTCGGGCTCCTACAAGGCGTGGCTGAACGGCTACGGCTCCGCCCACACCGACAACCTGTCGCAGTCGGTCACTCTGCCCACGACCGGCAAGACCCTGTCGTTCTACCTGCGGGTGATCTCCAACGAGACGACCACCTCGGTGGCTTACGACAAGCTGACTGTCAAGATCGGCTCGACGACCCTGGCGACGTACTCCAACCTGAACGAGTCCTCCTCGTACTCGTTGAAGTCGTTCTCGCTGGGTGCGTACGCGGGTAGCACTGTCACGCTCACCTTCACCGGCACCGAGGACTCCTCGCTCGGGACCAGCTTCCTGATCGACGATACCTCCGTCGCCTGATCTCGGGCGCTCATCTGATGGCCTGACCTGAGGCCTGACCACGCCGGGTCGCTCGCGTAACGCGGGCGACCCGGTGCGTTGGTTACAAGCCGATTTTCCCGCCTTGTTTATGGCCTGTTTACAGGCGTTCACCTTTGGTATCTGCACGTTGCTGCAATGCGAAGAGTTGGGTCGTTACGGGTCCTACGTAACGTGATTACGTGGTTGACCGAACGCTTCGGGTTGCGGCCGTAGGGAGGGCGCAGGGCGTTCGGCCGGCACGTGTGACGTCTGCGCGTGGGACCACCTACAGGCGGTTCCCAAGCCCGGTGCAATGAATGGTTGTGGCCCCATCGGGCCGCACGATGACGGGAGTCAGTTCGTGAACCGAACCATCAAGAACCGGGCCTTCAAGGCACCGGCAGTCATCTCCGCCGTAGCTGTTGGAGCAGCAGCCTCGGCGATCGCCTTCACCGTCCCGGCCGGTGCCGCGGACAGTCCGGCACCGCTGCGCGGCGCGGACGCCTCGACCGCAATCGAGGGTGAGTACATCGTCGTGATGGAGAAGCAGGGCCGCAGCGACATGGCCAAGTCGGAGGCCAAGTCGGTCCGCAGCGACGCCCGCGACGCCGGTGGAGACGTACGGGAGGTCTTCAACACCGCGTTCAACGGCTTCTCGGCCTCGCTCGACAAGGACGCGCTCGAAGAGGTCCGCTCCAACCCGGACGTCGCCTACGTGCAGGCCAACCACCGCTACACCACCCAGGGTGACCAGGCGGACCCGACCTGGGGCCTGGACCGGGTCGACCAGGCCGCGCTGCCGCTCGACAAGAACTACCACTACGAGCAGACCGGTGCCGGCGTGACCGCCTACATCATCGACACCGGCGTCGCGACCGACCACTCGGAGTTCAGCGGCCGGATCGGTGAGGGTTTCGACGCGATCGACGGCGACACCGACCCGACCGACGGCAACGGCCACGGCACCCACGTCGCGGGCACCGTCGCCGGCACCACCTACGGTCTGGCCAAGGAGGCCACGATCGTTCCGGTCCGCGTCCTCGACGACCAGGGCTCCGGCACCACCGAGGGTGTCGTCGCGGGCATCGAGTGGGTCACCGAGAACCACACCGACGGCCCGGCCGTCGCCAACATGTCGCTCGGCGGCGGCAACGACGCCGCTCTCGACGCGGCCGTCCAGGCCTCGATCGCGGACGGCGTGACCTACGCCGTCGCGGCCGGCAACGAGAGCTCCGACGCCTGCGGTTCCTCGCCGGCGGCCGTTCCGGAGGCGATCACCGTCGGTGCCACCGACGACACCGACGCCGCCGCGGACTTCTCCAACACCGGTGAGTGCCTCGACATCTTCGCCCCCGGCGTCGACATCACCTCGGCCTGGAACGACGGCTCGACCAACACCATCTCCGGTACGTCGATGGCGACCCCCCACGTCGCCGGTGCCGCCGCGCTCTTCCTCGAGGCGAACCCCTCGGCCACCCCGGCCGACGTCGCCACGGGCCTGACCGGCGCCGCCACCCCCGACGTGGTCACCAACCCGGGCACCGGTTCCCCGAACCTGCTGCTCACCAACCTGTTCTGAGCTGACGCTCTGAGCTGAGGTCGTTGGGGCCGTCCGGGAGGGGCGGCCCCAACGCCATGCCCGGCAGTCCGTCCCCACGCCGCGAGGTTTGGTGGGGGAGTCAGGGGGCGGCGTACGCTTGGGTTTGATCGTTCCCGAGCTTTGAGGTGCCCATCGTGACCGTCGCCCAGAGCGACCTCGTTCCTGAGTCCGTCTTCCCTCGGCTGGAGCCGCGCCTGGCGCTGGTGTCCAAGCCGATCCAGTACGTCGGTGGGGAGCTCAACTCGACCGTCAAGAAGTGGGACGAGGTCGAGGTGCGGTGGGCGCTGATGTACCCCGACGCCTACGAGGTCGGCTTGCCGAACCAGGGCGTCCAGATCCTCTACGAGGTGCTCAACGAGCGTGACTGGATCGCCGCCGAGCGCACCTACGCGGTGTGGCCCGACCTCGAGAAGATCATGCGCGAGGGCGACGAGCACGGGCCGATCCCGCAGTTCACCGTCGACGCCCATCGTCCGGTGAAGGCGTTCGACGTGTTCGGGCTCTCGTTCTCGACCGAGCTCGGCTACACCAACATGCTCAACGCGCTCGACCTCGCCGGGATCCCGCTGCACGCGGTCGACCGCGGCGACGACGACCCCGTGGTGCTCGCCGGCGGCCACGCCGCGTTCAACCCCGAGCCGATCGCCGACTTCCTCGACGCCGCCGTGCTCGGCGACGGCGAGGAGGTCGTGCTCAAGATCTCCGAGGTCGTGCGCGAGTGGAAGCAGGACGGTCGCCCCGGCGGCCGCGACGAGCTGCTGCGCCGACTGGCCGTCTCCGGGGCCGTCTACGTCCCGAAGTTCTACGACGTCAACTACGCCGCCGACGGCCAGATCGAGGCCGTCGTCCCCAACCGGCCCGACATCCCGTGGCGGGTGCGCAAGCACACCCTGATGGACCTCGACGCCTGGCCCTACCCGCGCAACCCGTTGGTGCCGCTCGCCGAGACCGTCCACGAGCGGTTCTCCGTGGAGATCTTCCGCGGCTGCACCCGTGGCTGCCGTTTCTGCCAGGCCGGGATGATCACCCGCCCGGTGCGCGAGCGCTCGATCACCACCATCGGCGACATGGTCGAGAACGGGATCCGGAAGTCCGGTTTCGAGGAGGTCGGCCTGCTCTCGCTGAGCTCGGCGGACCACACCGAGATCGGTGACGTCGCGACCGGCCTGGCCGACCGCTACGAGGGCACCAACGTGTCGCTCTCGCTGCCCTCGACCCGGGTCGACGCCTTCAACATCACCCTGGCCAACGAGTTCTCCCGCAACGGCCGTCGCTCCGGTCTGACCTTCGCCCCCGAGGGTGGCTCCGAGCGGATGCGCAAGGTGATCAACAAGATGGTCACCGAGGAGGACCTGATCCGCACCGTCGGTGCCGCCTACTCCCACGGCTGGCGCCAGGTGAAGCTCTACTTCATGTGCGGCCTGCCGACCGAGACTGACGAGGACGTCCTCCAGATCGCCGAGCTGGCGAAGAAGGTCATCGCCAAGGGCCGCGAGGTGTCGGGCCGCAACGACATCCGCTGCACCGTCTCGATCGGCGGCTTCGTACCCAAGCCCCACACCCCCTTCCAGTGGGCCTCCCAGCTCGACCACGAGACCACCGACGTGCGGCTGCAGAAACTGCGCGACGAGGTTCGCTCCGACAAGAAGTTCGGCCGCGCGATCGGCTTCCGCTACCACGACGGCAAGCCCGGCATCGTCGAGGGCCTGCTGTCTCGGGGCGACCGTCGGGTCGGCCGAGTCATCGAGCACGTCTGGCGCGACGGCGGCCGCTTCGACGGCTGGAGCGAGCACTTCTCCTACGACCGCTGGATGACCGCCGCCGAGACCGGTCTCGCCGGCACCGGCGTCGACCTCGACTGGTACACCACCCGCGAGCGTGAGTACGACGAGATCCTCCCCTGGGACCACCTCGACTCCGGCCTCGACAAGGACTGGCTCTGGGCCGACTGGGAGGACGCCCTCGCCGTCGCCGATGGCGAGGACATCGAGGTCGAGGACTGCCGCTGGACTCCCTGCTACGACTGCGGCGTCTGCCCGGAGATGAACACCGACATCCAGATCGGGCCCACGGGCAAGAAGCTGCTTCCGCTCTCGGTCGTCTGAGGCGAACGACTCGTCCGGGAGCCGTCACTCTCCTGCATGTGCATGGAAGTGACAGCGATCGGCGCGGCGACTTCAGCGGTCATTACCGCTCACACATGCGGGATTGTGACGGCCGTAGCTCGTCGGCGTACCCGATCTGACTGACCGGTCAGCTGATGGCGGCGGTGGCCTCGACCTCGATGAGTACGTCGGGGCGGAAGAGGCCGGCGACCTGCACCAGCGAGCTGGCCGGCGGGTTCGCGAGGTCGACGAACTCGTCGCGCACCGACCGGATCAGCGGCAGCTCGGTGGTGTCGACGACGAAGTAGGTCAGCTTCACCACATCCGCCCAGGCTGCGCCCGCGGCGGCCAGGGCCACGCCGAGGTTGACGAAGGTCTGCCGGGTCTGCGCCTCCCAGCCGTCGGCCACGGCGCCCTCGTCGGTGACGCCGACCTGGCCCGAGGTCACGATCAGCCGGGCGCCGGGGTCGGTGATCACCGCGTGGCTGTAGCCGGCGGGTGCGGGAAGGTCTTCGGGGGTCAGGAACTCCATCCGCTGAACGTAGACCCGACCCGGTCTCTTTGGCGACCGGTTACCGGCTGCTCAGCCGACCGGGCGGACCCAGCGGCGCCACTCGGCCTGCGACTCGTAGCCCGAGCTCTTCCACAGCGACTGCCCCAGGTCGTTGCCTTCCAGGACCATCGCGTCGATCCGGCCCGCGCCGAGCGCCACGAGGCGGGTCTCGGCGTGGTCCAGGAGGCGGCGGGCCAGCCCCCGGCGGCGTACGTCGGGGTGGACCGCGAGCCGGTAGAGGTGGGCGCGCCAGCCGTCCCACCCGGAGATCAACGAGCCGACGACCCGGCCCTCCTCGGTGACCGCGACCGTGCAGGCCTCCGGATCGCGCGCGATCAGCGACTCGACCTTCACCGCGGAGTCGGTCGGCCGCGAGTCGTTCTCGGCGGCCACCTCCCACAGCTCCAGAAGTGACGGGACGTCAGCAACAACCGCTGGGCGCAACTCGATCACGGCGGGAAGTCTCCCACGCGCTCGCTCGCCCACCGGTAGGTTGCCGCCATGTCGGACAACAGCGCACTTGCACGTAGCTATCTCCAGCTCCTCGATGCGCGGGACTGGGACGCCTTGGCGGCCGTGCTGGACGAGGACGTCGTCTACGACATGCCGCAGACCCGTGAGCTCATCATCGGGCGCGAGTCGTTTCTCGAGTTCAACCAGACCTACCCCGGCGAGTGGCACCTCACCCCGAAGATCGTGATCGCCGACGACGATCGGGCAGTGGTCTGGTTCGACTGGAGGATGGGTGACGAGTCCGGTGAGTCGCAGACGTTCCTCGAGATCGACGCCGGGCGGATCACGCGGGTCACTGACTTCTGGCCTGAGCCGTACGACCCCCCGAAGCGCGCCGTGAAGACCGAACGCTACTGACCCAGCAAGCCTGTGTCCGGGAACTCCCCGTCGTACCTCAGGATCGAAGCCTCAGCAGTCCGCGGCGCCGCGCATGGCGAAGTCGATGCTGACGGCGTGGTGGTCGGAGAGGCCGGTGGGGGTGACGTTGCCGTCGCCGGCGGAGAGCCAGGAGTTGGGGAGCAGGTAGTCGACGCGGCCGCCACCGTCGTGGCTGGAGCCCAACGAGGCGCCGGCGTCGGACAGCGTCGCCAGTGCGGCGCCCAGGACGCTGGAGCCACCGCCGGCGTTGAGGTCGCCGCCGAGGAGCTTGGCGCCGTCGTAGGCGTTCACCTTGGACATGACCGCACCGATCTGGGCCTGCCGCAGCGAGTCGGAGGTGTGGTCGAGGTGGGTGTTGAAGACGACCAGGCGCTGACCCTCGACGACGATGTTGGCCCTGAGCACGCCGCGCTGCTCCTTCCCGTCGCGGTTGGGCAGGTGGGTGTTGTCGTAGCCGTCGATGGGGTAGCGCGACAGGATCGCGGTGCCGTAGCCACCGCGATCGGTGATGTAGGCGTTGGCGCCGAAGACCGACTGCATCCCCAGGTGCGAGGCGATGATCGCCGGCTGGTCGACGTTGCCGGAGCGGCGGCGGTTCTGGTCGACCTCCTGGAGGAGCACGACGTCGGCACCAGAGGCCCGGATCACGCCGGCGATGCCGCCGAGCTCACCGGGGGAGACCCGGCCACCCTTGATGTTGAAGGTCATCACGGTCAGGTTGCGCGGGACCGCGCACGGGTCGATCTTGGGCTTCTTCGGGACCTTGTCGATCGCCGGCGGTGCGTCCAGCGTCTTGAACTTCGGCAGCGGCTCCGCCAATGCCGAGGCGGAGGCCGACGGGCTGGCCGCATCGGGTTCAGCGCTCGGCGAGGAGGAGGTGTCCGCGGAGGCCTGCCTGGAGTCGCTCAGCCGGGGTGCGAGGACGGTCAGCGCGGCGATGGCGCCGACCGTGAGGACCACCGCGAAGATCGGCAAAAGCTCCTTGAGGCGTACCGAGAACTTCCTGCTTCTGTGGTGGGTCACCGCGCGAGTCTCCCATTTTTGGTGTGCGAACCGTTACAGACCGTTCGCTTTCCATTCGCCGGATGGGTGATCGCGCCCCTGGACCGACATAATCGACCCGTGCGTCAACAGCCCGAACAGCAGGCCCCGCCGGTCCAGCGTCTCCGCATCCGCTACGCGAAGCGCGGCCGGCTCCGGTTCACCAGCCACCGCGACTTCAGCCGCGCCTTCGAGCGCGCGGTCGCCCGGGCCCGGATCCCGGTGGCCTACTCCTCGGGCTTCAACCCGCACCCGCGGATCTCCTACGCTGGTGCGGCTCCGACGGGAGCGGCGAGCGAGGCCGAGTACGTCGAGCTGGGACTGCGCGAGACGGTCGACCCTGCCGCGACCAAGGCTGCCCTGGACGAGGTCATGCCCGACGGTCTCGACCTGATCGACGTCGTGGACACCGCGACCTCGCCCAAGGGCGCGCTGGCCGACCTGCTCACGGGCAGCGAGTGGATCATCGACCTCCCGACGGCGCCGGAGGAGGCGGCTGCGGCGGTCGAGACATTCCTCGGCGCCGAGGAGGTCATCGTGTCCCGGATGACCAAGAAGGGTCTGCGGGAGTTCGATGCCCGAGGCGCGGTCGTACGCCTCGGCTCGGCGCCCCGCGAGGGTGGCTCCCGGCTGGAGCTCCTGCTCAAGCACGGCACCCCGACCGTACGCCCCGACGACGTCGTCACCGGCCTGGAGCGCATCGGCGGCCTGAAGGTCGGCCCCGAGCACGGTGGGCTGCCGCTCCTGACCCGGCTCAGCCAGGGGGTCTTCGACGAGGCTTCCGGCACGATCGGCGACCCGCTCCACTAACGTGCCTTGGGTGAGGCTCTGCCGATGAGAATGGTCACCGACCGTGAGCGCCGGGCGAGACTGGCCCGAAGGCACGGGCTCGCCCCCGACCACAGGTACGCCGACGTGGCGGCCGCGACGCAGGCGATGACCGCCTGGCACGCGACCGAGGCGGCGACCGTCCACCTCGGGCTGCATGCGCGGGTCCACGACCTCCGCATCGAGGACGTCGAGCGGGCGCTCTACGAGGAGCGCTCGCTGGTCAAGCAGCTGGCGATGCGGCGTACGCTCTTCGCCTTCCCGCGTGACCTGATCCCGGCCGCACTGGGGAGCGCCTCGGCCCGGGTGGCCGCCCAGGAGGAGAAGAACCTTTACAAGTGGCTGACTGCCGGCGGCATTCACGAGGACCAGAACGGCTGGATCGAGAAGGCGTACGCCGCGACGCTGGCCGCGCTGGCCGACGGAGAGCCGCGGACCACGACGCAGCTGCGCGAGATGGTGCCGGAGCTCGACACCCGCTTCCGGATGGGCACGCCCGGCAAGAAGTGGGGCGGAGAGTTTCCGATCGGGCGCTGGGTGATCGGCACCCTCGCCGCGCAGGGTCGGCTGATGCGGGCGACCAACCTCGGTCACTGGCGGCTGAACAAGCCTGCCTGGACGCTGACCGAGTCGTGGCTCGACGACGTGCCGGTCCCGCTCGAGTCTGCGGAGGGCTATGCCGAGCTCGTCCGCCGCTGGCTGGGGACCTTCGGTCCGGGCACCGAAGCCGACGTGGTCTGGTGGCTCGGGTCCACGAAGTCCGCCGTGAGGGCCGCGCTCGCCGCGGTCGGTGCCGTGGAGGTCGGGCTCGAGTGCGGCGGCATGGGATGGGTCCTTCCGGACGACCCGATCGCCACCTCGCCTGAGCCCGAGATCGAGCCCTGGGCCGCGCTGCTGCCCACCCTCGACCCCACCGTCATGGGCTGGAAGGAACGCGGGTTCTATCTGGACGCCGAGGATGTGGCGTACCTCTTCGACTCCAACGGCAACGCCGGCAACACCGCCTGGTGGGACGGCCGGATCGTCGGTTGCTGGGTTCAGGACGCGGACGCGACGGTGCAGGTGATCCTCCGCCACGACATCGGCGGCACGGGCCGGGCGGCCCTGGAGGTCGAGGCGGCGCGGTTGACCGCCTGGCTGGACGGTGTGGTGATCACCAACGTGTACGCCTCGCGGCAGATGAAGGACGCGCGGCTCCCCTAGGTGTGATGACCAGGCACGTTGGTCGAGATCCTGCGACGACACGGTCTGACTAGTAGATGGACGAAGGCCTCCCCGGTGTGGAGTGGAGCTGTCTAGGAACCAGTTCCGCCACCAGGAGAGGCCTTCGTGTCCCACGCTACCCACGCCAACGCTGCCCTGACCCCTCGCGCCCGGCTCAAGCTCGCGCGTCTGATCGTTGAACACGGCTGGCCGCCGGCCCGCGGGATGATCTGGCAGGTCCGTCCAGGGGCGTACGTCGTCCCGGATATCGATCTGTTGACAGGGTGTATGCGATACTCCGAGACGACTGCTCAAACAATCGGGCCCGTCCCGAGGAATGGACAGTCCGACGACGCCTCGCCGGCGTGGACCCTCCGGGGCCGCACTCCGGCACACAGGAGGTAGGGCGTCACCAGACCGCGACGCAGGCCTAGCAGGTCAGTGAGAGCGACTCGCCCGGGAAGGTCCCGGACGGCCGAGCGACCGCGGCAGGTGACGAACCGCTGCCTGTGACGCACCGCTGCGGAGGATGCCGCCGCCCTGACAAGCTTTGCGCCGCGACGCGGCTGCTACGTGGAAAAGTTCGATACTGCGCAGCGCCCGTTTCCCGGCACCTGACTATCCGGCACCTGTGAAGGTCCTGGATGAGGAGAACGACATGGCCGACGAGACCACTGTCGAGAACACCGAGAACGGCGCTGAAACGCCGCAGACTCCGGTGACCGACACCCCCACGACCGGCGCGGAAGCGACCGGCGAGACCGCCCCCGCGAAGAAGACCGCGGCGAAGAAGACCACGCGCAAGCGCACCACCAAGAAAGCCGCGGCCCCGGCCCCGACGGAGGCTGTCGAGGCTCCCGCCGACCAGAGCGCGGAGCCTGCTGCGACCACTGAGGCGGCCGAGGCCCCCGCCAAGAAGACGGCGGCGAAGAAGACGACCCGGAAGCGTACGACCAAGAAGGCTGCCGCCCCCGTGCCGGCCGAGGTCGAGACCCCCGAGGTCACCACCGCACCGGAGGCCGAGACCTCCGAGACCCCCGAGGCTCCCGCCGAGACCGTCGAGGTTCCGGCCAAGAAGACGGCGGCGAAGAAGACCACCGCCAAGCGGACCACCGCGAAGAAGACTGCCGCCAAGACGGCCGCCGCGCCCGTCGTCGAGTCCGTCGCGACCCCCGCCGAGGAGGTCGCCGACGAGAACCTCGAGGAGACCGAGGCCGAGCAGGCCGGTCCGCCGGCCCCCGCGGTGCTGTTCCAGGCGCCGACCAAGACGACCACCCGCCGGCGTACGCGCAAGACGGCGGAGCCGAAGCCTGTCGAGGAGCCCGCCGAGACGACCGGAGCGAGGTCGAGCGGCGAGCTTGCTCGTCCGCTCGCGCCGAGCGAGGGAGTAATCGCGCGAAGCGCGAAGGCGCCTGTCGAGGCGCCCGTCGAGGACGTGTCGCAGGCCACCGAGCCCGCCCCCGAGCCCGCCCCCGAGCCCGCCGCCGAGCCCGCCCCCGAGCCCGCCGCCGAGCCCGCCGCCGAGGCTGCGAAGGAGAAGGCCCCGACCCGGACCCGCAAGCGCGGCTCGCGCAACGCTGCCCCGGCCGAGGAGAAGCCCGCCGAGGAGGCGCAGCCCGAGGCAGAGGCCGAGCCTGAGACCGAGCCGGAGTCCGGCACCGAGTCCGACGACAGCTCGGCCGACGACGGTGAGGGCGGCGGCAACGGCCGTCGTCGCCGCCGCCGTGGCGGCCGTCGCCGTCGCAAGGGAGCCAACGGCGACGCCGACGGCTCCGACGCGTCCGAGACCGAGGACAGTTCCGAGGACGCCGAGGCCGAGAGCGACGACGCCGGCAAGGATGCCGACGCCGACCAGGGCGAGGGCAGCACCTCCTCGCGCCGTCGCCGTCGCCGCCGCCGGGCCGGCGAGGCCTCGGGCGACGCCGCCTCCGGGGACGACCCGGAGAACACCGTCACCAAGGTTCGCCAGAGCCGCACCGGTGATGACCAGATCACCGCGCTGGCGGGCTCGACCCGCCTGGAGGCCAAGAAGCAGCGCCGCCGCGAGGGCCGCGAGGCCGGTCGTCGTCGCGCCCCGATCGTGAGCGAGGCCGAGTTCCTGGCCCGCCGTGAGTCGGTCGACCGGGTCATGGTGATCCGTGAGCGCGAGGACCTCACCCAGATCGCGGTGCTCGAAGACAA
This sequence comes from Nocardioides sp. NPDC058538, assembly GCF_042719275.1. Taxonomy (NCBI): domain Bacteria; kingdom Bacillati; phylum Actinomycetota; class Actinomycetes; order Propionibacteriales; family Nocardioidaceae; genus Nocardioides; species Nocardioides sp. NPDC058538. The sequence continues at coordinate 34,490 of NZ_JBHXNY010000010.1, read as the reverse complement.
GGTGCTCGTGGAGCACTACGTCGCCCGCGAGAGCCAGACCAGCCTGATCGGCAACGTCTACCTGGGCCGTGTCCAGAACGTGCTGCCGAGCATGGAGGCCGCGTTCATCGACATCGGCAAGGGCCGCAACGCCGTGCTCTACGCCGGTGAGGTCAACTGGGCCTCGCTCGGCTGGAAGGAGGGTCAGCCCCGCAAGATCGAGTCGGTACTGACCTCCGGCCAGAAGGTGCTCGTCCAGGTGACGAAGGACCCGATCGGCCACAAGGGCGCCCGCCTGACCTCGCAGATCTCGCTGGCCGGCCGCTTCCTGGTCTACGTGCCCGACGGCACCACCTCCGGCATCTCCCGCAAGCTGCCCGACACCGAGCGCAACCGCCTCAAGACCCTCCTGAAGGAGATCGTCCCCGACACGGCCGGCGTGATCGTACGCACCGCTGCCGAGGGCGCCGCCGAGGACGAGCTCACGCGTGACGTCGAGCGGCTCAAGGCGCGCTGGGAGGACATCGAGAAGAAGGCCAACGGCAACGCCCCGCAGCTGCTCTACGGCGAGCCCGACCTGACCCTCAAGGTCGTCCGTGACCTGTTCACCGAGGACTTCGCCAAGCTGGTCATCTCCGGTGACTCGTCGTGGGAGACCGTCAAGGACTACGTCCAGTCGGTGGCCCCCGACCTCGAGGAGCGGGTGGAGAAGTATGACGGCGAGGCCGACGCCTTCGCCGCGTACCGCATCGACGAGCAGATCGCGAAGGGTCTGGACCGCAAGGTCTGGCTGCCCTCGGGTGGCTCGCTGATCATCGACCGCACCGAGGCGATGACCGTCGTCGACGTCAACACCGGCAAGTTCACCGGCTCCGGGGGCAACCTGGAGGAGACGGTCACCAAGAACAACCTCGAAGCGGCCGAGGAGATGGTGCGCCAGCTCCGGCTGCGCGACATCGGCGGCATCATCGTCGTCGACTTCATCGACATGGTCCTCGAGTCCAACCGTGACCTGGTGCTTCGTCGCCTGGTCGAGTGCCTGGGCCGCGACCGGACCCGTCACCAGGTCGCCGAGGTCACCTCGCTCGGCCTGATCCAGATGACCCGTAAGCGGATCGGCACCGGCCTGCTCGAGGCCTTCTCCGAGAACTGCGATGCCTGCGGCGGTCGTGGCCTCGTGATCCACGAGCACCCGGTCGAGGCCGGCAAGTCCTCCGGTGTCGCGCCCGACGAGCCGCGCTCGCGCCGTCGTGGCGGTCGCGGTGGCCGCGGCAAGGGCAAGGACGAGATCGGCACCGAGCACCGCGCCGAGCCCGTCGAGGAGTCCGCCAAGACGCCCACGCCCGCCGAGTTCGCCGCGATGGCCGGACAGAGCGACAGCGTGGAGAAGGCCGACGAGCCGGTTGCTCAGGTCGAGCCTGTCGAGACCCCTGCCGAGCCCGCCGAGGCTACCAAGGTCACCACCCGCACGCGTTCGCGTCGGTCCAAGGCGTCGGCCCCGGTGGCCGAGCCGGTCGAGACCCCCGCGGAGCCCACGGTCGCCGAGCCTGTCGAGGCCGCGTCCGAGGCGGCGCCGGTCGAGGCTCCCAAGGTCACGACCCGCACCCGCTCGCGCCGCTCCAAGGCGTCGACCCCGTCGACCGAGCCGGTCACGACCCCTGCCGAGGCCCCGGCCGCCGAGACCCCGGCTGAGCCGCAGACCCCGGCCGAGCCGGAGGCCCCGAAGGTCACCACGCGTACGCGGACCCGCCGTACCGCCACGACCGGCCGTCCGGTCCTGGCCGCGGTCGTCGGCAGCTCGACCGAGTCGAAGCCGGAGCCGGTTGCCACTGAGCCGGTTGCGGCGGAGCCGGTCGCCGAGGAGGAGCCCGCTCCCGTGGCCCCGACCGAGCCCGAGGCGACCCAGCCCGAGGCGACCCAGCCCGAGGCGACCCAGCCCGAGACGAAGCCGGAGCCGATCGTGGCCGAGCCGGTTGCGGCCGAGCCGGTCGACTCCAAGCCCAAGGTGGTCACCCGGCAGCGCCGCGGCGCCCGTCGCGAGGTCGTGAGCACCGGCGAGGGCGCGGTGATGACCGCGACCAAGTCCGAGGCGCCCATCGTCAGCAACGGCACCGCCTCGACCCCGGCGCCGAAGGTCGTGACCCGCACCCGCGGTGGCGCCAGCCGCGACACCACGCCGTCCCAGGACAGCTGACGTACGTCCCAGGAGCCCCGGCAACCGCACCAGCGGTGGCCGGGGCTCCGGCGTTCCCGCCCGCGACTACCGGGCCGGCGAGGCCGGGGCGGAGCGCCGAATGCCAGGGGTGAGACCGATGGTGACCAGCAACGAGGCCACGGCCAGGAGCCCCATGGCATGGCCGGGGGACACGTGCGTGGCGATCGCGCCGCCGATGCCGGCGCCCATGGCTTGGCCGATCATCATGCCCTGGCCCTGGAGGCCGAGCGCTTGGCCCTGGATGTCGTCGGTGGTGTGGGTGATGAGGCGCTCCTGCAGCGGGAGCGACGCGGCGTAGCCGACCGAGGCGAGGAGCACCGCGCACACCGCGACCGGGGCAGGCGGGGAGAGCCAGAAGACGAGGAAGGGCGCGGCCAGGAGATAGCGCAGCGGGCCGATCAGACGATCGCGCTGGTGGATCGTCAGGAAGCGGCCGGCGCCCAGGTCGCCGATCATCATCCCGGCCGCCCCGGCGGCGAAGAGATAGCCCGCGAGCGCACCGTGACCGTAGGGAACGAAGAGCGCCTCGCAGCCGACGATCAGCCCGTTCGGCACCCACCCGGCGAGGTAGAGCGGCCGGGTGATCCGCGAGCCGAGGAGCAGCCGGTTGATCCGGCGGGTCCTGGCGACGACCCCCTCCGACGTACGTCCCGGGGCCGACCGGTCCTTGATGCCGAACCGCATCGTCAGCAGGCTGAGCAGGTTGACGATCGCCGCGACCACGAACAGCATCTGGGGCGAGAGCCACAGCAGCGCGACGCCGCCGAGGCCGTATCCGACGACCTGCATCCCGCCGACGGCGAGGTTCAGCGTCGAACGGCCCAGGGCGTAGGACTCGCCGGACATGATGTCCCGCAGCACGACCCACTGCGTGCCGGCGAGCATGGCATTCACCGCGTAGGGGATGGCCAGGAGCGCGAACCGTGCCTGCCACGGCATCCCCGGCACCGCCTGCAGGGTGTTGGCCACCAGCGGCCCGGCCATCTGCAGCATCAGCCCGGTGCGGGGTCGCAAGGTGTCGGAGAGCCCGAGAAACAGCTGTGAGACGACCAGCGAGACCAGCGGCCCGCCGAACATGGACAGCGCGCTGAGCAGGGCCGATCCCGTGGTCTCGTACATGATCGTCCCCAGGGCCAGCGACGAGGCAGCCACCGAGATCATCACCAGGCAGCGGTTGGCGAAGAGGACCCGGAACTCCGGGATCGAGAAGAGCTGCCCGTATGTCGTCGGTGCGGGCTGCGCGGAAGTGCTCGTCATGTTGTGAAGTCTGGGACGGTTGAGACCCTGATGGATAATGATTCGCACACACGCGAAAGGTCGTGGCAATGGGAACTTGGATCATCCCGGCAGATCTGCTGGCCGAGAGCCGGTTCGTGGTCTCCCCGCTCCATGAGACGGTGGCCGCGCTGACCGTCCTCAGCCGTCCCGACGCCAACGGTACCCCGTGGCAGCGATCCTTCCGCGCCTCCTACCTCGAGGCGTACCGGGACCTACTGGCCTCCGACCCGATGCTGAAGGCGCTCGACGCCACGATGTGGCGGCCTCGCCGCGGCGACAAGCCCGGATGGATGGCCGACTTCCTCACCCCGCCCCCGCTCGGTGACGGGGCCACCTTCGAGGACGAGCTCGCCCAGCTCCTCGCGTGGGAGGAGCCGCGCATGCGCGCCGAGCTCCGCGAGATCGCCGGCGACCTCCCGGTCGCCGCGGAGCGACCTGGGATCCGCGACGCCGCGACCGAGCTGCTCCGCTGGATCTGGACCGCGACCGTCCAGGCCGACTGGCCGCGTCGACGACGCGTGCTGGAGGCCGACATCGTGTCCCGCGCCAGTCAGCTCGCCAGCGAGGGCTGGGCCGGCGTCTTCGACACGCTCGGCACGAAGCAGAAGAAGTGGCTCGGTGACGGGGTCCTCCAGGTCAACGGCTACGACCTGCCCACCCGCGACCTCTCCGACGCCCACGAGCTCCGCTTCGTACCGGTCCACAGCGACGGCTCATGGCTGGCCTGGGACCTGCCGCGGCGCTACGCCGTCATCTACCCGGTCTCGGGGGCGCTCGCTGGAACCGGCAGCGATGGCGCCGACCCCGTCCGGGCCCTGGCCCGGCTGATCGGCGCCAACCGCGCCGGCGTGCTCGCCCTCCTCGACTTGCCACGCTCCACGACGCAGCTCGCGGCACTCACCCAGCTGCCCGTCGGCTCCGTCGGCAACCACTTGCGTGTGCTCCTCGATGCCGGGGTGGTGATGCGCCGCCGCGCGGGCCGTGAGGTGCTCTACTGGCGTACGGCACTGGGCGAGGAGCTGGCCGGCTCCGCTCTGCCGTCGGACACGAGACCTGAGTGAGCGCGTGCGAGAGCGACGGGACTACGGCCCCCAGGTCTCGAGGGTCTTGCGTGCCCCCACGGAGTGCAGGGACGCCAGCGCCTCGGCGTACGGCTCGGTGAACTCAGGGGAGTCGACGAGGTCGCCGAAGAGGTCGGGGTCGCGGAGGAAGGCGAGCGGGTCCTCGCGCTGCGCGATCGCGCGGGCCGTCACATCGGCCCGGCGCCGGTCGACGATGTCGATCGGCGCGCCCTGCTCGTCGACGCCCTCGGCGTAGCGGGCCCAGGAGGCGACGACGAGCGCCGACCGGCGCACGGAGCCGCCCGAGGCGAGCTGGGCCGAGATGACGGGTACGAGCCACTTGGGGATCCGGTCGGAGCTCTCCGCGCACAGCCGCGCCAGGGTGTCGCGGATGTAGGGGTTGGCGAAGCGCGAGATCAGCTCCCGCTGGTAGCCCGGCAGGTCCACGCCGGGCACCTGCGGCAGGGTCGGGGTGCCTTCCTGCGACATGTAGCCGAGCAGGAAGTCGACGAACAGCGGGTCGGTGCAGACCTCGTGGGCGTAGCGGTAGCCGGAGAGATAGCCGAGGTAGCACAGGGCCTGGTGGCTGGCGTTGAGGAGCCGCAGCTTCATCAGCTCGTACGGCTCCACATCCGGCACCATCTCGACCCCGGCCCGCTCGAACGGCGGTCGCCCCTGGGGGAAGTGATCCTCGAGCACCCACTGGGAGAAAGGCTCGCTGACCACCGGCCAGGTGTCCCCGATCCCGAATCGCCAGCCGACCTCCTCGACGTCGGCGTCGGTGGTGGCTGGGGTGATCCGGTCCACCATCGAGCTCGGGAAGGCCACCTCGGACCCGATCCAGTCACCCAGGGCCGGGTCGCGCAACGACGCGAACGCCGACAGCATCGCCCGGGCGACCTCCCCGTTGCCGGCGATGTTGTCGCAGGACATGACCGTGAACGGTGCGACACCGACGGCCCGACGGCGAGCCAGCGCCTCCACGACGTAGCCGAACGCCGTCGAGGGCACCGCACCCGGCCGCAGGTCCTCCTGGATGGCGGGGTCGGAGGCGTCGAAGCCACCGGTCGCCTGGTTGACGTGATAGCCGCCCTCGGTGATGGTCAGCGACACGATCCGGATCCGCGGGTCGGTGAGCAGCGCCAGCACGTCCGTGGGGGAGTCGGGGGCGAAGAGGTAGTCGATGATGGAGCCGATCACCCGCCCCCGCACGCCGCCGTCCGGCGCCCGCTCGACGAGCGTGTAGAGATGGTCCTGCGCGGCGAGAGCATCCCGCATGCGTACGTCCTGAGGCATCAGCCCCACCCCGACGATGCCCCAGTCGCGGACACCCGAGGCGAGCAGATCGTCGACGTAGCGCGCCTGGTGGGCGCGGTGGAAGCCACCGACCCCGAGATGCACGATCCCGGGGGCGACGGCGGAGCGGTCGTAGGCGGGGACGGCGACGGCCGCAGACAGCTCGCCGAGCCGGGCCGTCGTGAGTCGGGGATACGTCATTTGACCGCCCCGAGGGAGAGTCCCTGCACCAGCTTGTCCTGAGCCGCGAACCCGGCGATGAGCACGGGCAGCGAGATCAGTGTCGCCCCGGCGGCCAGCTCGGCGAGGTAGGCGTGCTCGGTCTGGATCAGGGTGTTCACGTAGACCGGTCCGGTCTGGGCGGCGACGCTGGTGAGCACCTTGGCGTAGAGCTGCTCGTTCCAGGCGAAGATGAAGCAGATCAGCGAGGTGGCCGCGACGCCGGGCATGGCGATCGGGGCCACGATGCGGGTCAGGATGCGGAACGTGCTGGCGCCGTCGATCGATGCCGCCTCGATGATCGCGGGTGGCACCTCGACCAGGAACGAGCGCATCATCCAGACCGCGATCGGCAGGTTCATCGCGGTGTAGATCAGGATCAGGATGATCACGTTGTCGGGCATGTTGATGACCTTCGTCGTGAACAGGTAGAGCGGCAGGATCCCCGCGACCATCGGCAGCATCTTGGTCGAGAGGAAGAAGAACATCACGTCCGACCACTTCCTCACCGGCCTGATCGCCAGGGCGTACGCGGCGGGGATGGCCAGAGCGAGCACGAGCAGCGTCGAGATCACGCTGGTGATCACCGAGTTGATCAGTGCCGGGGTGATCGGGTTCGCCGAGGTGAACAGGCCCGCGTAGTTGTCCAGGGTCAGCGGCGCACCCCAGCTCGGCGGGTACGTCTGGGCGTCCTGCGGTGCGTGCAGCGAGGTCAGGACCATGTAGAGGATCGGGATCACGAAGATGATGCCGACCAGCCACGCTGCGATCGGGATGACGATCTTCGCCACCCGTCGCCGGTTCCATGCGTTCATCGGCTTGCCTCCTCGTCGGTCAGCAGGGACGACACGACGCGCAGCGCGAAGGTCGCGATGATCAGTGAGCCGATGACCACGACGACGCCCAGCGCGGAGGCGACCCCGTAGTCCTTGGCCGAGTAGAACGTCTCGTAGACGGCGTACGGGATGTTGGTGGAGTTCAGCCCACCGGTCATGCCCAGGACCGAGTCGAAGTTCTGGACGACGAAGATCGTGCCGAGCACGATCGAGAGCTCGAGATAGCGGCGTACGTGGGGGAGCGTCATGTGCACGAACGTCTGCCACCCGCTGCAGCCGTCGATGCTCGCCGCCTCCAGCACCTCAGGATCCTGCGACTGCAGGCCGGCGAGCAGGATCAGCATCATGAACGGCGTCCACTGCCAGATCAGCTCGATCTCGATGGCGAGCTTCGGATGGTCGGTGAGGAACGCGATGTCCTGGGCACCCGGCACCCCGAGCTGACCGAGCACACCGTCGACCAGGCCGAACCCGGTCATCAGGATGCCGTTGCCCCAGAAGACCGCGGCCGCGATGGGCACGATCAGGAACGGCGCGATCATCATCGTGCGCACCAGACCGCGACCGATGAAGGCGTGGTTGAGCAGCAGCGCGATCCCGAGGGCGAGCACGGCGCTGACCCCGACGACGACCACGGTCATCTCGATCGTGTTCAGGACGGCCGTACGGTAGGCCGGCGTCGTGAACACGGTCTTGAAGTTGTCGAAGCCGGCGAAGCTGCGCCCCTCTGCGTCGGGCTGGGCGCTCCAGTTCATGAACGACATCACCAGCGTCGCCACGAACGGCAGCTGCGTCACCACGATCAGGAAGATCAGCGCGGGCAGCAGCGGCGCGCGCAGCTTCCACGACTCCCGGCCCCATTTCTTGTACGCCGCGGGCGGCCGGGTCGCCGTCGGTTCGGTCGATTCGCGGAGTGGTGCGGTCACGGTGGCCATCACTGCTTCTCCTTCTGGACGTCGCCGTACGCCTGGGCGAGCGACTGACAGCGGTCGAGTGCCGCGTCGGTGGTCTTCGAGCCCGAGATGGCGCTGCTGAGCTGCTTGGCGCACTCGGTGCCGAAGTCGGTGAAGCTCGGAACCCCGACGAACTGGATGCCGTTGTAGGGCCGCTTCTGGACGCCGGGGTTGTCGGCCTGCGCGTTCTTGATCGCGTTCATGGTCGGGGTCGCGAAGGAACCGGCCACCTCGAGGTACTCAGGGTCCGCATAGGTCGAGGCCCGCTTGCCCGCGGGAACGTTGGTCGGCCCGCCGGTGTCGTTCTCGGTGTCGGCCATCACCAGTTGCTCGTACTCCTTGCTGGAGGCCCAGGCGACGAACTTCTTGGCGTCCTCCTGGTGCCGCGACGCCTTCTGGATCGCCCACGCCCAGGTGTAGAGCCAGCCGGCGTTCTCGGTCTGGTCGTGCGGGGCGGCGACGTAGCCGACCTTGCCCTTGACCGGCGAGTCCTCGGCCTCGAGCGACCCGGCACCGGAGGTGGCGTCGTACCACATCGCGACCTTGCCCTGCTGCATGGCGTTGAGGCACTGCGGGAAGCTGAAGGTCGCGGCGCCGGCCTCGCCGTGCTCGCGGACCAGGTCGACATAGAAGTTGGCGGCCTTCTTGAAGCCGCCCTTGTTGACCTGGGCGTTCCAGTCCTCGTCGAACCAGGTGCCGCCCATGGTGTTGACCACCGTCGTGATCGAAGCGAGGTTGTCGCCCCAGCCGGCCAGGCCACGCAGGCAGATGCCGCGCATGTCGGCCTCGGCCTCGTTGATCTGGGCGGCGAAGCCGGCGACCTGCTCCCAGGTCGGGTTGGGCGGCATCTCGATGCCGTGCTTCTCGAACAGGTCCTTGCGGTACATCAGGAACGAGGACTCGCCGTAGAAGGGCTGGCCGTAGACCTTGCCGTTGGCCGAGAGCGCCTCCGTCATCGGCGGCAGGATGTCGTCCTGGTCGAACTCCGGATCGTTCGCGATGCTCTCCATGTCCGAGATCCAGCCGGCCTCGGCGTAGTAGGGGATCTCGAAGTTGGACAGCGTCGCCACGTCATAGATCCCGGACTGGTTGGCGAACTCGGTGCTCGCGGTGTCGCGCATGTCCTGCTCGACCTTGACCACGAAGTTCACCTCGATCCCGGTCTCCTCGGTGAAGTGCTCCGCGGTGAGCTCCTGGAGCTCGAGCATCTGGGGGTTGTTGACCATCAGCACCGTGATGCTGTGCTCACCCGCGCTCGTCCCGCCGGCGCCCAGTCCGCCGGTCCCGCATGCCGTCAACAACACGGTGGTCAATGAGAGCGCTGTCAGCGCTGCGGAGGTCCGTCTCCGTACCCGCATCGATCTGCCTCCTCGCAGTGTGACTGTCGTCACGGACCACGATGGCGTAATTCGGGCCAGACCCCCTAGCCCGGTCGGTGCGCCCGAAGCGCCCGGTTGCTGCCCGTTCTCAGCCCTCGTCTCAGGCCCGGATGACGCGGGGTCCGAGCGCCGAGAACCGGCGGGCCTCGGAGGCCGGCAGCTCGGTGCCGGTGATGAGCAGCTCGAAGTCGCGTACGCCCGCGAAACGGCACAGGCTGGAGGCCCCGAACTTGGTGTGGGCGCCGAAGAAGATCCGCCGCCTCGACCGCTCGATGGCGGTCCGCTTCACCGCGGCCACCGAGGGGTCCTGAGTGGTCAGGCCCTGCTCGCGGGAGATCCCGTTGGCGCCGATGTAGGCCAGGTCGATCACCAGGTCGGCGAGCATCCGGGTCGCCCACTGGTCCACGACGCCCCGGGTGATGGTGCGGACCCGCCCACCCAGGACGATCACGGTGAGGTCCGGGTCCGCGGAGAGACGTGTGGCCACCGGGAGCGAGGGAGTGATGATCGTCGCCGGCCCCTGGCCGAGGAGCTCCTCGGCCAGGAACTGCGGCATCGTGCCCTCGTCGATGTAGATCGTCTCCGCACCGTGCCGGTGCTGGAGCGCGGCCCGGGCGATCCGGTGCTTCTCGTCGACGTCGCGGCCCGCCCGGAACTCGAGCGAGGTCTCGAAGCTGCCGCTCTCCAGGGCGACCGCACCGCCGTAGACCCGCTCCACGACGCCGCGGTCGGCGAGCACCTTGAGGTCGCGCCGGATCGTCTCGACGCTCACCCCGAGATCAGGTGCGAGGTCGGTCACCGACACCCGGCCGGTCGTGCGTGCGCGCGCCAGGATCTCCTCCTGGCGGGCCTGGTTCGCGAGCGACGGTTCGGTGGACGTCATGGGCGCCATCATGCCCGGAATCGTGCCCGGTTCGTGGAGGTTGCCCTCTAACCGGGCGCCCGGTTGGCGTGATCGGGGCCTTCTGGGGCACCATGTCGCAGGCCCCCATGGCGACACTGTCGCGCGGACGGTGCCGCGGCGTTTTGCGGCTACCTCGCCGCGTACGTAAGATTGAATCTCGGCGTGCGCAGTGCGCCGTTCCTGCAGGCATCTGCTGGCACCTATCGCTTCGGGGTCCGGTCTGCCTTGCCGCGGGTCGACACAAGACTTTGAGTTCGGAGCAATGAAGGAGACCGCGGTGTACGCGATCGTGAAGGCTGGCAGCAAGCAGCAGAAGGTCGTTGTCGGCGACGTCATCGAGATCGACCGCCTCGACGGCGAGAACGGCTCGGCCGTCTCGCTGCCCGTGGTCCTCCTGGTCGACGGCGAGAACGTGACCTCGACCGGCCTCGACAAGGCTTCGGTTGCTGCTGAGATCGTCGGTGCCTCCAAGGGCCCGAAGATCATCATCCAGAAGTACAAGAACAAGACCGGCTACAAGAAGCGCCAGGGTCACCGCCAGAAGTACACCCAGGTCAAGGTCACCGCGATCAACGCCTGATTCCGGCGTTCTAGAGATACTTGAAGGACTGAGAAGATGGCACACAAGAAGGGTGCGGCAAGCACCAAGAACGGTCGCGACTCCAACGCCCAGCGCCTCGGCGTGAAGCGCTTCGGCGGCCAGGTCGTCAGCGCCGGCGAGATCATCGTCCGCCAGCGTGGCACCCACTTCCACCCCGGCACCAACGTCGGCCGTGGCGGCGACGACACCCTGTTCGCCCTGCAGCCCGGCGCGGTCGAGTTCGGCAAGCGCCGCGGTCGCCGCGTGATCAACATCGTTCCGGCTGACGCCTGAGCGACGCTTTTCGATGGGCCCTCTCCTGCGGGAGAGGGCCCATCGGCGTTTTCGGCATACCTTGATGAAGGATCAGACGTACGCCGCGCGAGCCGCGATCGCCTCGAAGGTCTCCCACGGGACCTCCCAGCGGGTCCCGGCACGCGGCCAGTGGATCGCGATGTCGGTGATCCCGATCTCGGCATAGGAGCCGGCGAGGTCCTCGAACGCGTCGGCCGACTCGGTCCACGGCTCGTCGGTGAAGCCGGACATGAACAGCTTCGGCATCGCGTCGTAGTCCCGCCCGCGCTTCTCGCACGCCTCCCGGAGCATCTCGAGCCGCTGGGCGACGTACGCCTTCGGGTCGTCGCTCTGCGGATTGGCGATCCACCCGTCGCCGACCTCGGCAGCGAGCCGGATCCCGCGCGGGCCGTTGCCGGCCAGCCACAGCGGGGTGCGGGGCTGCTGAACCTGACCGGGGGACACAGTGACCTCGTGGGTCTGCCAGTGCTCGCCGTCGATGGTCACCGGCGAGTCGCGCAGCAGCTGGTCGACGGTGCGGGTCCACTCCGCGAACCGGTCGGCGCGCTCGCGAGGCGTGAACTCCCGCCCGAGCACGTCGCCGTCGGAGGTGTGGTCGTCGCCGCCCGCACCGATGCCGATCGTGATGCGCCCGCCGGAGATCCTGTCGAGGCTGCGGATCGCCGCGGCGGTCGGGATCGGCGTACGGAAGTTCGGGGTGGTGACCAGCGTGCCCAGCCGGATCGTGGAGGTCAGAGCGGCCGCGGCCGCCATCGACGTGAACGCCTCCTCCCACGGGGTGTGCCCGCGCCAGGCCAGGTGGTCATAGACCCACGCCGTCTCGAACCCGAGCTGCTCGGCCTGCACCCAACGCTCGCCCATCGCCGGCCAGTCCTCGATCGGCCACATCACTGTTCCCACACGCATGCGCACAGTCTGCACCCGAGGTCGCGACGCGTCGCGCGGATAACAGGTGTGGGGCGTGCCGTCGGTAGGCTGGAGTCATGGCTGTACCCACCTTCGTCGACCGCGTCACCCTCCACGTCGAGGCCGGTCGCGGCGGACACGGGGTGGCGTCGGTTCACCGCGAGAAGTTCAAGCCGCTGGGCGGTCCCGACGGCGGCAACGGCGGCCCTGGCGGGTCGATCATCCTGCGCGTCGACCCCGACGTGACCACCCTGATCGACTACCACCACAGTCCCAAGCGCAAGGCCCCCAACGGCGGGCAGGGCGCCGGTGACCACAAGAACGGCGCCCACGGCGACGACATGGTGCTCTCCGTCCCGGACGGCACCGTCGTGACCGACATGAGCGGCAACGTCCTCGCTGACCTGGTCGGCCCGGGCTCCGAGCTGGTCATCGCCGAGGGCGGCCGTGGCGGGCTCGGCAACGCGGCACTGGCCTCCTCCAAGCGCAAGGCTCCCGGCTTCGCGCTCCTCGGCGAGCCGGGCGAGGCGCGAGAGATCGGGCTCGAGCTCAAGGTCGTCGCCGACATCGGCCTGGTCGGGTTCCCGAGCGCGGGCAAGTCGTCCCTGATCGCGGCCATCTCGCGAGCCAGGCCGAAGATCGCCGACTACCCGTTCACGACCCTGGTGCCGAACCTCGGCGTCGTGAAGGGCGGCGAGATCACCTTCACCGTCGCCGACGTACCGGGCCTGATCGAGGGTGCCGCCGACGGTCGCGGCCTCGGCCACGAGTTCCTGCGCCACATCGAGCGCTGTGCCGCGCTCGTCCACGTCATCGACACCGCGAGCATCGAGCCGGGCCGCAACCCGATAGACGACCTCGACGTCATCGAGAACGAGCTCTCCCGCCACGGCGGCCTCGAGGACCGGCCCCGGCTGGTCGCGTTGAACAAGGTCGACGTCCCCGACGGTCGCGAGATCGCCGAGATGACCATCGGCGAGTTCGAGAAGCGCGGGATGAGGGTCTTCGAGATCTCCGCCGCCTCCGGCGAGGGCACCCAGCAGCTGATCTACGCGATGGCCGAGATCGTCGCCGACTCCCGCAAGGACGTCGCGGTGGCGCCGCCGACCCGGATCGTGCTGCGCCCCGAGGGCGTGGAGGGCAAGAACGGGTTCACGGTCAAGGTGTCGAAGAACGGCGAATTCCTCGTACGCGGCCCGCAGCCCGAGCGCTGGGTGCGGCAGACCGACTTCGAGAACGAGGAGGCCGTCGGCTATCTCGCCGACCGCCTCAACCGGCTCGGCGTCGAGAAGCGCCTGGTCGAGCTCGGGGCCGAGGAGGGCGACACCGTCATCATCGGGGACCCGGCGAACTCGGTCGTCTTCGACTTCCGTCCCTCGATCGACACCGGTGCCGAGATGCTCGGCCGCCGCGGTGAGGACCAGCGCTTCTACGAGGAGCGGCCCGCTGCCTCGCGGCGACGCGAGATCGACGCCGGGATGGAGACCAAGGAAGAGTACGAAGCCCGCGCCGACGTCGCCCGCCGGCTGCGCGACGGGGCCGGCCCGGTGGCGTACGAGATCGGCGGGGACGACGACCCGGACTGGGCCGAGGCGGACCCGTCGGCGGACTCAGGAACCCGCTCGGGGGAGTAGCGGCCTCGCCCGACCAGCGGAAACCGGCGGAGCTAGCGGCGTCGGCGCCGGTAGGATCCGGCGCAGCGGAGAGCACAGGCTGACGTACGAGGGGGATCGGTGCAGCGCGAGGTCGTGACCGGGGCACGCCGGGTGGTGGTCAAGGTCGGGTCGTCGTCGTTGACGACGGCCGCAGGGGGCATCGACCCCGACCGGGTGAGCGCCTTGGTCGACGTGCTCGCCAAGACCCGGGCCACCGGCGCCGAGGTCGTGCTGGTCTCCTCCGGGGCGATCGCGGCCGGGCTGGCGCCGTTGGGGCTGGCCAAGCGTCCGCGGGCGCTTGCCAAGCAGCAGGCGGCGGCGAGCGTGGGGCAGGGGCTGCTCGTTCACCGCTACACAGACGAGCTCGCCCGGCACGGCATCATCGCAGGTCAGGTGCTGCTCACGGTCGACGACCTGAACCGGCGGGCCCACTATCGCAACGCCGACGCGACGCTGTCGAAGCTGCTCGACCTGGGTGTGCTCCCGATCGTCAACGAGAACGACACCGTGGCCACCTCCGAGATCCGGTTCGGCGACAACGACAGGCTCGCGGCACTGGTGGCCCACCTGGTCAAGGCCGACCTGCTGGTGCTGCTCAGCGACGTCGACGCGCTCTACGACGCGCCGCCGTCCCAGCCCGGCTCGCAGCGGATCGACGAGGTCGCCTCGCTGGCCGACCTCGACGGAGTGACCATCGGCAAGGCCGGTGCCGCCGGAGTCGGCACCGGGGGCATGGTGACCAAGCTGGAGGCCGCCCGGATCGCCGTCGACGACGGTGTCCCGGTCGTGCTGACCTCGGCCGCACAGGCAGAGGCCGCGCTCGCGGGCGAGGCCGTCGGCACCCTGTTCCATGCCGTCGGCAAGCGACGCCCCGCGCGTCTGCTCTGGCTTCAGCACGCGACCGAGCCGGTCGGTTCGATCACCGTCGACGCCGGTGCGGTCGCCGCGATCAGTCGCCGCGGCGCCTCGCTGCTCGCCGCGGGGGTCACCGGCTCCTCCGGCGCGTTCCATGCCGGCGACCCGGTCGACGTCGTCGACCCGTCGGGGGTGGCCGTCGCGCGCGGCCTGGTGAACTACGACGCCGACGAGATCCCACGGCTGGCCGGGCGGTCCTCCGGCTATCTCGAGGCCAATCTCGGAGCTGCGTACGCTCGCGAGGTCATCCACCGCGACGATCTGGTCGTGTTGTGAGCAGAGCCCGGTGGGTGCCGCTGGCGCTGGCGTGGGGAGTCCTGGTCCTCTGCGGCCTGCCTGCGCTGGCGATCACATTCTCCCGGGCGCTGGCGAGCACCGACCTGCGGGCAGTGCGCCTGGCCGCGTTCGCGCCCTTCGGTGTCGGGTTGTACGCCCTGTGCCTGGTCGCGGTCCTGGTGCTGGTCTGGCTGGCCACCGGTCCCGGGCGGATCCGGCTCGCGGTCGTCGCCGGGGCCGTCGCGCTGTTGTTGGCGGTCCACCTGACCTGGCAGGCGCCGCTCTACGCGGGCTCCCGGGCGACCAGCGCCGGCGAGCCGTTGACGGTGATGACCACCAACCTCTTCGAGGGCAAGGGCGACACCGACGCGGTGGTCGAGGCGGTGCGCGCGCACAAGGTCAACGTGCTCGCCCTCCAGGAGATCACCCCGGCTGCGTTCGCGAAGCTGTCGAGGACGCTGCGCGACCAGCTGCCCTACCGGATCGGCGAGGCCGCGCCCGGCACCGCTGGCACGATGATCTTCGCCGATCAGCCGATCACCAAGTCGCGCCGGATCGACACGGCGATGGGGTCGTGGGTCGCCGACGTGGGGGAGTGGCGGGTCGTCGTCGCGCACCCGGCGCCGCCTACGCTCGCAACCTGGCCTGCCGAGCAGGAGCTGATGATCGAGGAGGCGGCCGGGGAGAAGCCCGACCTCGTCCTGGGCGACCTGAACGCCTCGCTCGACCACCACACCGTCCGGCAACTGCTCGACGACGCAGACCTGCAGGACGCGGCCCGGGCCAGCAACGCCGGATGGCAGCCCACCTGGCCGACCGAGGGTTTCGCCGGCGTACCTCTTCCGCCTTCGACCGCGATCGACCATGTCCTGATCGGGGATGATCTGGTCGCGCTGGCGACGAAGACGGTCGAGGTGCCGGGCTCCGACCATCTGGCGCTGGTCGCCTACCTCGGCACTCCCGAGGAGTGACCGCTCGGCCGCTCCGCTAGTTTGTCCGGATGCGTGAATCGGGTTCCCCTGCCTGGCAGGAGTGGGAGCAGGAGCTCGCCAGGAACGGGCGGGTCGAACTCAAGGTAGGCAGGCGCCAAACATGGCTGCTCTTGCTCGGGGCGATCGGATTCACGGTCGTTGGCCTCGCGATATCTCTGAACTCGACCGCACTTGACGAACAGCTGGCTGGGTGGATGAGCGTTGCGTTCTTCGGAGTCATCTGCGTTCCGCTGTTCGTGGTGCAACTCCTGCGGAGTATTGCGATCGTTGTCGATGCGACGGGAATGCACCTGGTGACGGGAAGGCTCCACGGCAGTCTGATCCGCTGGCCGGAGTTGGTGCCGTGGTCAGCGATCCGGCACGCATCGGTGTTCGAGATGGCCAGTACGAAGGTCGTGAGCCTGCATGTCACCGAGGCGTTCGAAGCAGAGTATCTGGTTCAGCTCGGCCCCTGGCGAGGAGGATGATGGCCGCACAACGGCGGCTGCGAGGTGAGCCGAGCCTGGCACTGCCAGGGCCGCTCAAGGCCGACGCCGAGAACGTCGCGGCATGGATAGCGCATGGTGCCTCCCGTCGGTCGGTGGGATAGGCGACGGCTTCCGCCGCGGTCGACACGTCCTCCCTGCGGAGACTCGGTTCCGGTCAGGCCAGATCAGCCGACTGCACGATCGAGGAATTCGCTGACGGCGATCGCGAACGGCCAACGTGTTCGAGACCGACGACTAATCGCCGCGGCGGTGACCGAACCATTGCTCCGCGCCGTAGGCCTCGAACCGATGCACCTCGACGAACCCGAGCCTCCGGGCCAGGCGCAGGGAGCGCTCGTTGGCCACCTGGGTGGTGAGCACGACCGGCTCGCCCGGGAGCGTCTTCTCGATCCAGCCGAGCGCTGCCTGGGTGGCTTCCGTCGCGATGCCTTTGCCCCATGAGGTCTGAAGGAACTCGTAGCCGAGTTCGACCTCGTCGCCCTCCTCGCGTACGTGGTGCGCCCAGGCTCGATCGCGGCGCTGGATCGTGATCCTCCCGATGAACTCGCCCGCGTGCTCGACGGCGAAGATTCCGGGCCTGGTGTTGGGATCCTCGGGGATCAGCTTTTCCAGCTCTTCTCGGGTGTGCTGTGGTCCGCCTAGGTAGGCCTGCACGGTCTCGTCCGTGAGGAGCTCTACCAGTCCTGGTCTGTCCTCGGGCTTGGTCTCTCTCAGGATCAGGCGGTCGGTGACTATCGGGTCTGGGGGCCAGGGCACGTCGCCGAGGGGTTTCATCCTTGGACCGTAGTTGGGATTTGGGGTTGTGCAGGGGCCTTTTTGGCGTACGTGGGTGGTGGGCCTGGTTCGTTGGGTGCTGTGCTTCTTGGTTGGGGTGGGCCGCCGACCCGTTCTTCATGGTCTTCTCGACGGGCCCCGGAGTAAAGGACGGCCTGCGGCCGCCGGCTTCGCCGGCCGCTTCGCGGTCCTTGACACCGGGGCCCGTCGAGAAAGGATTTGGCTGGCTATCGGGGCGGCGGCCGGGGTGTGGCGCGGAGAGATCTTTGCTCGGAAGGTTGGGGTTGCTGGGGGTGGAAGGGTGGCCCCTTCGGGCCACTTACCATCCACAGATGCGAGGCCGTTCGCTCACCGCGAAAATGCATCCTGATCAGGGAAAATAGGTGGCCTGGCAGGGGTGGGAGGCGTAGAATCAGACCCATCACAGCACACCTCTGAAAGGCAAGGCGCGATGAGTCTCGAAGGCGGGATCGACCACTGGGGCACCAACCCCGGCGACGCGATCGACGCTGCCTTGACCGCCATCGAGACCGCCCTCCAAGAACTCCTCGCGACCGACCCCGCCTATTGGCTCACCGGGCAGAAGAAGGACCTGCTGGAACGAGTGGAGAAGCTCCAGGCCCAACAGGCTGCGTTGAAGCTGAGGGTGCTCGCGTCTGCGGGCGACATTGCCGAGGAGACCGGTGCCAAGGATGTGTCGGGGTGGCTGCGGACCGAGCTACTGGTCGACAAGGCGGTTGCTCGCTCCCAGGTGAAGCTCGCGGCGGCGGTGACCAAGTACGAACTCGTTGCTGATGGCCTCGCTGAAGGTGTCGTGTCCCAGAGCCAGGCAAGGGTGATCACCCAAGCCCTCGATGCCATTGAGACCGACCCCGCCGCCAGCGGCGAGGACCTGATCCTGGCCGAGAAGCTCCTGGTCGACTACGCGACCCGCCTGACGGCGAACGAGTTGAAGATCGTCGGGCGACGGATCCTCGCGGAGATCGACCCGGAGCGGTTCGAGGCCGCCGAGGCCCAGGCGTTGCAGCGCGAGGAGGAGCATGCGCAGCGGCGCACGTTCTTCTCCTCCCGTGACAACGGCGACGGGACCATCGACATCCACGCCCGGGTCTCCCGTGCCGTCGGGATGCGGTTGCGGACCCTGTTGGACTCGCTGGCGCAGCCCCGAAAGCTGTCAGCAGAGGACAAGGGTCGCAAGGCTCCGTATGACCGGCTCTTGGGCCAGGCGTTTGCCCGGGTGGTCGAGACCTATGACGTGGACCAGCTCCCCAGGCATGGTGGTCACGGCACCACGGTGTTCATCACCATGAGTGTCGAGGATCTCCGCAAGGACCTGGGCACTGCGGCCCTGGGTTTCGATGGTGAGCAGATCAGCGCTGCTGAGGCTCGCCGGATGGCCTGCAACGCCGATCTGGTCCCGGTGGTGTTGGGCACCGACTCCGAGATCCTGGACTTCGGCCGCACCGCCCGGTTGGCGTATCCGGTCCAACACCGGGCGCTCCGGTTACGGGATAGGTGTTGCCAAGCCGAAGACTGTGATGCACCAGCGGCGTGGACCGAGGCTCATCACTTGAAACCCTGGTCCGAAGGCGGCCTCACGAATCTGGCGAACATGGTCTTGCTCTGCGCGAGCGATCATCGCCGGATCCATGACCCCGACTACGGGTATGAACGACTGCCGAGCGGTCGGATCCGGTTCACCCGGCGCACCCGATCCACCTGATCCGGGCTGGGCTGGCTGGCTCCGCCGTGCCCGTATCCATGCCCGCCACTCGACGATCGCTGGTCTGTGTTCGCGCGTACCGTCGTGTCATGCCACTGCTGCGGGCAGCTGTCTGGTCTGTGACTTCTTCGGTAGGCCAGGCAGATCTGGGCCCCTGCATCTGGCGGTGCTGCCAGCCCTTGGCGTACTCGTCGCCAGCAGATAACCCTGCCCATTCGCCCCGTGCGATCGGTCTGAGAGCGGCTGGGGTCAGCTGAGGCGACACCTTGTGCCTGCCTGACCCCTCTCAGGGCACGCCTTGTGAAGCATTCACAAGGCGTCATCGTCTTGTAAAAGCACGAGGAAGCCCTCCGCCGCCAGGATCCACCGACCCGAGATCCCAAGCCCGTACCCAACCAAAGGAATCGGCGGCCAAGCCATTCGAGATCGAGCACCACGCAACACCCATCAACGCCCACACCCCACCTGCTTGACTGCGACCCATGACCGAAGCCGAAGCGCTGATTACGCCGATCAGCATGCTCTGGGAGTCGGCCGATCCAGAAGCCGCGCTGACCGAGCGGTTCGGCTTCGCCTCCGCGGCCGAGGCGACGGACTGGTTGACCGGCGTCCTGGCCGAGCACTGGGGTCTGAAGGTGGCCGGCTGCGAACGGCTGATGATCAGCGATGCCAACTGTCTGGCGTGGATCAGCGTCGACGACGATCGGATGATCGCCAAGTGGTCGATGCGGCCACGCGTGTTCGCGCGCTTGGCGGCGACCGCACGGCTCACGGTGTGGCTGGGAGAGCGTGGGATACCTGTGTCCATGCCGCAGGCGGCTCGTGACGGCAGGGTCCAGGTGGAGGTCGACGGGTTCTCGCTCGGGCTGCAGCGGGTGGTCGATGGTGAGCTGTTGGACATCACCGATCCCGAGCAGGTCAGGGCTGCGGGCGAGATGCTCGCGAGGATGCATGCGGCGATGGCCGACTACCCGGAGCTGATCCCCACCGACGATCCGCCGGCACCGGGCGCCCAGCTGGTCAGCAACGACTTCAGGTCGGCCAACATCCTCTGGTCAGGAGGCAAGATCGCGGCGGTCCTGGATCTGGAGGAGACCACGTACCGCCGCCGGGTGGACGACTTCGCTCAGGCCGCCGTCCTGCTCGGCACGCGCTACCACCAGTGGCGCCCGACACCGGCGGATGTGCGCGGGGCGTTCGTCGCGGCGTACGAGTCGGTTCTGCCCCTGGCGGGGGATGACGCCGGCGCGCTCGAAGACGGCATCGAGGCGCACCTGCGGCGTATCCCGTGGCCGGGCTGATCGGTCAGTCGCCGACGGCGTCGATGCCTCGCTGGACGATGAGGGGGTCGGGGGTGCCGACGACTTCGGGGTCCTTCTCGTCGTAGTCGTGGTGGGCGAGGAAGTAGCGCATCGCGTTGAGGCGGGCGCGCTTCTTGTCGTTGGAGCGGATCGTGGTCCAGGGCGCCCAGTCGGTGTCGGTGCGGCGGAACATCTCCTCCTTGGCGGCTGTGTAGGAGTCCCACTTGTCCAACGACTGCACGTCGATCGGGGAGAGCTTCCACTGCCGTACCGGGTCGATCTGGCGGATGATGAAGCGGGTCCGCTGCTCCGATCGTCCCACCGAGAACCAGAACTTCGTGAGCGTGATGCCTGAGTCGACGAGCATCTGCTCGAAGAGCGGCACCTGGTGCATGAACTGCTCGTACTGGTCGTCGGAGGCGAAGCCCATGACCCGCTCGACGCCGGCGCGGTTGTACCAGGAGCGGTCGAAGAGGACCATCTCGCCGGCGGTGGGCAGGTGCTGGACGTACCGCTGGAAGAACCACTGCTGTGACTCACGGTCAGACGGCTTGGACAGCGCGACCGTGCGGGCGTAGCGCGGGTTGAGGTGCTCCATGAACCGCTTGATCGTGCCGCCCTTGCCGGCCGCGTCCCGGCCTTCGAAGAGCAGTACGTGCTTGCCGCCGACGCGGTCGTTCCAGCGCTGGAACTTCAGCAGCTCGACCTGGAGAAGGTACTTCTGCTCGTCGTAGACCTCGCGGGCGATCCGCTCGGTGTAGGGATAGTTCTCGCGCCAGGTGTCGACTGCCTTGCCGGCCGGGTCCAGGAGTACGGGGTCGTCATCGTGATCCTCGCCGATCGTGTGACCCTCGGTGATCAGGTTGTCGATGTACTCGCGGAATCCCTGGGACATGCACACGACCTTAGGCAGCGGAGGTGAACGGGCGTCGACGTTTCAGCAAGCATCGCCATGGGGCCGTAACCTTGGTAGACGATGAATGCCCGGACCGTCTATCTGGACCACGCCGCCACCACTCCCATGGCCTCGGCGGCGATCGAGGCGATGACCGCGGAGCTGGCGCTGGTCGGCAACGCGAGCTCGCTGCACGCATCGGGTCGCCGCGCCCGCCGGGTGCTGGAGGAGTCCCGAGAACGGATCGCGGCGGCGCTCGGGTCCCGGCCGGGTGAGGTCGTGTTCACCTCCGGTGGCACCGAGGCGGACAACCTCGCGCTCAAGGGTGCCTACTGGGCCCGCCGCGGCCAGGACCCGGCGCGCACCCGCATCCTGGCCTCCACCGTCGAGCACCACGCCGTGCTCGACCCGCTGCACTGGCTGGAGTCGACCGAGGGCGCCCAGGTCGAGCTCGTCCCGTGCGACGCGACCGGCCGCATCGACCTCGCCGCGATGAAAGAGGCCATCGAGCGCGATCCCGCCTCGGTGGCGCTCGTCTCGGTGATGTGGGCCAACAACGAGGTCGGCACGCTGCAGCCCGTCGCCGAGATCGCCGAGATCGCCGCCGAGTACGGCATCCCGGTCCACTCCGACGCCGTCCAGGCGGTCGGCGCGGTGCCGGTCGACTTCGCGACCAGCGGCGTCGACGCGCTCTCGCTGACCGGGCACAAGCTCGGCGGCCCGGTGGGCGCCGGGGCGCTCGTCGTGCGCCGCGAGCTCGAGCTGACAGCGCTGGTCCACGGGGGCGGCCAGGAGCGAGACGTACGCAGCGGCACCCACGCCACCGCGGCCATCGTCGGCTTCGCGGCCGCCGTCGAGCTCGCGGTCAAGGAGCAGGAGGCGTACGCGACCAGGGTCGGGGCGCTGCGCGACCAGCTGGTCGAGCAGGTGCTGACGGTCGTGCCGGACTCCCACCTCAACGGCCCGCCCCTCGCGCCGCTGGGCCGCCATCGGCTGCCCAACAACGCCCAGATCGCCTTCCCCGGGTGCGAGGGCGACTCGCTGCTGATGCTGCTCGACGCCGCCGGGGTCGAGTGCTCGACCGGTGCGGCGTGCTCGGCCGGCGTACCTCAGGCCTCTCACGTGCTCCTGGCCATGGGCCAGTCGGATGAGCAGGCGCGCTCCTCGCTTCGCTTCTCGCTCGGGCACACCACGACCGCCGAGGACGTGGACCGGCTCGTCGCGGCGATCGGTCCGGCCGTCGAGCGCGGTCGCGCGGCAGGGCTGCAGCGCTGATGAGCACCGGAATGAGGGTCGTCGCCGCCATGTCCGGGGGAGTGGACTCCGCCGTCGCCGCCGCCCGCGCGAAGGAGGCAGGCCACGACGTCACCGGCGTCCACCTGGCGCTCTCGCGAAACCCGGCGTCCTACCGCACCGGCGCCCGCGGGTGCTGCACGATCGAGGACTCCAACGACGCCCGCCGTGCCGCGGACGTGATCGGGATCCCGTTCTACGTCTGGGACCTCTCCGACCGCTTCCACGAGGACGTGGTCGAGGACTTCATGTCGGAGTACGCCGAAGGGCGCACCCCCAACCCCTGCCTGCGCTGCAACGAGAAGATCAAGTTCGCCGCCGTGCTGGACCGGGCGCTCGCGCTCGGCTTCGACGCGGTCGCGACCGGCCACTACGCGACGCTTCGCAACGGCGCCGACGGGCTCGTAGAGCTGCACCGCGCGGTCGACACCGGCAAGGACCAGTCCTACGTTCTCGGCGTGCTCGACCAGGCCCAGCTCGAGCACTCGCTGTTCCCGCTCGGCGACACCCCCAAGCCGCTGGTGCGTGAGGAGGCGGCTCGCCGTGGCCTCCTCGTCGCCGACAAGCCGGACTCCCACGACATCTGCTTCGTCGCCGACGGCGACAACGCCGGCTGGCTGCGCGAGAAGCTGGGCGACCGGGCGCCCAACGAGTCCGGACCCATCGTCGACGAGACCGGTGAGGTCCTGGGCGAGCACCAGGGGACGTACGCCTACACGATCGGGCAGCGCAAGGGCCTCCGCCTCGGCAAGCCGGCGCCGGACGGGAAGCCGCGGTTCGTGCTCGACATCGAGCCGGTCTCTGCGACCGTCACCGTCGGGCCGCGCGAGCACCTGGCCGTCGGCGGGCTCTCCGGGATCCGGCCGCGCTGGGCCGGCCGCGCGCCCGAGGGCGTGCTGGAGGGCACGGTCCAGCTCCGCGCCCACGGTGACGAGCACCGCGCGCGGGTGACCGTGACCGGCGATGACGTCGAGATCGAGCTGCTCGATCCCGCCTACGGCATCGCGCCGGGCCAGGCCGCGGTCATCTACGAAGGCACCCGCGTCGTCGGCTCGGCCACCATCGCAGCGACCCGGCGGGCGGCTCTCGCGTGAGGGCCACCGGGATCGGGTCGATGCCGGGTGAGGACTTTGCGGAGACCTGCCGTGTCGTGCTCGGTGAGCTCACCGACCTTCCCCACCTGCCCGAGCTGCCCGCGCGTGGCGCGATCGCGAACATGACCGGCCGGGCGCTGGCGGTCCTCGAGGGGCTCGATGCCGACCTGCAGCCCGCGGGCTGGCGCCTGACCGGCACCTCCGGCTCCGCAGGGGTCGACCACCGGCGTGCCCGCAGCCTGCTCGCCCAGGACCTCGACACCGTCGAGGAGCTGGTCCAGGACTCTCCGCTCACCTCCGGCGGCGGCACGTTCAAGATCCAGGTCGCCGGACCCTGGACCCTCGCCGCCACCGTCGAGCGCCCGCGCGGTGACAAGCTGCTCGCCGACCACGGCGCGCGGCGTGACCTGGCGCAGGCGCTGGCCGACGGCGTACGCACCCACATCCGCGACGTACGCCGTCGCCTCCCGGGCGCGGACACGCTGGTCGTCCAGGTCGACGAGCCGGCGTTGAGCGCCGTGCTCAACGCCCAGGTGCCGACCGCCTCAGGATTCGGCAAGCACCGCAGCATCGACCTCCCCGAGGCCTCCCAGGCGCTGGAGTGGGTGCTCGGCGCGATCGCCGAGGAGGGTGCGATCCCGTGGGTGCACTCGTGCGCACCCGGGACCCCGCTGGACCTGCTCCGCAAGGCCGGGGCGAAGGGGATCAGCATCGACCTGACCCAGCTCACCGCCGCCGACCACGACGACCTGGCCACGGCCCTGGAGGCGGGCGACACGGTCGCGCTCGGCGTGGTCCCCGCGATCGCTCCGGCGGGCGCCGCACCCACCGACAAGTCGGTCACCGAGACCGTGGAGCGCTGGCTCGACATGCTCGGGCTGGACACCGCGTACGACATCGTCCTGACGCCCGCGTGCGGCCTCGCCGGTGCCGATGGGCGATGGGCCCGCACCGTCCTGCGGATCCTCACCGAAAGCGCACGTCACCTGGCGTAGGGCATGCCTGGCGAAGACACGGCGGCCGCGAGCGGCGTTTCGGGCCGATCTGGCAAGGCGGCGCTGCGAAGGCATCCTGGCGGCTGTCGAGCGGCGCCAACGCGGCCAGATCGGATGCGAAACGCCGCGTAGCGGGCGTGGATTCGCCAGACATGCCCTACATTCCCCTCATGCAAAGACGGGGGATGGCACTTCTGGCCGCGGCTCTTCTGCTCACCGGCTGTGGGAGCGACGACGTGAGTGAGGCGGCCGAGGCGGACGAGAAGGCCACGCCGACACAGGCAGCGAGCATCGACCCGGCCGATCTGCGGCCGGGAAACCAGCCGGCGACCCCCGAGGCGATCGCGGCGATCACGCTCCAACGGGTGCCCGTACAGCCGGAGGCGTTCGAGGGCGGCGACGTCTACTTCGAGCAGGACGAGGTCGGCACCGTGCTCCTGTGGGGAGACGACCATTCGTTGGAGGTCAAGGCCGGCGCGGTCGACGACGACCTGCTCTCGACCTGGTGCCACGACGGCATGTCGGGCTGTGTCGAGATGAAGGCCGCGACCGGCACGTCGACCGTCGCCTGGGACCTCGCCACCGACGACGGCACCCCTGGTCAGCTGATGGTCTCGCATGCGTCCGGGGGAGTGGAGCGCCGGGCCGCGTACGTCGGCGAGAAGATCACCGGCGATCCCCGCAAGCTCGATCTCGAGGTGAGCGTCGACGATCTGGTCGCGCTGGTCACCGACCCGCGCCTCGGCACGAAGACGACCATGAAGATGACGAAGGCGCAGGTCAGCGGCTTTCCCTCGGATGGCGCCAACGGCGCCGGCGAGGTCGCGCTGACCGCCGGGGCGATCGCGGCGGGACTGCTCGAGACCAAGGCGTACGCCGACATCGACTCCTTCGAGAAGGCCGACGCCTCGGCCTACGGCAAGGGCGCCTTCGGCGTCGTCGGCACCACCCCCGGCGGCGGCACCGTCACCGCGGTCCACGCCCCGAACCTGCCCGCCGCGCAGCGGAAGTGCCCCAAGACGCTCACCTGCTCCAAGGGCGACACCGACGGCTACGACGGCTGGACCGACGGGTCCGCCGAGACCGTCCGCTGCCATGAGGCGGAGGGCGACCTGCCCGCCTTCTGTGCGGTCATACGCCAGCAGGCGCCCGCACCGTTCCCCGGCGACGACCTCGACCCGGTCCTGTCCGGGCTCGAGGTGGCACTGGAGACGCTGTGGCCGACGGTTGCGGCCGAGACCGCCCGTCGGGGTGAGTCGCTGGTCTGAGAGCGCGTTCGACCGCGCTCAGCGTCCGGCGACCCGCTGGCCCTCGTAGGCCGGGCTGTCGTAGGCCTGACCCCGCTGGCTCGGCGGTGCGAACGACTCCGGCGGCCGCGGCTGGCGATAGGCGGGCTGCTGCTGGGGAGCCGCGTGCTGCGGTTCCAGGTGCTGGGGACCCGGCTGGCGGTGGCTCGGCTGGTGCGGAACCGGCTGGTGCGGAACCGGCTGGCGAGGAACGGCCTGTCGAGGAACGGCCTGGCGCGGATCAGGCTGGCGCGGACCTGGCTGGCGCGGACCTGGCTGGCGCCGGATCGGCTCCTGGCCCTCGGGTAGCCGGCGCGGGAGCGGAGGCTCGGGTCGGGACTGGGGCTGCTGGCGAGGGTGGGCCGGGTAGGGCCCCGACGCCTGTCGCGGGTCAGCGGGATACCGCGGGGCCTGGGCGTAGCCTGGCTCGTCCCACTCCTGCTCGCGCTTACGGCGTCCGGAGAGCATCGCGACGGCACTGGCCACGAGGGCGAGGACGATCATCGAGGCGACGATGATCCAGGTGAGGAGGCCGACGCCGCCCTCCTCGGCCGGTGCCGCCAGCTTGACGGCCTCTGTCTTCGGGGCGCAGCCGCTCTGGGCGCACTCGCCGTCGCTCGGGGTGCCGGTCACGACGAACGAGATCCCGCGGTTCACCGAGCCCTGGAAGGTGAGGGTGTGCTTGCCGAGGCCGATGTCCTTGGGGAGCCGGCCGGACCACTTCGCGATGCCGCGGCCGTTGGCCTTGACGCTGGTCGAGAGGACCAGCGGGGTCGAGTAGACGACGACCCGGATGCCGGTCTCGTTGGGCTTGAACCCGGAGGCCTGGGCGTGGATGACGTCCTCGGCGTCGACGGAGGCGTCATCGACCCCGGTGAGGCTCAGGCCCTTGGCCGTCGGCGGCTCCTCGGGGGCGGTCCACGGCTCCTTGGACGCCTTCTTCGTCGGCTTCTCGCCGGAGCCGGCCCCGGCTCCTTCGCCCGAGTCGCCACCTGCGGGCCGACCCGAAGACGTACCGCCGCCGGAGCCCGTGCCAGTGCCCGACCCGGATCCGGAACCGCCTGACGACCCGGTGTCGTCCGCGGGCTCCTCCGGGGTCGGTGTGCTGCTGGGCTCGGAGAGCGCGTGGAAGTCGAAGGGGACGCCCACCGCCCGCGAATCGGCAGAGTCGTAGAGGTCGCGGCCACCGCCACGCATCGTCATGATCTGGTAGTCGGTGTCGGGGTCGAGTTGGGCGACCTGCGAGGCGTCGAGAGTGAACGCGTAGGTCCAGTCGTCGGGGTCGTCGGGGTTGATCACGACTGACTTGACGAAGGTGCTCCTCGTGCCCGATCCGCGGTAGCCGACCGGATTGAGCGCGATCTCGATGCCCGGGTTCTCGCCGCTGTATTCGGTGCCGTGCACGTTGAGGACCACGCCGTCCTTGGACTGCTCGAGGATCGACACCTCGACCTCGGCGTCGGAGAAGACACTCCCCAGTCCGAGCGCGTGCGTAGCGCCGACCGGGGCCAGCAGGAGGGCGAGCGCCGCCAGCAGCGTCACCACGAGCCGAGAAACCACTGCAGACCTCACAAGGCGGTCATATGGGGGATTGGTGTCGGCCCGCCTTGCCCGACGCGGGAGGAACGTAGCCCGCTTTACCCACTTGTGGTGAGACCCGTCACCCAGGTGTTGATCGGTTGCATCGATATTGAGGGGGTTGCGTGTCGTTCGGGCCGGTGAAACGCCGAAAACGCCCGGGCGGGTATGCCGTTCGAATCTCGACCCGCTTCGCGGGTTCGCGAGCTCACCCGGCTGCGCTTGCTCGATCTCCTCTCGTTGCGGCGCAGCTCGTCCCTCGCTGTGCCGCAGGTTCGGAAAATTGTCGGCGGGACCAGGCAAGATGGTGCCCGTGAACGATGACGTGACCGACGCGGGCCCCGAGCAGAAGAACGAGCACCAGGAGCTCGCCGAGCAGATCGAGGACGCTCGCTACCGCTACTACGTGCTCGACGACCCGACGCTCTCCGACGCCGACTTCGACCAGAAGTGGCGCCGGATCAACGAGCTCGAGGAGCAGTTCCCCGAGCTGCGCACGCCCGACTCGCCGACCCAGAAGGTCGGTGGCACGTTCTCGACGGAGTTCACCGCGGTCGACCACCTGCAGCGGATGGAGTCGCTCGACAACGTCTTCTCGTTCGACGAGCTCGCCGGCTGGCATGCCCGGATCGCCAAGGACGGCGCCGGCGAGGCCGAGCTGCTGTGCGAGCTCAAGGTCGACGGCCTGGCGATCAACCTGCTCTACGAGAAGGGCCGCCTGGTCCGGGCGCTGACCCGCGGCGACGGCCGCACGGGCGAGGACGTCACCCCGAACGTACGCACCATCAAGTCCATCCCGCACCGGCTCACCGGCACCGACGAGTTCCCGGTGCCCGACCTGGTCGAGGTGCGCGGCGAGGTCTTCTTGTCGATCGAGGCCTTCGACAAGCTCAACGCCTCCCTGGTCGACGCGGGCAAGCCGATGTTCGCCAACCCGCGCAACTCCGCCGCCGGGTCGCTGCGCCAGAAGGACCCGCGGGTCACCGCGACCCGCGAGCTCGGGATGGTCTGCCACGGCATCGGTGCCCGGCAGGGCTTCCAGCCGGTCGCCCAGTCGCATGCGTACGACGCCCTGAAGGCCTGGGGACTGCCCACCTCCAAGCGGGTCAAGGTGCTCAAGACCCTCGCCGAGGTCGAGGAGTTCATCAGCTACTTCGGCGAGCACCGCCATGACGTCACCGAGCACGAGATCGACGGTGTCGTCATCAAGGTCGACGCGATCTCGTTGCAGCGCCGCCTCGGCTCGACCAGCCGCGCGCCACGGTGGGCGATCGCCTACAAATACCCGCCGGAGGAGGTCAACGCCAAGCTGCTCGCGATCGACGTCGGCGTTGGCCGCACCGGCCGGGTCACGCCCTTCGGCGTCATGGAGCCGACCAAGGTCGCCGGCTCGACCGTCGAGCGCGCGACGCTGCACAACGCCCACGAGGTGAAGCGGAAGGACGTACGCCCCGGCGACACCGTCATTCTGCGCAAAGCAGGCGACGTGATCCCGGAGATCCTCGGTCCGGTGCTGCCGCTGCGACCCGAGGGGCTGCCGGAGTGGGTGATGCCCACCGAGTGCCCCGCGTGCGGCACCACGCTCGCCGAGCAGAAGGAGGGCGACAAGGACCTGCGCTGCCCCAACCACCGCGGCTGCCCCGCGCAGGTGCGGGAGCGGGTCTTCTTCGCCTCCGGTCGGGGTGCCTTCGACATCGAGGGGATGGGCTACGAGGCGGCGGACGCGCTGCTGGCCGCCGAGGTGATCACCAACGAGGGCGACATCTTCTCGCTCGACGAGGCCAAGCTCGCCACCACCGCCTTCTTCACGCGCGCGGCGAAGAAGGCCGAGAAGGAGGCCGGGGCCGGCGACCGCGTGCTCAACGCCAACGCGCTGGGGTTGCTGCGCAACCTCGAGGAGCGCAAGCAGGTCCCGCTGTGGCGGGTGCTGGTCGCGCTGTCCATCCGCCACGTCGGCCCGTCCGCGGCCCGGGCTCTGGCCACCGAGTTCGGATCGCTGGACGCCGTCTGGGCGGCCTCGCAGGAGGAGCTGGCCGCCACCGAGGGCGTCGGCGGGATCATCGCCGAGGCCATCGTCGAGTGGCGCCAGGTCGACTGGCACCAGGAGATCGTGGAGAAGTGGCGTACGGCCGGGGTCTCCCTCGCCGACGAGCGCGACGAGTCGGTGGCGCGGACCCTCGAGGGCCTGACCATCGTGGTCACCGGCTCGCTGGAGGACTTCTCCCGCGACGGCGCCAAGGAGGCGATCATCAGCCGCGGCGGCAAGGCCGCGGGCTCGGTCTCCAAGAAGACCGACTACGTCGTGGTCGGTGAGAGCGCGGGCTCCAAGGCAGCCAAGGCCGAAGAGCTGGGCCTCCCCATCCTGACCGAGGCAGCCTTCAAGGCCCTCCTCGAAAACGGCCCCGCCGAGACGCCAGTTTCTGACGCCGAGTAGTCAGAGTTCGACGTCTCGGCGCCAGAAATCGACCTCCCGGTCGGGGCTCTGGACTTGGTCACCGATACCCCCCCCATAGTGTGACGCCGTGCTCGACGCTGGTCCGGTCCGGCGGCTGGGACGAGTGGTGCATCACCGAGGACGCCGAGCTGTCGCTGCGGCTGCTGAAGATGGGCTACAACGGCATGCACGTCGACCGCTCCTACGGCCGCGGCGTGATGCCGCTGACCTTCGAGACGCTCAAGAAGCAACGGTTCCGGTGGTGCTTCGGCGGCATCCAGATCCTGCGTATGCACTGGCGCTCGCTTCTGCCCGGGCGTCGCACCGAGGACAACCAGATGACCCTGGCGCAGCGCTGGGCCTACCTCGTCGGCGGGCTGCAGTGGTTCGGCGACCTCGCTGGAGCCCTGTTCACCTTCTTCCTGATCTCGGGCGCTCTCGACCTGATGCTGGGCGGGGGACTTGTCGTACGCCGCCTCTCGGGACTCCTCCTGTTCGCCACCGTCGCGCTGGTGCTCTTCGGCGCGGCCCGTTCGATCGCGCTGGTCCGCCGCCTGCGCAGCGGGGCCTCCTGGCGCGACGCGATCGGTGCCTTCGGGCTGTGGCTGGCGCTCGCGGCGACCGTCGCACGTGCCTCATGGCTCGGGCTGGTCTCGCGCGAGGGCACCTTCCTGCGTACGCCGAAGATCAAGGGGCGGCCGCGGGTGCGAGACGTGGTTCGGGGCAACCTGGTGGAGACCTTCGCCGCAGTCGCCTGCCTGGCCATGGCGGTCCTGGTCGGCGCACTCGGCGGGTCGACAGGGCTCGCCATCGCCGCGCTGCTCGGCTTCCAGGGGATCGGCTACGCGCTGGCCCCGATCAACAGCTGGGCGGCGATCCACAGCGACCTGCCCGCCGACCTGCGGCGCCGTCGCGAGCGGATCTGGGCCTGGAGCGCCGCCGCGGCGCCCGCTGCTCGGCGTGGGGGACTGGTGCTCGCCTTCAGCTCGGTGATGCTTGCCGGGCTCGTGGCGCTCGCGGCGCCGGTGGGCAGCCCGGAGGTACCCGAGGTCGGCGATGTCCACGGTGCGCTCGAGAAGAAGCCGCGTGGCGAGGAGGGCGGACCCTCGCCCGCGCAGAGCCCGGCTCCGGAGCCGACCGCGGACCCGACTCGGGCACCTGAGCCTTCGCCGAGCCGGGCCGGCGCCACGGCCGGCACCCAGCCGACCCAGGCCGCCGAGCCGACCCCGTCGACCGACCCCACCCGTGGGGCCGACCCGACCCAGGCGGCGCCCGCTCAGCCGAGCTCGGCGGGCAGGCCGACCGACAAGCCGTCCAACGGCGGCGGCCCGAACAAGGCCCCGTAGACGTCATCTGCTCGCCTCGGTGTATCCGAGGTGAGAGTTGGGGCCGCTGACACCTAGGATGTGCGCATGCCAGAAATCACCCGCGACGAGGTCGCGCACCTGGCCGACCTCGCCCGCATCGACCTCAGCGACGCCGAGCTCGATCACCTTGCCCCGCAGCTTCAGGTGATCCTCGAGTCCGTCGCCTCGATCCAGGGGCTTGCCGGCGACGACGTGCCTGCCACCTCCCACCCGCTTCCGCTGACCAACGTCTTCCGTGAGGACGTCGTGACCCCGTGCCTGACGCCGGAGCAGGCGCTCTCCGGTGCGCCTGCCGTCGAGGACCAGCGATTCTCGGTGCCGCGGATCCTGGGGGACGAGCAGTGAGCGAGCGTCAGCGAGCGAACCATGAGGCCGTCATCGCGCTGCCTTCGTACGCTTCACCTGTTCTCACGGAGGTAGCGCGATGAGCGACCTCATTTTGAAGTCGGCCGCCGAGCTGGCCGACTCCCTTGCCGCCGGCGAGACCACCTCGGTCGAGCTGACCCAGGCCCACCTCGACCGGATCGCCGCGGTCGACGGCGACGTTCACGCCTTCTTGCACATCGACGCCGAGGGCGCGCTGTCCCAGGCCGCCGCCTCCGACGCCCGCCGGGCCAACGGTGACGCGCTGCATGCCCTCGACGGCGTACCGATCGCGGTCAAGGACGTGCTGACCACCACCGGCCTGCCGACGACCTGCGGCTCCAAGATCCTCGAGGGCTGGATCCCGCCCTACGACGCGACCGTGGTCAAGAAGATCAAGGAAGCCGGTCTGCCGATCCTGGGCAAGACCAACATGGACGAGTTCGCGATGGGCTCCTCCACCGAGCACTCCGCGTACGGCCCGACGAAGAACCCCTGGAAGCTCGACCGGATCCCCGGCGGCTCCGGTGGTGGCTCGGCCGCGGCCGTCGCCGCCTTCGAGGCGCCGCTGGCGCTCGGCACCGACACCGGCGGCTCGATCCGCCAGCCGGGTGCCGTCACCGGCACCGTCGGCGTGAAGCCGACCTACGGGTCCGTCTCCCGCTACGGCCTGGTCGCCCTGGCCAACTCGCTGGACCAGGTCGGTCCGGTGACCCGTACGGTCCTCGACAGCGCCCTGCTGCACGAGCTCATCGGCGGCCACGACCCGCTCGACTCCACCTCGACGACCACCCCGGTGACCGGGCTCGTCGACGCCGCCCGCGCCGGCGCGACCGGTGACCTCAAGGGTCTCAAGGTCGGCGTCATCAAGGAGCTCGCCGGCGAGGGCTGGGCGCCCGACGTGATGCGCAAGTTCAACGAGTCGGTCGACCTGCTCACCAAGCTGGGTGCCGACGTCGTCGAGGTCTCCACGCCGAGCTTCGAGCACGCGATGGCGGCCTACTACCTGATCCTGCCGGCGGAGTGCTCCTCCAACCTGGCCAAGTTCGACGCGATGCGTTACGGCCTGCGCGTGACCCCCGACGGCGACCCGTCCGCCGAGGACGTCATGAAGGCGTCCCGTGACGCCGGGTTCGGCGACGAGGTCAAGCGTCGCATCATCCTCGGCACCTACGCGCTGAGCAGCGGCTACTACGACGCCTACTACGGTCAGGCGCAGAAGATCCGCACGCTGATCATCGAGGACTTCAAGAAGGCCTTCGAGCAGGTCGACGTGCTGGTCTCGCCGACCTCCCCGTCGACCGCGTTCCCGCTGGGGGCGAAGCTCGACGACCCGCTGGCCATGTACATGCAGGACCTGGCCACCATCCCGGCCAACCTGGCCGGCACGCCCGGCATCTCCATCCCGGCCGGGGTCTCCGACGTGGACGGGCTGCCCGTCGGCGTACAGCTCCTCGCTCCGGTCCTGGAGGACGCCCGTCTCTACCGCGTCGGTGCCGCCCTCGAGGGCGCCATCGGTCCGGTGCTCTCGATCGACAAGCTGGAGGTGGCCCGATGAAGGCTGTATCCGATTCTTTGGCTCTCGTGGAGTTCGACGAGGTGCTGGAGCGCTACGACCCGGCCTTCGGGCTCGAGGTGCACGTCGAGCTCAACACCAACACCAAGATGTTCTGCGGCTGCCCGGCGACGTTCGGTGGCGAGCCCAACTCCCAGGTCTGCCCGACCTGCCTCGGCCTGCCCGGCTCGATGCCGGTCGTGAACGCCAAGGCGGTGGAGAGCGCGATCCGGATCGGTCTCGCGCTCAACGGTTCGATCGCGGAGTGGTGCCGGTTCGCCCGGAAGAACTACTTCTACCCGGACATGCCGAAGAACTTCCAGACCTCGCAGTACGACGAGCCGATCGTCTACGACGGCTACCTCGACGTCGAGGTCGAGGGGGAGACCTACCGGATCGACATCGAGCGCGCCCACATGGAGGAGGACACCGGCAAGACCACCCACATCGGTGGCGCGACCGGCCGCATCCACGGCGCCGACTACTCGCTGGTCGACTACAACCGGGCGGGCATCCCGCTGATCGAGATCGTCACCCGCCCGATCCTCGGCACCGGTGCCAAGGCTCCGCTGGTGGCGAAGGCCTACGTCGCCGCGCTGCGCGAGATCCTGCTGGGTCTGGGTGTCTCCGACGTACGCATGGACCAGGGCTCGATGCGCTGCGACGTCAACCTGTCGCTCTCCCCGAAGGAGACCGGGACCCTGGGGACGCGCACCGAGACGAAGAACGTCAACTCGCTGCGCTCGGTCGAGCGGGCCGTACGTTTCGAGATGTCGCGCCACGCCGGGATCCTCGACGCGGGGGAGGCGATCTTCCAGGAGACCCGCCACTTCCACGAGGACACCGGCACCACCTCGGCCGGCCGGCCGAAGTCGGACGCCGACGACTACCGCTACTTCCCCGAGCCCGACCTCGTCCCGGTCGCGCCGTCGCGCGAGTGGGTCGAGGAGCTGCGGGCGAGCCTGCCGGAGCGCACTGCTGACAAGCGGGCCCGTCTGCAGGTCGAGTGGGGCTACTCCGACCTGGAGATGCGCGACGTCTGGGCCGCCGGCGCTCTGTCGCTGATCGAGGCGACGGTCGCCGAAGGAACCTCCCCGCAGGCCGCCCGTAAGTGGTGGATGGCTGAGCTCTCCCGCAGCGCCAACGACCGTGGCGTCGAGCTCGCCGAGCTCGGTGTCACTCCGGTCCAGGTCGCCGAGGTGCAGAAGCTGGTCGACGCCAAGACGCTGACCGACAAGCTGGCCCGCCAGGTCTTCGAGGGCCTTCTCGCAGGTGAGGGCACGGTTTCGGAGATCATCGACGCCCGCGGGCTCGCCGTGGTCTCCGACGACGGCGCGCTCGGCGCCGCCGTCGACGAAGCCATCGCCGCCCAGCCCGCGGTCGCCGAGAAGATCCGCGGCGGCAACCAGGCCGCGGCCGGTGCGCTCATCGGCGCGGTCATGAAGGCGACCGGCGGCAAGGCCGACGCCAAGCGCGTCCGCGAGCTGATCCTGGAGAAGCTCGCCTGACCTAGCGACTGTGTTGGTCTCGACACGCTCGGCCGCAGGCGGCCTCCCGGCTCGACCGACGGGGCCCGCCGTCGGTC